>DASSIO010000263.1:0-28547 GCA_035691825.1 Terriglobales bacterium | reverse complement strand
CGCGTTTACCGCTTTTTTGTCCGCAACGCTCGCCCGCAAGCACGCTTAAGTAAGCCTTCATCGAACGGTGATCTCTCGCCTGAAGCGCGTCAGATTCAACGCAAGCTTCACCAGACCATCAAGCGCGTCAGTGACGATTTTCAGGGGCGCTGGCATTTCAATACGTGCATCGCCGCCATCATGGAGTTGGTTAACGAGCTCTATCTAGTGGAAGAGAGAATGGCACGAGTTTCATCGCGGTCAGATGTTATACCGAGTCGACTCATGGCGGACGTGCAACGCAGCCTGGTTCTGTTGCTTGCGCCTTTCGCGCCTTACCTCTGTCACGAGCTCTGGGAGATGCTTGGAGAGAAGGGAAGCCTTCTCCATGCATCCTGGCCCAAATACGACGCGGAGCTTGCGAAGGAAGAGGAGATTGAGATTCCTGTCCAGGTCAATGGTAAGCTCCGCGGCCGGATCGTCGTTTCTGCTCAGGCCGATGACGTAGTTGTTCGCGAGCGTGCCCTCGCCGAGGACAAGGTCAAAGCCGCCATCGCCGGCAAGCAGGTGGTGAAAGTGATTCTCGTCCCTGCCAAGCTGGTGAATATTGTCGTAAAGTAACTCGTGCGGCGCGGACATTCCTGTCCGCGATCTTTGGTTAGTGATCTCCTCGACCGCTACTCGTTCCCAGCAACGGAGTTCGGCAATTCTGGCGTGAGTGCTACTTTGAAGGCGGGATCGCGCGAATAACTAAGGACAAAGCTGTCCCGAGACCCCTTCTGCGCTGCAGCGTTGACCGAAGCGCTCGAATCCGACGATTGCAAGCCGTGCGCGGTTTTTTGCTCCTGACTCGTAGCCTCGATTGCAACAAAATATTTCGTGTTCTCTGTAGCGATTACTTCCAACTGGTAGTTGCCGCTGATCGATCCGCAGATCTGTATATGCCCGGCGCACTGATTCGGACGTCCAGCCTCGTCGCGATCACATTCAATGAAGCCCTGCGCCTGAGGCAACTCCTGCCAGCTCTCTTTCGCGAGCGGGTCAAATCCAATCCGCCTGCCGCGCGGGTCCGTGATGACCATTCCGACTGCGGGCGGGCCGTCCGTTTCCGTTCTGAATGCGACGTCGACATAGCCCAGCGATGAACAGGACTCGGCGTCACGAGGTTCAGCCTCGTCGTGTATTTCGCGAGTTCTTAATAGAGAAACTGTGGCCGGCTTGGACGGCAGGCTGCCTGCCACGCTCGAGGGAGCTAGCGAAGACAGAATGATCCATCCCACGAGCCGAGCTCGCCAATTAATCATGCGATGAGCCTCGATCTGCTCACCGTAATGGCGCTTCCTCAGTCGAACAAGTTACCGAAGTACGATCTGACCTCAGCGATTTCCCTTAATTGGTCATTCTTCTTGATCCTTTGTGTTTCTTCGTAATCTTTTGTGTGTTCCTTCGTGTTCTTTGTGGTGAATAGTTCTTTACAGTATGCTTGAGCAGCATGCCGGCGCCTTCGCCCACAATCAGCGGTTTGCGAACAGCGTTCCGTCATCCCGTACCGTGGCTGGCCGAGGTAGCCTGGCGCTGGGTATTCGGTGCTGCGGCCCTGGCTCTGCTCTCTGGGACATCTCTTGAGTACCTGGATACGCTTCCCGTGAGTGGAGGTGAGCTGCTGTTCCTCCGCAGCCGCCAACCGCTGCTGATCTCGCGCGCCGTCGCTCAGATTCTCGCCGGCAGCGGTCAGCGACTGGTATTTGCCATCCTGATCGCCGCCGTCGCCAGCAGCCTTCTTTGGCTGGCCGCTTCTTCCCTCGGCCGCATCGCTGTTCTCGAATCTCTCTTAACAACCGGTGAAGTCGCTTCGCCTCCGGCACGCAGTACGCGGTCGAACAAGTCGGTGCTGCGCTCCATACTCAGTCTCAACTTCTTGCGCCTGGGAGCTTTCCTTGCTGCTATCGTCGGTTTTTTCGGATCAGCCATCCTCGCGGGATTTGCCTCCACCGACGCGAACCCGCGGCCGGGCATGGTTTTTCTGCTGTTTGTTCTGCTCCTGCTCTTGCTGTACACCCTCTGGGCTCCTCTGAATTGGCTGCTCTCGACAGCTCCCTTGTTCGTACTTGGCACCGGCCAGAACACATTTGGGTCCGTCTCGAGTACCGTCCGCTTTCTAACTGGCAATCTCGGCGCGGTCAGCTGGGCGACTTCGGCACTGGGGCTGATCCACTTCACACTCTTTATGATCGGGACAGCGTTTTCCTTTGTGCCGCTTGCCTTTGCCGCAGTCCTGCCGAGCTGGCTTGTGTTCGCTGGCACGGCCTTGATGGCGCTGTTATATTTTGCCGCGGCAGACTTCTTACACGTGGCGAGATTCGCCGCCTATATGGCCATCCTCGACCCGCCGGAAGCTCCGGCTCATCAACTCGCGGCACCGATTGCTCCGTCGCCGAGGTTTCCTGCCATACCGTCCTCTGACGACGACATCCTTAGCGATATTCCTGGCCTGCTTCCTCCCGAGCCTTCGCTGGGCAGCTAGAACCGAGCGGCCTCTGGCTGTATACCCTCTTGTCGCTTTACACTATTCTTCCGTTCTGAGACACTCATTCGTGGAAACCCAATCAATCGTCGTCCTCGACTTCGGGGCGCAATATTCCCAGCTGATTGCGCGCCGTATCCGCGAGCAAAACGTCTTCTCGGTCGTTCTCCCGTTCAGCGCCAGTCTCGACGAGATTCGCAGCTATTCGCCCAAGGGCATTGTTCTGTCCGGGGGACCTTGTTCGGTTTACGACACCGACGCTCCTCACGCCGATCGCCGTGTATTTGAAATGGGACTGCCGGTCCTTGGCATCTGCTATGGATTGCAATTGATGGTCTACGCGCTCGGCGGCAAAGTACATCCGGCGGACAAGCGCGAGTATGGTCATGCCAAAGTCGAAATTCAGAATGGCTCGCGGCTGTTCAAAGGTCTGCCCAAGGTCCTTGCGGTATGGATGTCTCACGGAGACGAAGCTGTCGAGCTGCCCACCGGTTTCCGGCAAACCGCCCAGTCTGCAAATGCTCTCGCCGCCATAGAGAATCCCGAACGTCGGATGTGGGCCGTGCAGTTTCATCCCGAAGTTCACCACACCCCGCTGGGGACCGACATCCTGCGCAATTTCGTGCTCGACATCTGTGAGGCAAAGCCCAATTGGACCGCGCAACGATTCATTGACGAAACCGTCGCGAATGTGCGCAAGACCGTGGGAACTGGGCGTGCCCTATGTGCTCTCTCCGGAGGCGTCGACTCTGCGGTCGCCGCGACACTGGTTGACCGTGCCTTGCGCGATGAAAAGGGCAATAGTCGCCTCACCTGCGTATTCGTCAACAACGGCGTCTTGCGAAAGAACGAATTTGAAAAGGTGCAGCAGAACCTTCGTGACAAACTGGGCTTGCACCTGGTGGCAGTCGACGCCACTGAGCGCTTCCTTGGCAAGCTCAAAGGTGTCACCGATCCGGAAAGAAAGCGCAAGATCATTGGCAACGAATTCATTGCCGTTTTCGATGAGGAAGCCCATCGAATCGAGAAGGAAGAAGGCAGAGTCGAGTGGCTCGTGCAGGGTACTCTCTATCCCGACGTCATTGAATCGCGTTCCGTGCGCGGCCCGTCGCAAACCATCAAGTCGCACCACAACGTCGGCGGGCTCCCTCAGGACATGAAGCTGAAACTGATTGAGCCCTTAAAGGATTTGTTTAAGGATGAAGTGCGCCGCATCGGCAATGACCTGGGCATGCCCGATGACATTCTTCAGCGCCAGCCTTTTCCCGGCCCTGGGCTGGCCGTGCGCATTCTCGGCGAGGTGACGCCCGAACGCCTCGCGATTCTGCGCGAAGCCGATGACATTGTCGTCACCGAAATCAAGAAAGCCGGGCTTTACACCAAAATCTGGCAGTCTTTTGCCGTGCTTTTGCCGGTGATGTCCGTGGGCGTGATGGGCGATCAAAGAACCTACGCCTATACCTGCACCGTGCGCGCCGTTCACTCCGAGGATGGCATGACCGCAGACTGGGTGCCGCTGCCGTATGAAGTTCTGAAAACCATTTCCAGCCGCTTAGTCAACGAGGTGAAGGGAATCAATCGCGTTGTTTACGACATCACCTCCAAGCCGCCGGGGACGATTGAGTGGGAGTGACGAGAACTTAAGCTAGTGGCCGGAGGAGGGCTGTTGTGAAAGGGCACGGCTTCAGCCGTGCCGAACAGAGCCGCCGAATTTACGGGCTTCAGCCCCTGAGGGAACTGTCCAAGTGAGAGCAGCGGGTGCGGTTCGGCCAGGAAGCTGGGGCGTTACACTCTGCGATGCTTGGCGCACTCTGAAATGTCCTGACCACCTAATCCCTACACCGCCACCCCGGCCAGACGCTGCACCTGGCCGACCAGTCGTTCCGTAACCGGAACCGCCACATTGTGCCTGTGCGCCGCCCGGAGAATCGCGCCACCGATCGCATCCAGTTCCGGTGTCCTGCCCTGACCCACGTCCTTGTGCATCGAGCTTTGCATGTGGCCGGGCAAACTGGCCCCGAACGAAAGCACCGATGCCGCATCAACCCGCGCGCCTTCGGCCTTAGCCACGGCGCAGGCCTCCCGCACGCATTCCTCGAACTCTTGCCAGCACACGCCATCTGCTGCGATTTCTCCCTTGTTCTTGCCATACGCCGTGGTGACCAGAGCAAAGGGCCCAAGGAACACCAGTTTGCTCCACAGCAAGGTTGGCTCGTCATCAACAAACTCGCAGGTGAAGCCCATCGCGTTAAGCTTTTCTGTACATGCATCCAACACCGGATGGGCTCGCGATGAGAGACTCAGCCGCACAAAAGGTGAGCGCTGCACGATATGTCCGGGCGCGACTCTTTCCGATTCGACCCGGATCGCCGCGGGAATGACTTTCTCGGTGCCGAATTTCGACCGCAGCCGCGCGATGTGGTCCAGTCCGTTCAGCAGAGGAACAACCGCTTGGACCGATTGCGCCGAACCGAACGACCGGAGTGCATCCCCTAATTGTGTTGCTTTGACCGTAATCCACACAACGTCGACCGGCGGCCCGCTGGTCTTGAGACTAACCTCAACCGAGAAATCTCCAACCACTGGACTTTCCAGCTTGAGAACAGAACTCTGACCCGCTGCAGCATTGCCTCGGACAACAGCCGTCACCTGTTCACCAGACTTTGCCAGGCATGCCGCCATCAAGCCGCCTACACCGCCCAAGCCCAGGATGGCATGCCTCATCTGCTGACCTCTGTTCTCTGAGAAGCATCACGCTTGACCGTCTCCTTCGAAAATGCGGGCACGCATACCGCGATGTACTCCGCCCCACCTGCACTCGGCGTCGAGTACTGCACCCACTCTCCGCGATGAGCGATGACGGCCTGCCCCGCTTCCACACGCATCAACCCCTGCCTGGACTTCACCTGAAGTGTTCCTTTCAGCACGACGGTAAATTCATCGAATTCCGGTGTTTGTCCAGGTTCGCTCCAACCTTCCGGGCTGCGCATATGGGCCACGCTGACCGACATGGTTTGCGAGTTCACTCTCCCGATGTATTCGTCAATCAGTTTCGGTTTGTTGCCTGCGGCTTCGATGCGAGTGGGTCGAGATATAAGACTTGGCAATCAATTCTCCTGGAAGCGTTTAAAAGATATCAGAGCCGGAACGGGAACCGTCCCGATGTAACAGGATTGTGACGAAAGGCCATCCACCAATAACTAGTTGGCACCCTAATCTTCTTCGTACCCCTGCCGATAAACCGAAAGCCAGGTCTTTGCTTACCAGGAGGCAGCTTTGTTCATCACCGAGACAACAAATTCGACATGTGCCAGTCGTCGCCCCTCACCTTTTATTGAAGACTTGCCAGTGCGCGTCTGGGCGGTGAACCTGCAGGGAGCGTGGTTTACTCAATACGCCCTGGCGCATGACATCAGTCGTCAGGGCGCATTGCTGATCGGCCTCGAACACCAGTTGCGCTGCGGCGATATGATCCTCGTTCAATACGGCAGCCTCAAGGCTCGTTTCCGAATCGTCTGGTTGCGAGACTCAGAAGGCCCTTACCTGGTTCGCGCCGCGGTGCAGCGCTTACAGCGAGACCACTGTCCTTGGGAAGATGTCCTGGCCTAGCCCGCCCGCGGCAGAAACCCGCGCGCTGCTCAAGGACAATTCGGCCACAAACAAACTTTATCTGGCCGATCCGTGAACATCCGCGTTGATTCGTGGCTGCTTTCTCACGCCCCGGCCATTGCAGGCTCGACACCATACATGGCATGCCATGATGTCGCCGCTTTGAGCCGCTCATTGACGTTGTTGATGTTCTTGACTCCCTGGTCCTGCAGCCATTTCCGGAACGCTTCGGGTCCTTGTTTCGCGTAAACCGGAATGCCATCCTTCCAGGTGGCCCGGCCGCAAAGCACGCCATTGAACTTCACGCCGGCTTCGCCCGCCAACTCCAACGATTCCGTGAATTCTGCATTGCTGACCCCAGCCGACAAATAAATGAACGGCTTCGTCGCGACGCCCGCAGCTTTGCGGAAGTGCTCCATGGCTTCTTTCTTGGAGTAAGCTTTCTGTCCCGCGTAGCACTTAGCCCCTTCGACAAATTTCATGTTGATGGGAACTTCGACCTTCATGACGTCAACGCCGTAACGGTCCTTCGTGAATTCCCGCATGCTCCCGATCACCGCCTCTGGCTTCTTCTTGGCAAAATCGACACCCTTCTCATCCACGCCTTCTTCGTAGGCGACGAATTCCAGGAAGAATGGGATGTCGTTGGCGCGGCACTCGTCCCCAAGCCGCTCGACCCAGGCATGTTTAATGTCATTAATGTGCTTGGGGTCAAAAGGAGTGTAGTAGAGCAGAATCTTGATGCAATCCGCGCCGGCTTCCTTCAATCGCCGTACTGACCAGTGATCGAGCAGATCGGGCAAACGGCCTGGGCCAGTCTTGTCATATCCGGTCTTCTCGTAGGCCAGCAGCAGGCCGGCATTGCGGGCGCGACGCTTGGATGCGGGCAGCCCCCACTCGGGATCAAGCAGAATGGCGCTGGCATGCGGCGTCAGAACCTCGGTCACCAACGACTTGAACTCCTCCATCATGGCGTCGCTGACCTCACTGCCTTTCTCCTTCGCCAGCGACTTCTGCAGTGAGCCACGCTGATCCATAGCTGCGGCGGCAATTACGCCCCGCTCATTGGAGACTGCCTTCAAACCAGCCAACTTTCCAGGGGTAAGCTTCATGAGTCCTCCATAAATGCGTGGAATTTGGCGCCCGGGACAACTGGCCCCGCGCCAAGGGCCAAGTAGTAATTGTAATACTCCCCGCCCGCGAAGTTATCTCTCAGGATCACTGCCGAAGGGTTAACCCGCTCAAAACAGCCTGTTGCTTGGAAATGAGGCTGTCCGTACCCGATCGTGCCAGGGCGATCATCTCCCGAAGTTGCCGTTCATCAAATACCCGGTTTTCGGCTGTGGCTTGGATTTCGACAATTTTGTGGCCTGCTGTCATGACGAAGTTCATATCGACTTCGGCGCGGGAGTCTTCTTCGTAACAGAGGTCGAGCATCAACTCGCCATCGACAATACCCACGCTCACGGCCGCCACAAAATCACGCAAGGGAACAGAAGTGAGCGTGCCCGCTTCTACCAGTTTCTCCAGCGCAAGTCCCAACGCGACGAAGGCCCCGGTTATGGAAGCGGTACGGGTTCCTCCGTCGGCCTGGATCACATCGCAGTCGATCCATATGGTGCGCTCGCCCAGACGGGCCAGGTCAATCACCGCCCGCAACGACCGCCCGATCAGTCGCTGGATCTCGTGTGTTCTGCCGCTGGCGCGGCCCTTGCTGACGTCCCGCGGCGTCCGCGTCAGAGTAGAACGCGGCAACATTCCGTATTCGGCGCTCACCCACCCTTTACCGCTGTTTCGCAAGAAACCCGGGACAGTTTCCTCGACCGACGCCGTGCAGATCACGCGCGTGTTGCCAACCTCGATTAGGGTTGAGCCTTCCGCGGCCGGGATGTACTCCGGGATAATTTTGACCGGCCGCATCTGGTCGGCAGCCCGGTTATCGCTGCGGTAAACCATCCATCGGATTGTATCAAGGGCTAAAGGCAGAGGCTGGCAAAGGGCTTCAGTTCGCCAGTTGGCCCCGGTTGCTCAAGAAGTTCACGGCTGATCGCCCGGAGCTTGGCCGTCGCGTGGCCCTTGCATCGTCCACATCGCTTGCGCTCCCCATGACCACTTGCAGGTGGCAACGTAGCGCTCATCGAAGATCACATTGAAGCTTTCAAGACGGGGCCACTCAATTCTGACCTTTTGGGGCGTGTAGCCAATCCAGAAGTAGCGAAAGGATGTGACCGTATACTGCCCGCGCCTCAGGGTGATGATGAAGTGATCGGAATGCGTAACCGGAACTGGAACTTTGCGAACCGTGAGTTCAAAGGGTGCGATGCCGGGATTAAAGCTGGCTTCCGCCACGATTTTGCCGGCGCGCCACCAGAAAAAGCCTGAGGTGGCCGCAATCAGGATGATTAGACAGGCAATGGCTACCAAATTTTTTGGATGCCGCCACTTGAGCGACCAATCGATCGAAGATGTAAGGGCAACCACGAACAGCGCGAAGGCAATTTGAGCCAACAGCGTCTGATGGCGGTTCAGGCCCGGCGACAGCGCGCTGGCCAACACGAGAAACGCAGCCGTCAGACTTGCTGCCGCGGGCACAAACCTTGACCAGCGCTGCTGTTCGTTCATTTCTCCTCGGGCTCCCCTAGCCGACGCCGCAGACAGGCATCGGCGTACTTGCTGCCCCCTGCATACCGATAGTTTCAATAGTTTCTCAAGGTAGGCAGCAGGCCCTGCAGATTACCTTCGGGATTGACCCTCAAGGCGCTGTCGTCACAGACAGTGACTCATTGCGCACTCGCCAGCTGTTCCGCAAGTTTGGCTACAACCGCGGTTTCATAGTAGCGAGACAGATCCGCATGTCCTGCCAGCGTGTCTCGCTCCTTCCCATCCACGAGAATCTTGACCCGGTTTAGGCCGGGAATATTGGCTCCCAGTGTTTGGACCAGGGAAGCGACGCTTAGTTCCTCCACCAGGACTCCCGAGCGGTGTCCATCGGCAAAGGCGCCATTGAGATCGATAACTGCGAGGCCGGGATCAACAATGTAGACGTCGCGAATATCCGCCCCTGGCGGCAGCGCGTGCGGCGAATTCTTGCCAAGATAAATCTGCAGGAGAGCCTGCAACAATTCCTGCGCCCGTTGTTGGCGCCCCGAGGGTAGTGGAATACGCGCTGGCTGGGCGTGCAGAATTCCCGGACTGTCGTACGCCACATAAAGCGCTGCCTGTTCGCTGGGGCCCGCGGCAGGAGGCGCAATCGGCCTGGCATCGCCTGCCGCTGGGCTTTGAGAAACGCGCCCTCGCATGTTTCGCATGTACACGGCCAGCAGCAGTACAGCAATGAACAGCACCACCATGCTGATCTGTAGATTGCGCGGGATCAACGGGCCGCCTCCAACCTCTCCTTCATTGCCTGGACGGCGGTTGCCACGGAGCCGGCTATTTCCTGTTGATAGTCAGCTGCAGTCAAGTCATTGAAGTCGTCCTTGCGCGGTGAAATCTCGATCGCGACTGCCGTTGTCACCAGGTTATTGAGCGGGCGGAGCGGAGCCGATAGCACTCTCACGGGGACGCGCTTACCGATCTCGGCCGACATACTGGATGCTATTGCCTGACTAGTCGCGAGTAGCCCCGCTTGCGCCGTCGCCCACGGAATGAAAATTCCCTTACTTCCACTTTCGTTGGACAGGGCAGCGGTGTAGACGCGCACTCCATTTCCATCGGAAGCGGCGTGAATCACAATGTAAACCGCCGGATGCAGCATATTTGCCTGAGCCGCGCGCTGGTCGGTCGTCATCGCCGCGTCGGAATCGCGCAACAGCAACGCCGGCATTGCCTTTGCCTCAAATTCTTGCCGCATGCTGCGCGCGAAAGCCAGAGTTATGTCTTTCTCGAAAAGTTGCGCATTGAATGTGACTCCCCGGTCAGTGCCGCCGTGGCTTGCATCGATTACCGCGAACACTTGCCGAGCCGTTCCCGATTGCGCCGTTGCAGGAGACGCAGGAGTAGCCTGTGCCGGCGGCGCTGATGTGCTCGGAACCGGCGCCTGCGCCTGGGTTGTAGGAGTCCGCGTAGGTGCGGGCGTGATGGTAATAGTTCGACCGTCGTTCCCGAAACTCGCCAGCAGAGGTACGTTTCCGCTCAGGGTGATGGCTGCGGCTCCATTGCTTTCGTCAAAAGTGGCGGAGGAAATGGCCTTGTCATTAAACGTGACCACCTGCGGGCCCGAAGCTACCACCGGATCGCGGGTAAACACCATCCGCAGTTTTCCCGGTTCCGTCGCGATGCTGGGATTTACAGGCGACGTGAAATTCAACACCAGCGCCGGGGCCGTACCGCTCAGCTGTGCGGTGTAGGTAGTACCGTTTTCACCGATGAAGAGCCGCCTGGCTGTCGTGTGAAAAACTACTGGAATTCCCAGGAAACGCGGCAGCAGAGTCACCAGAGAATCGAGCGGCACCAGACCGCGGTCGTTTTCGAGAATGAATTTGCTGTTGAGTTCGGCATCTCGTCCGAGAATTCGGCCGTGATTGTTACCGTTGATGAACTGTGCGTCAACCTTGTTGAATTTGAGTTGCCATTTCTGGCCTTCGGTCTTGGCGCTTACCGCTCCCAGCGGCTCCAGAATTTCCAGCAGTCCGACGTAGTCGCGCCCATCCCGTGAAATTACATTCAGTGAGTAACGCGCCACCGGGGAATATATGGAAACGCGCTTCTCGTCGGCATTGGACGCGCCGATCAGAAGCGCACAAAGGCTGCCCGCAATCAGAAGCACGAGCCAAAACAGTATCTTCGCTGCTCGCTTTGGGCGCCGCCTAATCCAGCGCATAAATCGTCAATCCCGAAAGCAGCTTGGGATAGAAGTCGGTCGACTTCTGGGGTAGTACCTCACCCCCAAATGCGATGTCGCGAACTTGCTCCATGCGCACCGGATTCATGAGGAACGCGGCATTCGCGCCGCCACTCCGGACTCGCCCGATCGCTTCAGCTGTATCACGAACATACGTCAGGTTTTCTTGATTGCGAATCGATTCTTGCGAAAGCCCAAGCACTGTTTCCAGAATGACCTTGTGCAGTTGCACGACGTCTAGTGCCTGCTGGCGCAGCGACAGGCCCTGGAAGAGCCTTCCGTTTGCGCGAGGTGTGTGCAGCAGCAAATCACGATCCGGCAGAACTGCCAGAAGCGCGGTGCCGGCTCTCCCCGCCTCTTTGAGCAGTCCGGTTGCGCGAGCGGCATCGACACTGATATCGACTTCCTCCACGTTGAAGTAACCTCGTGCTTGCTTGAGAAAATCATTCGACGAGAACGAAACCAGCCCATGAACCACCCGGTGTGTGGGCAAAATTACGACGCCCGGGCTGTTCATGTTGACGAAAGTCATCATGACCATTTCGTACGGTGCATCTTCCGGTTCGCTGGTTTCGAGCAGTGCCGCCGTCGACGACCGTTGTCTCGGTGCACCGGTGACGACAGCCTGCGCGGCTGCCCGGCGCTCATTGCGATAGTTCAATGCGGTCTCATACCGGTGGTGGCCATCGGCGATGATCAGTTTCTTGTCTTTCATCTTGCCGCGGATCAGCTCAATCAGGCTCCGATCCGATACTTTCCACACCCGATGCTGCACGTCGTACTCATCGGTTACCTTGATGTCGGGAGCGCTGGCGGGCGCCAAGAGACTATCAACCTCCCCAGCGTCGCTGTACAACATGAAAATCTGTCCAAAGTGAGCCCGGGTAGCGCGCAACAACTCCAGGCGGTCTGCTTTGGGCTTTGAGAGCGTCTGTTCGTGCCGGAAAACGATCCCTTTGGAATAGTCCTCCACCCGGCCCAGTCCTATGAATCCACGCCTCTCGTGATCGGCGTCACTGCCTGGCACCGTAAAACGCTGCGAATATGCATAAAGGGAAGGCTGGGTGTCCTGAAGGAAAATTCCGTCCCGCCGCCAGCCACGAAAGAACCCTGCAGCCCTGGTGTAGACATTGTCGCTTTCCTGGTCAGGCTCCCTCCTCCCTAAGATAATGCGCACCAGATTGTAGGGACTGGCTTCGTAGTACCCGGCCTGCATCTGGGGCGTGATTTTGTCATATGGCTGCGTAATTGCTTTATTGGGATCGACCCGCGAGGGGTCGTAACGAAGGGCTCGGAAGGGAGCAATGTAAGCCATGAATTTAGGGAGGCTTGCATTCTAGCAACTTCGGTGCGAAATCGCAGTGCGTACCGCCTTCTGTCCTTCAAACGGCAAAAATTTGCCAATGTGTTGCTTGAAAGGCAGGCAACAAAAAGTCTGCCATTCCGTCTTTTAGGCATGGTACTATCGCCTGCCAGAGAGGTAGTTGCTATGGCCCGCCCTTGTGGGCGCGGGTCATCCCGCCCGATTGCAACCCGACATCTCCACTCGGCCCCCTACCGGACCCCTAGAGGATTTATGCGGCCTGTAGTCCAATTCTTCCGTTTCTCGTCTTTGGTCTTTGCCTTGGTTGCCACGGCTTTCTGGATAGTTCCTGCCTGTCTCGGTCAAAGTCTCGCCGATGACGTGCACGTTGCGCCTCGCGTCGAACCGCCGAAGGCCAAGCCATTGATCGAGGACCCGGCCCTTCGAACTCACACCAAGCCCATTAAGAAGGACGTTGACCTCGTTCTGGTTCCAGTCACCATCACCGACCCCATGAACCGTCTCGTCACCGGCCTTGATAAAGAGAATTTCGAAGTCTTCGAGGGCAAGCAAGCGCAGGACATTCGGCACTTCTCCAGTGAGGATTCCCCGGTTTCGCTAGGCGTGATCTTCGACATGAGCGGGAGTATGTCCAGCAAGATTGAGCGCGCCCGCGAGGCCGTCATGGAGTTCTTCAAAACGGCCAATCCGCAAGATGAGTTTTTCATGATCACCTTCGCCGACAAGCCGGATGAGATGTCCGATTTCACCACTTCCGTGGAGGACATTCAGGGCAAGCTGGTGTACACCGTTCCCAAGGGCCGGACGGCGCTTCTCGACGCCATCTACCTTGGTATCAGCAAGATGCGCCAGGCGAAGTATCCTAAGCGCGCCCTGCTCATCATTTCTGATGGCGGAGACAACCACAGCCGCTATACCGAAGGCGAGATTAAGAACCTGGTGAAAGAGGCCGACGTTCTCATTTACGCGATCGGCATTTACGATCATTACTTTCCAACTGAAGAAGAACGTCTAGGCCCACAACTACTTAGCGACATTACGGAACTGACCGGAGGGCGTGCATTTACTATCGACAATCCCAATGACTTGGCGGACGTGGCCACAAAAATTGGTATCGAGCTACGCAACCAATATGTGCTCGGCTATCGTCCAAAGAACCCGGTACGAGACGGCAAATGGCGTAAGATTAAAGTTAAGCTAATCCCTCCCAAGGGGTTGCCGCCGCTTCGGGTCTATGCCAAAACGGGATACTATGCACCTTCGGAATGACCGTGCCCTGCTGCGCCTGATCTTTGCCATCTTTCTGATTACCTTATGGACCTGGAGCGCACTCGCGCAGTCGGGTACCGGCACTCCACAGCAAAACCCGTCGACCGTACCGCCGCAGCCGCCATTGTCCTCGGTTCCACCGCCCACCCCGGTTCCAAGTAGTGGGGGGACTTCGCAGCAGCCGAACAACACTCCTCAGCCTACGCCGGCGCCGAATTCCAGCGCTGGAGCAGCCACGCAATCCAATCCGCCCGTGTCCTCTCCAGTCGGGTCCGCCACTTCCTCTGCCAGCGGCAGCGCCCAAGGCGCGCAGCAATCGGCCCCACCAAGTGTGGGTATCGGAAGTGGCAGTGAGCCAACTCAGCCCCCGGCGCCCGTCACCCCGCCGCCTACTGTCGTGAAATCCGCACCCGCCAATCCCTCGCAGCCGGCCTCGGGCTCTGGAGCCGCGCCAGGAGCTGCGGGACACCCCGCAAACGGCGCCGCAGCCGGACAACCTGCCTCCTCAGCCGGCGGCCAAAGCCAGGCGCCCAGCGGCCAGGAGGGCGGCACTTTTGTCTTCAAGAAGCAGGTGGAAGAAGTCATCCTGCACGCTACAGTGCTCGATGAAAAACAGCGTCTGGTCACCAATCTCGGCAAAACAGCATTCACTGTCTTCGAGAACAACCAGCCGCAGGTCATCACTTCCTTCCGACACGAGGACATACCCGTGGCCATGGGCATCGTGATCGATAATTCCGGCTCCATGCGCGAGAAACGCGATAAGGTGAACAAAGCTGCTGTCAATCTGGTGCGCTCCAGCAATCCGCAGGACGAGGTCTTTGTAGTCAACTTCAATGACGAATACTACCTCGATCAGGACTTCACCGGCGCGATTCCCAAGCTCCGCGAAGCGCTTGAGAAAGTCGATTCGCGCGGTGGCACCGCTCTCTACGACGCCGTAGTGGCATCCGCCGACCACTTAAAGAAGAACGCGAAGCTGGAGAAGAAGGTTCTGTTCGTCGTGACTGACGGCGAAGATAACGCCAGCCGCGAGTCGCTGGAAACTGCTATTCGCCGTCTGCAGGCGGAAAACGGTCCAACCGTCTACGCGATCGGACTGCTGGGCGAAGAGAAGCAGCGCCGCGCCCGCCGTGCCCTGCAGGAGATGGCAACCCGAACCGGCGGGGTCGCTTTCTTTCCCAAAGACCTTAGCGAGGTCGACGAAATCAGCAGCACGGTCGCTCACGATATCCGCAATCAGTACACGATCGGCTACAAGCCCACCACTCCCAAGAGCGTTGGCGGATATCGCGCCATCCACGTTGACGCTCGGGCCAAAGGTTACGGTAAGCTCACCGTCCGCACCCGCAGCGGCTACTTCCCAGGCCAGGAGAAGGGGCCCGAAGCGCAGCAATAGAATTGGCCAAGCGTTGCCGGCATGCTTTCTCCCTTCGCGTTTGACGCTTTTCGCTTCCTTCCGTACCCTGTAGGGTGCCCATGAAGTCCATCGAGGGTGCCCGCCCGGGCGTGGCCGACGACATCACCCAGCTAGTCGGGGAAACTCCAATCCTCAAATTGAAGAAGCTCGTTCCTGCAGGTGCGGCCGAGGTGTACGCCAAGCTTGAGTACCTCAATCCCGGCGGCAGCGTAAAAGATCGCGCCGCCATTGGCATTATCAATCGCGCCGAACAGGAGGGCCGCCTCCGCCCAGGTTCCACCATCGTGGAAGCCACTGCCGGCAATACTGGCATCGGGCTGGCTCTCATTGGTGTCAATCGCGGCTATCGCGTCCGGTTGTTTGTCCCGGAGCAGTTCTCGGAGGAAAAGGTCATGATCATGCGCGCCCTCGGCGCCGAGGTCATTCGCACTCCGGACGACGAGGGCATGCAAGGCGCTATCAATCGCGCGCAGGCTTTCACCGCTGAGAATCCAGGCGCATTCATGGCTGCGCAATTCGAGAACCCCGCCAATCCCGATTACCACTACGAAACTACAGCCAAAGAGATTTTCGAGCAGATGGACGGCCGCATAGACGCCGTCGCCATCGGCGCCGGCACGGCAGGAACTTTTACTGGTGTCGCTCGATACCTCAAGCAACGGCTCCCCGGCGTTCTTGCGATTGCAGTCGAGACGCAAGGTTCCGTGCTCGGTGGCGGCAAACCGGGCAAGCACAAAGTCGAAGGTATTGGCACGAGTTTTATTCCGAAAAATTTTGATAGCTCCGTGTGCGACCAGGTATTTATGGTCACCGATCCGCAGGCATTCGGAATGGTTAAAGAACTCGCTGCACGCGAGGGAGTGCTCGCCGGCTCCAGTGGCGGCGCCAACGTATACGCCTCTATCGAAGTCGCACGCCGCCTGGGGGCAGGGAAACGAGTTGTGACCATCATCCCCGATTCTGCCGAGCGTTATCTGTCCAAGAAAATATTCGAAGGTGGAATTTAAGGGCGTTCTTGGTTCCTCGTTCTTGGTTCGTAGTTTTTGGTTCCTGGTTCTTCGTTTTTAGTTATTGGCTCTTAACGGATCCGGATAGTAATTGACCGCAACCAAGAACGAACAACCACGAACGAACAACCACCAAGAACCAGCAACCAAGAACCAATAACGAAAAACGAAGAACCAAACTAAGCACACCCCATGCCTAAACAACGACAACCCGGTTTTGCTACTCGTGCCATCCACGTAGGCCAGGAACCTGATCCGCTGACCGGCGCGATCGGAGTGCCCATTTATCCCACCTCCACCTATTTGCAGGAAGAGATTGGCAAGCACAAGGGCTACGAGTACTCACGCGTCTCAAATCCTACGCGCACCCGGCTGGAACAGAATTTGGCCTCTCTCGAAGGGGGTGTCGCGTCACGCGTCTTCTCCAGCGGCATGGCAGCCATCAATGCACTCTGCACGATGTTCAAGTCTGGTGACCACGTCGTCTGTGGCCACGACCTCTATGGAGGCGTGCCGCGCCTTTTTAATCAGGTGCTGGTCAATTACGGCCTGGAATTTAGTTACGTCAACACGACGGAGCTCGACCAGGTCGAGCGTGCCATTCGCAAAAACACGCGCATGGTCTACATCGAGACCCCCACGAACCCGATGATGAGCATCACCGACATTCGTGCGGTTTCTGAAATTTGCCGTCGCAAGAAGGTCGATCTCGTGGTCGACAATACCTTCATGTCTCCTTATTTTCAGAAGCCTCTCGCCCTCGGCGCTGATATGGTCGTGCACTCAACGACGAAGTTTCTGAACGGCCACAGCGATGGTTTAGGCGGTGTAGTCGTGTGCGCGCGGCCCGAGCAGGCGGAGCAATTCGGTTTCATTCAGAAAGCAGTGGGCGCGATCCTGTCGCCGTTTGAGTGCTGGCTGGTGCTACGAGGGGTGAAGACTCTCGCCGTCCGCATGGAGAAGCACGATCAGAACGGGCGTGCCGTCGCCGATTTTCTTTCCCGCCACAAAAAAGTCAAACAGGTGTTTTACCCGGGCCTTCCCGATCATCCTCAGTACAGGCTTGCGCAGCAACAGATGTCGGGCTTCGGCTCGATGATCACGTTTGAAACCGGCTCGCTATCCAACGCCAATAAGCTCTTGAGGAAGGTCCAGGTATGCGCGCTCGGCGAATCGTTGGGTGGTGTGGAAACTCTAATTTCCCATCCCGCAACCATGACTCATGCGGCCCTCGGGGAGAAGGGAAGAAAAGCCATTGGGATTACCGACGGCATGGTGCGCATCTCGGTTGGCATCGAAGATACCGATGACATCATCGCCGACCTGGACGGAGCCTTGGCGGGCCTGTGAAAGCTATCCAACCCGCGTAGGCCCACACGTCCTCGTCTGGGCAGCCAAGCGAAGATCCAGAAAAGTGGAACGAAGTATGCCGCTACCATCTCGCGAGTGGGACTCCGCCGCTTACGACCGCATCTCCACGCCGCAATTCACCTGGGGCAAGAAGGTTCTCGATCAACTCGCGCTCCGCGGAGATGAGAGTGTTCTCGATGCGGGTTGTGGAACCGGCAAGCTGACAGCGGAGCTCCTATCGCTCCTGCCAAAAGGTCGCGTTGTCGGAATCGACCTCTCGGAGAACATGTTGCGGACGGCGCGCGCGAACCTGGCGTCAAGCCGCGAAGCCTTCCTGGTTTCTGCTGATCTGCAAAATCTTCCCTTTTGGCAAGTCTTCGATTTGATCTTCAGTACTGCAGCATTTCACTGGGTTCCGGACCATGACCGCTTGTTCAGTAATTTGCTTCAGACCCTTCGGCCGGGAGGATGGCTCATTGCGCAGTGTGGCGGTGGTCCCAATCTGAGTCGCTTTCTCGACCACGTCTCGAAGCTTGCCCAGAATCAAACCTACGCGCGTTACGTAGGCGCTTATCGGCACGGCTGGGTCTTTTCGTTTCCTGATGCCGCTCGCGAGCAGTTGCAAAACGCCAGATTCACTGACATCGATGTTGGCTTGGTGCCCGCGCCAACGCAATTCGCCAGCCCGGCGGAGTTCAGCGAATTCGTTGCCAAGGTTATCCTGCACCGCTTTCTCGAGCATTTGCCGAACGCCGATATGCAGCGGGCGTTCCTTGCGGAGCTGACTGCGCAGGCCGCAGAAGCCGACCCGCCGCTGGAGCTCGATTACTGGCGTCTCAACCTGCGCGCCCGCCGCCCAATTTGAGCACGTTGGAACCCTGGTTGCCCGCCGGCCTCGGCTCAACCTTCACAAGCACTTAGCCCTGTTCATTTCCTGTGAATGGCGTGGAAAAGTACTTCCAGCGCGATTCTTCACCGCTAATCGTCATTACCAAAGTACCGAAATGGGACCAGCTGATTACTGTCTTTTCTGCGCCCTCCTACGCGAAACTTTCAGTGCAGCCCTGGGTTCCTATGGGGCGTACCGAGGATGGATCGGAGGAGAAACCAGATTATGCGACAGAGCTTCATTTGCCTGAGCTTGCTTGTGCTGTTCTCGATCGGCAGCTTCGCCCAAAGCGATCGCGCCCAGGACCGGCGTGACCTGAATCGTGACCGCCGCGACCGGCGCGCCGACACCCGCGACATTCGTCACGACCGCCGCGACTTGCGCCGCGACCGCAGGGATCGCAATGCCGACCAGCGCGACATTAACCATGACCGTCGGGACCTTCGCCACGACCGCGCCGAAATGCGCCAGGACATCAGGAATGGCGATAAGGCTGACGCTGCTAAGGAGCGCGCCGATATGCGCGCCGACCGCCGCGATCTGCACCACGACCGCATGGACCGCAACCGCGATCAGCGTGACGTCAACCATGACCGCCGCCATCTGAGAAATGACCGTGCCGACCGCCGCGCTGATACCCGCGACCTCCGTGCCGATCGCCGCGACCTCCGCCGCGACCGCAAAGGCCGCTAATTCAACCCTGTTGTGATGAGAAGCGGCGGGTCACTCCCGCCGCTTTTCGCATGCTCGGAAATGACGTCTGCCGCGGCGAGAATTTACGGTTTAGCTTCGCCCAACCCCGGCGTACTGATATCCCATCGAGCGCAGGCGCGCTCCGTCCAGCAGGTTCTTGGTATCGACGATAACAGGCCGCTTGAGCAGCCGTTTAATTTTGTCGAAATCCAGCGCGCGAAATTCCGGCCACCCCGTGCCCACCACCAGAGCATCGGCGCCTTCCGCCGCGGCATAGGCCGACTCGCAATATTTCACCGACCCGTCCAGTTGAAGCTTGGCCTCGGGGATCGCAACCGGATCGTAGGCGTGAACCCGCACGCCCTTGGCCAGGAGCACTTGCACCAGGTGAAGTGACGACGATCCTGCCACCGAATTCGTGTTTGGCTTGAAAGCCAGTCCGAGGATGCCTACTTCCTTATTTTCGAGCGAGTGAATCATGCGAGCAATCTTTTCCACCAGCCGTTCTGCCAGGCTGCGATTCACTTCACGCGCGGCGCTGAGCACCTTCAGCGAAACCCCTTTTGCACTTGCCAGTTCGGCTAGCGCTTCCATTTCGGTTTCGGCGAAGCGTCCCCCCATGCCCGCACCGGCCTGCAGACAGCGCGGCCCGATTTTCTTGTCCAGTCCCAGGGCAAGCGAGAGATTCACCGCGTCGGCATTGACGTGCTCGCACAGTGCTGCGAGCTCATTGATGAAAGAAATCTTCGTCGCGATGAATGCCGTGGCCGCCTCCCGCACCAGTTCAGCGGTTTCGTGGTTCGTAACGATGACCGGCACTCCCCGCATCACCAAAGGATGAAAGATCTGCTTGAGCGCTTGCACCGCCTCATTGGACGCTGTGCCGAGTACGATGCGGTCCGGCCAGTTGAAGTCCTCGACGGCGCATCCGTTGGTGAAGAACATCGGTTGGGAAACCAGCGTCGCCTTCTTGCCCGCTGCCACGAGCTGCTCTTGCAGCCGCGACGCCGTCCCTACCGCTACCGGAGTCACAATGACCAGCACCGGCGGTTTCAGGGCAAGCTGCGTGATGCGCAGGGCAATGTCACTCAGCCGCTCGGCATTATCTTCGGCAAGAAAGATGACTTGCGCCCGCTTCGCAAACGAATCCATGTCAGTGGAGTAAACCAGGCGTCCGCAGCGCACGTTGCGCCGGATTACCTCTTTCAGGTTCTTCTCGAAAAAGGGCACGTTGCCCTGGGCCATCTCGACCATGCTGGAACTATCGGAATGGCAGCAGGTTACTGGAGTGCCAAAATCAGCCAGGCAGGCGGAAACAACTGTTCCAAGATAGCCGGATCCATAAACGCCAATCTGCATTCGCCGCCCTCCCGGCAGCACGCCAAAAGCGAAAGATGCAGCTCTACCACGTGACCTTAGGGCTTAGTTCTTATGTACAGCGGCAGTTGCACCTTCGCAATGCACGGGAGGAGGGTGTACTAGTGGACATAGCCTGCGGGGCGGCTGGAAGGAACTACCGTGCGCGAGACACCATGCTTCGGCCGAGCCGGATCGGCGCCAAATCGACCCAGGTATTGTTTTCGCCTTCGCGTACGAAAGTGAGTTCTTCTACGGCCACGCGCCTTTCTCCTTCGTACTGTTTCCAGCGATCCTGTGCCATTTCAAACGCCTGCACCGCCTGCTCTTCCGCTTCCATTTTCACTACGGTGAGATGAGGCATGTACGGCCACTGCTCCTCCGACGACAGCAGGCCGGCATTGAGACGGTCGTGCAACTCCCGCAACCGGTAGGCCGCCCGTTCCACCCGTATGAACACCGTCGGAGTCACCGGTACGAACGTCTCCACCTCGCCTAGCGTGATTTCGAAAGACTCCACTTCCCGGCAGCGCTCTGACAATCCCTCCAGCGCGGAGTTTTCCACCTGATCGGGCAATGCGCCCGCCAGCCCATGCAAGTGCCGCGGAGGAAGGATGGTCACATGGGCAGGCAGATGGGGCAGGGACGGGTGCAGTTCTTTCCGGAGCCTCTCGATGAATTCGCCTACCGGGTGCCGGACATAGGCGACCAGCGCATATTGCGGATTCTGCATGGCCGTTAAAAATTATACGCGCCATTCCGGCTGCGCGACTTCACTCGCCTTTCGGCCAGCGCTTCGGTGCATGAGTTCCTGTCCGCCAATCACTTTCACCGCTAACCAGCGATTGCCGTTCGCGTCTACAGTGTCTTCGGATCTTGGTACGCGGTTATTAAGCGCTGGCTGGTGTTGAAGCGTCGGGCAAACGACAAGCCAAATCAGAACGAGAGAAGGGAACCGTTCCTATGAGCAGGTACCAGTCCTCCCGCTGCGCCAGACTTACTCTGACCCTTGCGTCCTCTTTGTTTTTCTGCGGGCAATCTCTTCCGGCGCAACCCTCCCAAAAGGCTTCTGGCTGCACGTCCGCATCCGACGCCCGCAAGCTGCTGTCTGAGGCCCTGAAAGCGCTGGGCGGAGAATCCAAGCTTCGTGCCATCGAAACCGTTCAACTGGACTTGACCGCTTCCCGTCAATATGTCGAGGAGTCGGAGCGACCGGAAGGCCCGTTCATTCAGGATCTCCAGCACGTCACCGAGATCCACGATTTTAAGAATGGCCGCATGCGCCGCGAGGATAAGGTCGAGATTCCCTATTTTCCAGTGGAACCATTCACCACCGCCTGGGTTGCCGATCGCGATACCGCCGTTTCGATACGAGGCGGGAAACCGTCCCCTGGGTCCGCAACACTCGTCGCAGAGGCTGCTGACAGATTAGCGTTGTCCCCCGAACACGTCCTACTGTCAGCTTTGGATAGCGACAAGCTGGCTTGCGACGGTGACACCGTCCTGGGTTCTGTCCCACACAACGTCATCAAGTTTCCCCTTCAGGGTTTCCCGGCACGAGTTTTCATTAACGCGAATACCAAGCTTCCGGGCATGGTGGAATCTTCGGGCCCGTTGGCGCGCGGCGGCTTCTGGCGTTACCTCGGGGACATCGATATGAAGGTTCGCTGGACGAGTTGGTCCATGCAAAAAGGGGGAGTGCATTATCCCCTGCAATGGAATGTCGAGCGCAATGGCCTACCGGACGAGGTCTTCTTTGTCCACCAAGTCGTCTTCAATCCAGCTCTGGAGTCCGGTCTGCTCTCCATCACGGACGACGTTCGTGCGCAATTCAAGAAGAACCCACCCAACTCGGATGTCGAAGAGGTCGCTCTGGGAGGTCCCAATCAAGCTCCTGAAGTGGATGCCCCCGGCATCATCACAATCCCCGGCGCATGGAATGTGACGTTTGTCGATCAGGGGGATGGAGTTGTCATCCTGGAAGCGCCGATCTCTTCCGGATTTTCCGCCAAGGTGATGGATGAAGCTGGCCGCAGGTTCCCGGGTAAACCTGTGAAGGCAGTGATTACTACATCCGACGCCTGGCCGCACGTGGCCGGTATCCGCGAATATGTCGCTCGCGGAATACCGATCTACGCTCTGGATCTGAACCGCACCATCATTAATCGCATTCTAAGTGAGTCGCGCACCGTCAAGCCCGATGCGCTGGCGCGCAATCCGCGCAAGCCAGTAATTCATTGGATCAGCAACAAGACCACAATAGGCGCGGGAGCGAATCGCCTCGAGATTTATCCCCTGCGTGGCGCAACCACCGAACGCCAGATGATGGTCTACTTCCCCGAGCCTCAATTGCTCTACGCTAGCGATGCCTTTCAGTGGCAAGGCGACGGAACCCTCTGGCTTCCGCAGACCGTTAGCGAGGTGCTTGATGGCGTCAGGAAGAACAATCTGACCGTCAATAAGTATTTCATGATGCATGTGGAACTGCGCGACTGGCCGGCGCTGCAATCCGAATTTCAGAAGGAAATTGCGCAGTAGCTCGGAGGGCTTGCTAGGTCTGATTAGTCACAGCGTCAATTTGCATCGTCGTGCGTTCCTCCGCTACCCTAGCGCGGTGCAACCGAAAGAGTTGGTTAGGGCGTGGGTCGACGCCTTCAATCGTGCCGACGTTGATGCGTTGGCATCTCTTTATCAGGAGGACGCCATCAACCATCAGGTAGCGGAAAGCCCTGCCGCGGGCCGGCGCGCGATTCGGCAGATGTTTGAAAAGGGTTTTGCCTCCGCCAAAATGGTTTGCATCGTCGAAAATCTTTTTGAGGATGGAGAATGGGCGATTCTCGAATGGCGTGACCCCAAGGGGTTGCGCGGCTGCGGCTTCTTCCTGGTCCGCAATGGCAAAATTGCCTTTCAACGCGGGTACTGGGACAAGCTCTCGTTCATGAAATCTCATGGCATTCCGCTGGAAACGTGATCCGTAATTGCGGTTCTTCGTTTGTGGTTCGTCGTTGTTGGTTATACAAAAGCGACGACCAGGAACTAATAACCGGAAACCAAGAACCAACAACCAGGAACGACAAACCAGGAACGACAAACCAGGAACGACAAACCAGGAACGACAAACCAGGAACGACAAACCAGGAACGACCCCTACGCCACGCTTCGCCGGCTCTGATCGATTTCTTCGGCCTTGGTTTGGCATTCGATGCAGAGGTGCGTCCAGGGCACGGCTTCGAGCCGCTTCAGACCGATTTCGCGGCCACAGTTCAAGCACTGGCCGTAAGTGCCATCATCCATCCGTTGCAGCGCCCCATTGACCATCTGCAACAATTGGGTTTCATTCTCGCTTTGGCTGAAGTTGAGTTCTCGCATGTAGGTAGTGACAGCGCGGTCAACGATATCGGCGGCTGCGGCATCGGAACCGGCTTCGCGCCCCGCCTCAGCCTTTCTCGCTGCTTCCTGGCTGAATTGGGTTCGGGATTCCTCAAGCTTCTTGCGCAATGATTCCTTCGTGGCTGCATCCATACGATTGAGTCTCCCGCGAATCTCATTGGACGTGCGCTCTGTGCCTTATGTTGCCCCGGAGTGCGGAACGCGAGGAGACGCGGGCGGGAATTAGCGGAAGCTACTGATGTCCATAAGAAAAAGGGCCAGGATCAACCCTGGCCCTGCTTTAGTCAAAATTCTTTAGTGGCTGGTTTGGCAGACCGGACCTGCATTGGTCAGGAACGTGCCATCATCGGAGAACCAGCGATGTACTCCGACCGACGATGGGCCGCCATTCACCGATCCATAGAACCAGGAGAAGAACGCCAACTCCTGCAGGTGATAGGTGAATCCGTTTGGCATAGCAATCCTGGGCGCTTCATCGCCTGTTAACGGATCTCCAACTTCCAGGTTGTTCTGGCAGAAGCCCTGGACTTGGCCCGTGTTCCCCCATGCCGGGACCGGGTTGTTGCCCAATGGATCATCCATCCATTCGCCGAGCTCATGGGAAGCAATCTCGACGTCGAGAACCGGCGAACCGGAGAAGTTGATAAAGAACCCTGTCATATCAAAGTCCTCTGGCGAGTAAGTTTGAATGACCGGATTCGCCTTCGTGCCGACGTTGACCGCATTGTGATATCCGGCTGCGCAGCAGTTAAACAGGCTGGTGGGATCGCCGATAGGAAATGCCGTGTTGTAGAACATGAAGATCGGCAGATTGCTCGGATTCACCCCCTGTGACAGCAGGGAAGCGAACTGGGATGTCACAAAATTGTCGATAGTGAAGATATCCACCAGCGCGATGCGGCCACAGAAGCCCGGAATCAGAGTCGGAAGGTCCAGAGCAAGACCACCGGAACCCTTCTCCGGCGACGGCGCATTTAAGGTTATAGCGGGCAGCACTCTCACAGGGCTTAGCAACACGTGATACGTGGAGTGATCAATCGTGTTCCAGAAGTTGGCCCGTTGAAATGCATCGATTGCCTGTGTCGTCCCAACGTCTGTCCCGCCAAAGTTAAAGTCGGCGCTGCGGAACAGCGGTGAGTCTCTCATCACCGTAACCGGAATGTTATTGGGCGAAACCAGACAGCTGTTATCAGCAGCCGTGGGATTGAAGGTAGTGTTGTCATTCGGATTGCCGGTCTCCACCGTGATAGCCAAAGTTTTCGGATCCACGGCGGTTCCGAGCGCGACGGTGTTTACTATCACAGGAACGATTTCGACCGGAACCGCTGATGGCCGGAAGCCCCCGTTCAACGCTCGATTCCCGACCATGATGCCGGAGTACGTGTTTCCGTCACGGCTGGACCTGACGGTGAAGCCCCAGTGAGTGAATTGAATTGGATTCGGCGCTCCCAGCGCGGCACCATTCTCCACAGCGGTAATCCGGGTCATTGCCTCATTCGCATCCGTCGCGGCTGGGTGGAAGCTTTTGAGAGTCATGCGCGGAATCTTCGCTTCTTGGCCGAAGGCTGCGACGGCCAATATAAAAAAGCTCAAGACAATCACTAACTTCAGAGAACCACGTGCCATAGATAACACTCCTTCACAGGTTTTTCCTGGTTGGTAAGCTACTTTGTGCAGTAAGGAACTTCGCGGATGGGAGAGGGGGGGCGTCCACGATTGTCTGCAGCAAGCCTTGTACTCTGCTACAGGCGCCGTGATTGTCTCTAATTTGTAAAAACTCTGTAAAGATATTTTTTGGAGGAGAAATTTTTCGTACACGCATGGTTTTGTACTAACATGCGCAAATTCCTGCAGTTAGGAAACAGTGCTCCAGTGTATGTTTCATTTTTGGCTTCTGACTAGGGCAGTGACGTGGGCGCCTTCCAGCGTCGGACGGAAAAAGCGGCAATAGATTTGCTAATAGGGAGAGGGGTTCGCTAGGGCTCGGGCGTCACGCAAGCCCACTCCGGTGGGATAAAAACAAACCAGTCAGTGAGAGCTGCTCTCCGCCTTCTTCTGCTTGCACTTGGTCATGATCGCAGAACGGAGGCGCCCGCGCAGGTCATCGGGCAATTCGTAGAGTTGGGAGCCGCGGTAAATCTCAATGGTTTTCTTGGTGGTGTCGCAGACCACGTAGCAGTTGTGGCACCAAGCGAGGTGATCTTCCAGTTCGGACTTGGTGCGGGCGTCCAGGACGCCGTCTAGGTAATTGGTCAGCTCTTGCAAAAACTCAGAGCATTTCACTGGTTGTGGTCTCCGCCATTGTTTCGTTTCTGAAAGAAGCGGCTAAGCCTCTCGCGCAGCTGCAAACGCGCCCGCAGCAGCCGCGACTTCACCGCAGGAATGCTCAGGTCCAAAGCCTGCGCTGTCTCCTCGGTCGATAATCCTTCCACGTCTCGCAGCACAAACACCGTCCGAAAGCTTGGGGGCAAGCCTTGGATGGTTCGGCTCAAAATGTCGTGCAGCTCCGATTGCGTGTACAGCTGCTCGGGATTCGGCGCCCAATCCGCCACTTCGCGCGGCACCGAATCGTCCTCGGTCTTTACGTCCTCGTCGAGCGAGACCATGCGCTCCGGCCGGCGGCGCCGCAACTTCATCAGCGCCTCGTTGACGACGATCCGCACCAGCCAGGTATAAAACTTCGACTGCCCCTGGAACTGTCCCAGGTTGCCGTAAGCCTTCAGGAACGCGTCCTGCACCACGTCTTCCGCGTCTTCGCGGTTTTGCGTGATGTGCTGCGCGATCCGAAATACGTTCCGGTCGTAACGCCGGACTAAGTCCTCGAACGCGCCGACGTCGCCGCCCTTGGCTGCCTGAACCAGCGCCAGCTCATCGCTGACGGGCTCACTCACTTTTGGTTGGATGGTTCCCATTATTCCGCCGATTCAACAATTTTGGGCTGTTTAGGCGCGCGAAAATGATCTGTCATTCTAACACCCAGAAGCCCTCCCTGTGTTGGACGCACAACAGCGAGGACGGTTTACTGAATTGGCAATCGAGCTGCCCGCTACTCTTTGGTGATAAAGAACTCAGCTTTGGTGCTGAGAAAGATCTCCTAAAACTCGACTAAACGCAGAGGACGCAGAGACCGCCGAAGAACAAGTGAGGATGTTGGTGTTTGTTGGTGCTTCTGCGTTTCTTGGTATTTCTGGTTCTCCCCGGGTAGTCCTTCGTGTTCCTCTGTGTCCTTTGTGGTTAATGGTTCGCTTTTCCAGCTCGCCCGCGAGTACCGAGGTAACTCTGCCCGCCTGCGGAAGTACCGTATAATCGGCCCTGAACGGGCGTGCTGGCTGCCCCGGCACTTGAGGCATTCTTCCGAAAATGGCTAAGAACGGCATTGAGCAAATCGTCGAGCGAGTGGTTTCCCAGCTTTTGGACAGCCACGTTGAGAACCTCCGTAAGGAGCTCGTCCGCAAGATCTCAGCCGAACTGCCATCGACATCGGAAAGCGCTCAGGGCACAGGTTCTTCCACAGGTGCCGACACCCTGTTGCAGGCGGTTTCTGCCATCCAGGCTTCCACCGGCCAGCGTGATGTGCTGCGCGCTCTGCTCGACAATTGCGTCCCATTCTGTGGCCGGGTTGTCCTCTTCGTCGTGAAAGGCGGGACGGTAACCGCTTGGCAAGGGCGTTCTTTTCCCGAATCGATTAAAGATTTTGCCATGGCCAGCGGATCTGCGCTGGTAGCTAAGGTTCTGAACTCCCATCGCGCGGCCCACGGCAACGCGTCCGAAGTTGACCATGACTTCATCTCCGAATTTGGCGCGCCGGTCGGGAAACAATGCGTTTTATTGCCTCTGGTCCTGAAGGAAAAAGTTGCGGCGCTCGTGTACGCTGACGCGGGCACCCAAGACGGTGGACGCCTCGATGCTGCGGCTCTCGAACTGCTCGTCATCTCTACGGGCCACTGGCTCGAACTGGCTTCCCTGCGTAAGCCCGCGGCAAGAGAAGGCACACACGAGTCGGCTGGCGAGGTTCCGATGGCACGGGCGGCTGCAGCTCATGCCGGTCCAGCCGTCTCCGATCCCTTTGCCGCGCATGCGCCCGCATTTGCCCAACCTACAGCCGCCGGCAGTGCTGCTCGCGAATCCGAAGAAGTAGCTGTTCCTCCCGCAGACGCTGAAATTCACAAGAAAGCTCAGAGATTTGCGCGCCTGCTGGTCGATGAAATCAAGCTGTACAACCAGGCCAAGCTCATGGAAGGCCGTCAGAATAAGGACTTGTATGATCGCCTTAAGGAAGACATCGACAAGAGCCGGTCTACCTATCAAAAGCGCTTCGGGTCGACGCCGGCTGCCGAGGGCGACTACTTTACCCAGGAACTGATTCGAAGCCTGGCAGAAGATGATGTGTCACTTTTAGGCAGCAATTTTCCACGATAAACTATGTTGTGGTCGTGAATTTTCGCAGGCTTGTACTACTTCCAGTTCTGGTTCTCCTCGGCAGTTCTTGGCTGTCGTTCCCCTCGGTCGCGCCCGCGCAACAGCCTTCGTCTGCTTCCTCTCACAAACGAGCCAGCACCGCCAAACGAAAACCGGCAAGGAAGAAGAAACGAAGTTCCGCGCGAGTACGTCGCATTCATCGGGCATTTGTCGCGTCAGCGTCGTTGCGACCTATGGCTCTGCAGTTGCTCCAGGACCGCACTCCCGCCGCCTACGCCGGAGTTGAATCCTATGCGCGCCGTCATGCCAAGGAAGATGCTGGCGCCCTGGCCTGGCTGGTTGTCGGATACGCTCATTTCGCCGATCGCGATTTCGCCCAAGCCATCGATCCTTTAATTCGTGCCAAGTCTCACCCCGGCGACCTGGGTGAGTACGTCGACTACTACCTCGGCAACTCGTACATGCAAACCGGCAA
>DASSIO010000262.1:0-4056 GCA_035691825.1 Terriglobales bacterium | reverse complement strand
CAGCGCCATGCGCGCCGACTGCACGCCTAGCCAGTAGCTTTCCTCCGCGCCGAGCACCTCATTATAGGGGAAACAATCCGTACCAAAAGTGATCTTGTCGGGAAAGGTTTCCAGCCATTCTTTCAAGGAACGCTTGAATTCGGATGGGTACATCACAATTTCCTGGTAAGACGATTCCATGTACACGTTCTTCCGTGCCGATAACCAGATGGCTTCCCTTTCGAATGGATAGCCGCCATGAATCATGACAAACGTAGTGCCCGTGTACCGCGGATCGCGAAGGATGTTTTCCAGGTTCATAATTCCGCTTTCGCTCAGGCTGAAATAGTCGCCTACGCCCACTGCTGAATGAATGTGAACCGGCAGGTGCAGACGGCCTCCTTCCTGAATCAGAAAACGAAACACGTAATCCTGGAACGTCTTATATTCTTCGGGACTTGGCACGCCTCCGTTCATGTATTTGTTGTAGATACTCTCAGCCTGCTCGCGGGGCGGGTCACCGAATTTTGTGGAACGGAAATACGCCACTTCGAATTTCATGGCGATGCCGCCCTTTTTCTGGTTGTCCTCCAGGGTGCGGCTGACGAACGAAAGGTAGTCCCCGAAGTTGCCAGGCAGTTTGGAGACGCCTTCCTGCTGCATGAAGCGGTGCAGCATCTTCTCTTGAAGTGGGATAAAGACTTCCTGGTCGGTATTGCGGGCCCGCATCTGGCTATTATCGAAGGGCCACATAAAGGAATCGGCAAAAAACACCCATACGAAACGTTTGGGATCGAGGTAGTCGGCCATCATGGCGCGGTTGGCCACGGACTGCTCAATGTTCAGCTTGTCCAGAATCATGTCAAAGTAGGCTGGACCGTGATACTGCTTTTTCAGTTCCGCCTTCTTTTGCACCAGCCACTTCGAGTGCTCCGGGGAAAGATCGTTGTAAGGGTAGCCGAACAGGGCTTTCGCGGCGGCGATCAGTTCAGGATTGTTGTCGCGTTCACGAAACGCGGCGCTGCCTGGTGGCGAAGCCATGGCGTCTACATCGGGGTCCTCGGAAAAACCGGGATGAGCATGGTGGTCGAACATCGGAATCTTCCCGATCTCTACCAGCAGCCGATTGTAGGTTTGCTGCAGATCCGGCCCAGGATAAGGGCGCGACTGTGCGCAGCACAACCCCACAAACAAAGGGATGACGAGACAAAGACGCAATGCCAATCGCATGCATGATCTCCGAAAGCAAAGATCTACCACGGACGCTCGGAAAGACGGAGAACCCAAAGCGTGAAGACTTTTTCTCCGTGTCTCGGTGGCTCTGTGGTGAATGTTGTTGCTTTGGCCAAGTGCTAATTGCTAAGTGCCAATTGCTAACTGCTATCTTCCCGCTGGCGCAGGCTGCCACGCGCTGGAAACTTTCATAATTCGCTCGACGGCCTCTTTCAGCATCGCCATCGAAGATGCGAACGAGAAGCGCACATAATCCTTGCCTTCGGGTCCAAACGCCGCGCCTGGAATCGCGGCCACCCCAGCTTCTTCGAGCATCACCCGGCAGACTTCTTCGGCTGTGCTACCCGTTTCAGCGATATTGACCCATGCATAGAACGCGCCCTCTGGAGGCTGACAACGGAACCCCGGAACCTGGTTTAGATCGCGGACAAATTGCTCGCGCCGTTTCACGAATTCGCCGACCATGCGCGGGGTAGCGCCCTCGCGGTCGCGGAGAGCGTCGATCGCAGCATATTGCGTGAACTCGGCCGTGCAGGTGTAACTATTCACCGCCAACAAGTCCAGAGCATCCGCAATCTGCGGCGGAGCCACCGTGTATCCCAGGCGCCAGCCGGTCATGGCGAAACTTTTGGAGAAGCCGTCGATGATGAGCGTCCGTTCCTCCATTCCCGGATAGCGCAGCATCGACATATAGTCATTTCCATAGTTGATGCGGGCGTAAATCTCGTCGGACAGGACAAGTAAATCATGCCGCACGGCAAGTTCCGCGATCCGGCGCTGCACCTCGTCGGTGTAGACGGTTCCCGTAGGATTGCCCGGCGAATTGGTGATAATTGCTTTCGTGCGGGGCGTAATCTTCGACGCAATTTCCCTAGTATCCGGCTGCAGCCGATTCTTCTCCGTCAACGCAAACGGAACCGCAACCCCGCCGAAGCCTTGTGTAATCGATGCATATCCCGGAAAGCCGGGATCGGGGTAGAGCACCTCATCCCCAGGCTCGACCACCGACATCAAGCACATAAATAGTGCAAGCTTGCAGCCTGGCGAGATAACAATGTTGTCCGGGGATACAGAAATCTGCCGCGTACGATGGAGATAGTTCGCAATCTCCTGCCGAAGAGTGGGCACACCGCGTACGGGGCAATAGCGGTCCTTGCCGTCATCCAAGGCTTTCTTCGCTGAGGCCAGCACCGAACCAGCGGGGTGGAAGTCGGGTTCCCCTAATTCAAGATGGATGATGGATCGGCCCTGCCGCTCTAATTCTTTGGCGCGCGCGAAAACCGAGAGCGCGCCCTCACCACTCATCACGGATATGCGCGAAGCCAGAGGTCGCATGTCTTCCTTCTCTAGTGAGCGCCCGGCGGAGGCGGCGTTGGGGGGATCCGCAGCGCGTCCACAAAACGCGGGAAAAACTCAAAAGCCGCAGCCACCGCGGTCAATTCGAGTATTTGAAGATTGTTATACACACTCTGCAGCGTCGCGTAAAACTGGTCATCAATTTCCTTTGCCGACCGATGCAGACGATCGGCAAAGCGGAAGCCAATCTTCTCGGCATCCGTAAACGGCCCATCCTCGAACTCTGACAAGGCCTGCAACTGTGCTTCGCTGGCTCCCTTCTGCTTAGCCGACAAAGAGTGTGCCCTAATCCCGTAATCGAAATCGTTCAACCGGCAAACGCGAACGGCAATCAGTTCTTTGTACCAGCCAGGCAGCGCGCCATCCCCAACGATCGGTTTCAGGAAGGCCGCAAAGCCCTGCGCCATCGCGGGAATGTGCGCAACGGTTTTGAACATATTGGGAACGACGCCCCGCTGGGCTAGCAGGGCGTCATAAAGAGTGCCGACCTCCGGTGCAACCTGATCCCGCTCCAGCACCGGAATCCGGCCTTGATGGCCTGCCCTCGTCTCAGAAGGCATAACGCAACGAGAACTGAATCAGCCGTGGCGTGCCCACGGTTGAGGTGATCTTGCCAAAAGAGCCCGGGAGTTCAATGTCAGTCTGCGCCGGGCTGGCAAAGTTCGCGTGGTTCCAGATGTTGAAGAAATCCGCTGTGAACCGCAACTGTTGGCGCTCCGTGATGTTGAAGTTCTTGATCAGGGAGAAATCCCAGTTCTGCTGGTGAGGACCACGGTAGATGTTTCTACGCAGGTCGCCGAATCCCCGCGTACAACCGGCCGGGGTGGAGTCAATAGCACAGGACGCAGCTAACGTCGGATCGGCGAAAGGCGCATTCGTGAAGTTGTTGATATTCACATAACCGTTTAGACGCTGATGGATGTCCCCGGAGGTTTTACCGGACGCGATCGTGGCGCCGGGTGCGAGGCTGGCGCCCAGCGTCGGAAATGCCAGTCCATTAGCGATGAAGGCAGTACCGGCGCCGGAATCAAATATCGAGAATGGCTGTCCCGACTGCGCGGTGACGATACCGCTGACTGCCCAGTTGCCCAATGCATGATGCACAAACCCGCTTGACTTCGCAAAGAACGGCAAGTCGTAGCGGTAACTCACGGTGAGCCGATGGGTTCGGTCGAAATCCGATAGCCCGTACGAATTGCGGATGTCACTCTCGTCGTTGAATGCGGTGTTGAACGCGGTGTTGCCCGTTGACGTGGCATCCAGAGCGCGCGAGAACGTGTAGGCGGCCTGGAAGTAGCCAGCGCCCCAGCGGCGCGAAAGAGTGGTTTGCAACGAATTGTAGTGCGAGTACGCATCGTTGGCGAACAACTGCATGCCGCCATACCCGTTCACACCCTGCAGGTTCGACCGCGCAACTCCATTGAGGGTTGTGCTCTGGGTGATTGCGAACCTGGTGCCGTCGGCGGCGGTCACGAACACCGGATTTGC
>DASSIO010000261.1:0-5563 GCA_035691825.1 Terriglobales bacterium | reverse complement strand
GCCTCCTCGGTATACGTTATAGCCCGCCACTCCTACATTATCCGTGGAGGCCGTCCACGCCAAATTGATCTGCGCCGAAGACACCGCCGTCGCACTTAATCCCGTCGGCACACTCGGCGCCGTCGTGTCAGGCGGCCCATTATTGACCGTTACCGTTACGCTCGCGCTAGTCGTGGAATTGCCAGCCGTGTCGCTCGCGACGGCAGCTAGCGTGTGATTTCCATTGGCCAGCGTGGTCGTGTTTAGGGTGTATCTGTAAGGGGCTGCGGTAACGGGCAAACCCGTGTTTGCGCTGTCCACTTTGAACTGCACGCTAGCAACCGCGACATTGTCCGAAGCAGTGGCAGTAATAATGGAGGCCGTGCCGGAGAGCGTAGCTCCCGCAGCAGGCGAAGTAATCGAAACTGTAGGGGGAGTGGCATCTGCAATCGTCGAGAAGGTCATGTCAGGACTCGAAGCCGAGCTGCCATTGGCGTCCGTAGACTGCACTTGAAAGTGATAAGTAGTTCCCGGCTGGAGATTTGAAACGGCAATCTGGTGAGCGCTCACCATAGTCGGATTGACGCCACTTGTTGATCCGTACGTGGACGTCTTGCCGTAATAAACTTGCGAAGTCGCAGGGGCGCTGGTGGTCCAGCCCACTTGGAAACCGCTTGGCGTTGCAGAGGTTGCCGTCGCGTTGGATATCGATAGTGGAGTTGAAGTTCCACCGCCATTACCGGAACTTGCGCTGCTGACCAAGCCTGCGCACCCATTCAGACCCACACTGCCCGCGGCGAGAAGTATCATTGCGAGCAGACCCGGCCACTTGTTTTTCGTATTCGTTTTTGGACGAATCGTAGTGAACATTACAGACCTTCCCCGTCGTCGGCTGCCTACACCCAAGTTGCTGGCGCGCATTACCCCTCACGCGATGTCAGGCTACCTAGCGAATCGGGGGGATGTAACTGGACTGAGGGCGAAAAAGAGAACAGTCAAATGGGCTGGGATGTTTACTGTACTACTGGGCAATATATAGTTGAAATTCCAAGCCGCCCTCTACGGATCCTGCTAAGGCATTTACTTTCAATCATTTACTCGAGATGGCCGATCGGGCTTCGCGTGCCCCTGCTTTTTGGCCTCAGCGCACGCCAGATGTCTGTTTGAACACCATGCTTTTCTAGCGGGACATCTCAGATCTATTCGAGATAGAAATGAAGGGCCGCTACACGATCCGCGGGCAGGCCAAACCAAGCGAGGAAAACCGTCGCTTTGATGTCTGGCAATTTAAAATTCAGAGTTTTCTAAGGTTTGCTATCGGAGGGGAAAGTCATTCGAGGAATAGACATTTCAGCTGTTAAGTCTTGCCGAACTCCTCCAGTCGTCCAGGTTTTGGCCTGAGCATAACTTCTCAGATCTCATTTCGCTAGGCTGTCGGTCGATGAGTTCTCTTCGGAGGTAGTCCCATTTGCCGAATTTCGTACAACAGTGTTCGGTAACTTATCTTGAGCTCGTTCGCGGCTTTCTTGCGATTCCATCGATTTGCCTTGAGAGCTCTCAAGATCAATTCGCGGCTCATGGCTTGGCGAGCTTCTCTCACAATGCGTTTCAGGGGGATGGACCCGCCTTCAATTTTTGCTTTTGTCGCAAGAGTTCCATCTTTTCGTGATGGGTTATCCCGAGCTAACTCTTCCTCTCCCAGAAGGACATACCTGGAAATCCAGTTTTCCATTTCCCGGATGTTCCCGGGCCATTCCTGGCTTTGCAGAAATCGGATTTTGCTCTCTTCAAGTTTCGACGGCTGACGTTGAAATCGGGCGCTAAGTTGCATCACCAAGAAACTGGCAATGGCCGGGATATCTTCCCTCCGTGCCGACAGTGGCGGCAAAACGACTTCAAAAACGTTGACCCGGTAATAGAGATCCTGGCGAAATTGTCCCGCCTCTACTGCCTCTTCAAGTTTTCGTCCGCTCGCACAGATGATTCGCGCTTCAATTCTTCGTTCCGCATGCGCACCCAAACGCACAAACTTCCCGTCCTGAAGTAGCTGCAACAGTTTCGCCTGAAACGATGGATCCAAATCCGTAATTTGATCCAGAAAGAGTGTTCCGCCTTGCGCCATCTCAACTCTGCCAATGCGACCCGAATTTGCTCCGGTAAATGCCCCGGCCTCGTAACCGAACAACTCACTCTCAAGCAGGCTGCCAGGAATAGCCGCAAAGTTGACCTTTACAAAGGGCCCAGCGCTCCAGGGCGAGCGCCGATGGATCCAGCGCGCGATGATCTCCTTTCCGCATCCGCCGCCCCCTTGTATCAGTACTGGAACGTTCGTGCCGCAGACCTTCTCTAATCGATGACGAATAGCACGCATCTCTGGCGACCCACCGAAAATCACGTCATCCGGTGGAAACGCCCAATGTTCCTGCTCCAACTGTCCTCGCGGTGCGGCGCTTCCGTGCATTTCTTTTTCTCGGCGACCTTTTGTCCCATCCCCCATCTGTGCACCCCAAGCACCAAACCCAGCCACTGTCCGGAGTACAAGAGGGAACGAAAAGCTCAATCTACCCAACCGATAAATACAGTATTTTCAATTAATTACGAAGGGGTAGAGCTTTGCCTGCAATCTCCCCTCGTGCCTCACTATTCCGAGGGTTCTGGAACTGACATGACCTGATTCGAGCGAAATCTTCGTGGAGCAAGAGAAAATAATTGCCTAAGTTTGTCTTGCCTCGTCGCCAATAAATTATTTCTGCTCGCCACCGGTCCGCACCGCCTTCAGGTCCTTTCGGTCGCATTTGGAAATGCATTGGCTTCGGCTAACTTCGGGTATTCAAACCTGCCTTTCACTCTTATTCGCTCTCTTGCACTAGTTTGGCCAACTCCAACTCAACAACTCTCGACGTTTTCAAAACGGAGAGAAGAGTCCGGCGCCATGTTGGATCCAAGCTGTTCGCACTGCCACCCGGTGTTTCTATATTCCTCCGAGAAGTTTCCCGCCGTTCGTTTGCTCCATTTTGCGGTTGTTTACTTTTGCGTTTTTTTCGGCTGGACAATTTCTCTTCGCATGCTAATCTGACTATCGCGTCTTGAGAGGACCATCTGAATGCGCGAGACTTCGCTAGTTCGGAGGGTTCCCTTTTCCAGGTGCCTCTCTAACGCTTTCTCTGCGATCCCCCAGTCCGCAGCAGTTCGAAGCGTTTCCAGATAGGGATGCAGGTTTTCTCACCCCCTCGGGAAAACCATAACAACAAAGCAAAATTATCTGTCGCAAGTCTCGTAACGAATTGAAATAAACCCCTTCAAGTCTGGGCCCCAGCCTCCCGGTTGAAGAAGTACAGCATTGTGAAATTCCAGGGACTCGATCGATCACTTCGCTGGGAGGCTGGGCTATGCGTCCGTGCTTGAATCTTCTCAAACCACCAATTCGTGCAGGTTCAGTCCTATTCCTCGTTGCTTGCCTTCTTGCTGCTGCCATCGGCACGTTCTTGATCACGCGGACGTCAGTTTCTCGCGTTAACGCTGCCTCGACTGGCCTTGTGGCCGCTTACGCGTTCAACGAAGGCTCTGGAACGATCGTCACCGATTCTTCGGGGAATGGAAACAATGGTTCGATCTCGGGCGCAACCTGGACGACCGCTGGAAAATTCGGTGGTGCCCTCTCATTCAATGGAACGTCTTCTCGTGTCATAATTAATGACTCGGCTTCTCTTCATCTCTCCACCGGAATGACGCTCGAGGCATGGGTTGCCCCTTCCAGCGTCCCCACGAACTGGCAGGATGTCGTCTATAAGGAAAACGATATCTACTTCCTGGAAGCAGGCTCTAGCGTTACGAATAGTCCCCCAGCAATCGGTGCGACATTCTCCTCGCAAGGTAGTCAGTTTATGCCAGGAGTGTCCGCTTTGCCTGCCAATACATGGACGCATCTGGCTGCAACCTATGACGGCGCAACACTCCGGCTCTACCTCAACGGTGTGCAGGTCGCGGGCCGCTCCATTTCCGATTCCCTAACAAGCTCTTCCAATGCTCTGCAGATTGGGGGCGACGCCGCATTCGGTCAATACTTCAAGGGCATCATCGACGAAGTGCGCGTGTACAACCGCGCTCTCGCGACTTCTGAAATCCAGAACGACATGATCACGCCGGTTTCACAATCCCTCGATACCCAACCACCAACTGCTCCATCCAATCTGGTCGGCGCCGCATCTGGCCCTACTGGGATCAACTTAAGCTGGGCTGCATCCACGGACAACATCGGGGTCACCAGCTATCTCCTCGAGCGCTGTGTCGGTTCGGGGTGCACCTCCTTCTCCCAAATCGCCACACCCACCTCGACCTCCTATAGCGACACTGGTCTTTCTGCCTCCACCTCATACAGCTACCGTGTTCGCGCCACCGACGCGGCAGGAAACATCAGCGGGTCTTCCAACACGGTGAACATCGTCACTCTGGCCGCCCAAAGTAATCCTCCCGCAGTTGCATTTGTTCAAGCGAATTATGCAACTCCCCACCCCAGCCAATCTGTTGTGTCCGTCCCGTATTCTGCCGCGCAAACCGCAGGAGACCTGAACGTCGCCGTCGTGGGTTGGAATGACGCTTCCGCTACAGTCAGTTCGGTGAGCGATAGTTCGGGCAATCTTTACACGCTCGCTGTCGGCCCGACGCGCGTCTCGGGTACGCTCACGCAGTCCATCTACTACGCCAAAAATATTCTTGCTGCCGCCGCTAACTCGAATGTTCTCACTGTAAGATTCAGCGCTTCCGCTATTTCTCCAGACATCCGCATCCTGGAGTACAAGGGCTTGGATACCACAAGTCCATTCGATGTTGCTGCCGCTGGCACAGGCAACAGCGGTTCGAGCTCTTCGCCATCAGTGATCACAAGCAATGCAAGCGATTTGATTCTTGGCGCGAACATCGTCGTAAGCTCGACCGCCGGGCCCGGAGGGGGCTTCACTCAGCGCATTCTGACCAGCCCCGACGGTGACATCGCTGAAGACCGGATCGTTTCTGCTACCGGAAGCTATTCGGCCACCGCACCTCTCACCAGTCCTGCCGCCTGGATCATGCAAATGGTGGCCTTTAAAGCCGCTTCGGCAGGCTCAGCCGGCCCACCCCCACCTACTATGACCTCAATCTCAGTTTCACCCGCCAATCCTTCGATCATTCAAGGTTCGACTCAGCAGTTCACGGCAACAGGTACCTTTAGCGACAACAGTACACAAGATGTTACCACAACCGCAACATGGAATTCATCCAACACCTCCGTTGCGACTTTTGCAACGAGCACCGGTCTTGCCAGTGGTGTCGGTGTAGGGTCCACTCAAATTACAGTCACTTCAGGAAACGTAACCAGCTCCGCAGTGACTCTGACAGTTACTTCTTCAACAGGCGGTTCTTCTACGCCTGACTTGGTCCAGCATGTAAGTAGCTCGAACACCCGCGGCGGTGGCTCGGTCAACAACACTTTTACGAGCCCGTATTGCTATCATTTCCAGCTTCCCAATTCCACCACAGCAGGCAACGCCGTCGTCGTTGGCTTCACTTTCAACAGCAACCCCACTCCCAGAGTTTCTGACGACAA
>DASSIO010000260.1:0-6330 GCA_035691825.1 Terriglobales bacterium | reverse complement strand
TTACGATCATCGCAACCGGACCGCTTACATCCGATGCACTTTCTGCCGAAATTGCGCGCCTTAGCGGCAGCTCGCATCTCTACTTCTTCGACTCCATCAGTCCCATCGTCGATGCTGATTCCATTGACATGTCGAAGGTCTATCTTGCGGCTCGGTACGACAAAGGAACCGCAGATTACATCAATTGCCCAATGTCGAAGCCGGAGTACGACCAGTTCTATGATGCGCTCATCTCCGCGCAATCCGTAGAGCAAAAGGACTGGGAAAATCTGAACTACTTCGAAGCATGTCTGCCCATTGAGGAGATCGCCCGCCGAGGCCGCGACACTTTGCGTTTTGGGCCGATGAAGCCGGTGGGACTAAACGATCCCCGTACAGGAAAGACTCCCTACGCGGTCGTCCAGTTACGGCAGGAGAACCTGCGCGCCGATTCCTACAACCTGGTGGGATTCCAAAATCATTTGAAATTTGGCGAGCAGGCCCGCGTGCTGCGGCTCATTCCGGGTCTGGAGAATGCTCGCTTCCTGCGTTACGGGCAAATTCACCGCAATACCTATATCAATGCGCCTACGCTCCTCAGTGAAACTCTTCAGATGAAGACAAACCCGCGAATCTTCTTTGCTGGCCAGATTTGCGGCGTCGAAGGCTACGTGGAATCAATCGCGACCGGATTAATGACAGGCATGCACGCGGCGGCCGTCGCCAACGAACTTGATCCGCTGCCACCGCCGCGCGCTTCCGCTCTCGGATCGCTCGTCCATTACGTAGCGCACGCCGATGCCAAGAACTTCCAGCCCGCGAATATCACTTTCGATCTTCTGCCGCCGTTGAACAAACGAATTCGCGACCGCCACGAACGTCATCGTTTGCAATGTGAAGCGGCATTGCAGTCGATCGAGGGCTGGTTGGAAAGCGTTGCCGGAGTCAGCGTCCCGCGCTAACTTGCCGCCTCAGCTCGCCTCGTCTGCTCTGCTTCTGGGAAATTGTCATTCTGAGTGAAGCGAAGAATCCCTATGCTTTTGAGATGTCGAACCTTGCACCACTTTTCCTTAAGTACCCTCTGGCCCGATTTCGGTTTTCAGGTCGGCAGGGTCTAAGCTGTTCCCAGCAACTTCTCCAGTGCGGAGCGAAGGTCGGTGTAGAGGAACCGATATCCCGTGGACAAAAGCTTTGCCGGCTCCACCTTCTGGCTGGCCAATAATAACTCGTTGGCCATCTGCCCAAACGCCAGCTTGGCGGCGAGGGCCGGCAGCGGAAAAATCCCCGGCCGATGTAACACCTGAGCAAGTGTCTTCGTGAATTCCGCGTTGGTCACCGGGTTGGGCGCAACCACGTTGACCGGCCCTTGCAGCGCATCGGTTCTCATGATGTGAAGGATTGCGCCGACGACATCGTCCACGTGAATCCAACTCCACCACTGCCGGCCATTGCCAATTCTCCCGCCTATGCCCATGCGAAACGGGGGCAGCATTTGGGGCAGGGCGCCGCCGGCCTTGCTGAGGATTAGGCCCATCCGTGCCTGCGCCGTGCGAATGCCGACGCGACTGGCCGGGCTTGTGCTCGCTTCCCATTCACGGCAAACGGCGGAAAGAAAATCCTGCCCGGACGAGCTCTCTTCCCGCAGTATTTCATCCCCGCAGCTCCCATAGAACCCGATAGCTGACGCGGAAATCAGCACTCGCGGACGCTGCGGCGCTCTGGCCAGTGCTTCAGCTACGTGTTGTGTTCCCAGCAGCCGGCTGCTCCGAATGCGTTCTTTCTTCGCGGCGGTCCAACGGCCGACAATGCTTTCTCCCGCAAGATGAATAACCGATTCGAAACCGGTGACCGCCTCCGGCGAGAGCGGTTTGCCCGGATCCCAACTGACCTGGCCCTTTCCACCCGCAGAACCGCGTACGAGCCGCACCACCTCGTAGCCGTTCTGCCGCAAAGTGGGCAAGAGCGCGGCCCCAATTGGTCCTGACACTCCGGACACGAGCACTCTACCGGCCGGCATGCCCGCTACTGTAGCAGAACTGGGCATGTGCTTGATACCGTTCTAGTTGTGCTCCCGCCTGTCCGCCTGCCCCACTTTTCCCAGCTATAATCAAAAGCAAAGGTATATTGCGTCGCGACCGGTCGCGCCAGACTTTTGCCGGGCACAGGGCCCGCCCTGCTTATCCTGAAGGGTAGAATCCCTCATGGGGACACTGCGTCAACAGATCGCCACCAACGTTCTCACCGTCACGCGCTTCCGTGACCTGATGAAGAAGTTGGAGGCCGCCCGGCCCAACGACGATCTGGAACTTATCCGCAGAGCTTACGAGTTCTCGCAAAAGCATCATGCCGGCCAGAGTCGCGCCTCGGGCGAGCCTTATCTCGTCCATCCCCTGGAAGTCGCTTGCGTGCTGGCGGAAATGCGGATGGATCCGGTCTCCATTGCCGCGGGCCTGCTTCACGATTCCGTGGAAGATACGTCTGTCACCGTTACTGACATCCGCAAGGAATTCGGCGAACAGGTCGCGCACATCGTCGAGGGCGTCACCAAGATCAGCCAGATTGATTTTGCCAGCCGCGAAGAGCAGCAGGCGGAAAATTTGCGCAAGATGATGCTGGCCATGGTTGACGACATCCGCGTCGTGCTGATCAAGCTTGCCGACCGCCTGCACAACATGCGCACCCTGGAACATCTCCCGCCGGATCGTCAGCACAAGATCGCCAGCGAGACGCTCGACATTTTTGCTCCCATTGCTCATCGCCTCGGCATGGGGAAAATTCGCGGCGAACTCGAAGACCTGGGCTTTCGCTATCTCGATCCCATTGCCTACCAGCAGGTTCATGACGCGGTGGAAGCGCGCCGCAAGGCGGGCGAAGCTTTTCTCGCTGAAGTCGAGCAGGTGCTGCGCGACAAGTTGAAGGAAGCCGGCATTCAAGCTCGAGTCGAAAGCCGTATCAAGCGCCTCTTCAGTATTCACAAGAAACTCGTGCGCCAGCGCATCACGGTTGACCAGGTTTATGACATGCTGGCGATGCGCGTGATCACTCTGTCGGTGCAGGACTGTTACGCCGTGCTGGGAATCATTCACAACATCTGGCGGCCGGTGCCGGGACGCATCAAGGATTTCATCGCGATGCCCCGGCCGAATTTCTATCAGTCGCTGCACACTTCCGTGATTGCGGAGAACGGCACACCGTTCGAAATCCAGATCCGCACCGAGGAGATGCATAAGCTCGCCGAAGAAGGCATTGCCGCCCACTGGAAGTACAAAGATGGCCCGGTTTCTGCAAAGGACGAGCAGCGCCTTGCCTGGCTGCGGCAGGTAGTCGATTGGCAGCGCGACGTCTCCGATCCCAACGAGTTCCTTTCGACGCTCAAAATCGATCTCTACCCCGAAGAGGTCTATACGTTCACGCCCAAGGGAAAGGTCGTCGTCCTACCGCGTGATTCCACGCCCATCGACTTTGCGTACACCGTGCACACCGAAGTTGGCCACAGTTGTGTCGGCGCCAAAGTGAACGGGCGCATGGTTCCACTCCGTCACAAGCTGCACAGCGGCGATATTGTAGAGATCCTCACGCAGCCGGGGCATAAGCCAAGCCGTGATTGGCTGGCGGTAGTGAAGTCGTCACGCGCGCGTAACAAGATCAAGCATTGGCTCAACATTCATCAGCGCGAGCGCGCGATTGAAATTGGCCGCAAGCTGATTGAGAAAGAGGCGCGCAAATACCGCATTTCGCTGAAGGACATCAAAGATGAAGACCTGCAGAAGGTTGCCTCCGACTACGGTCTAGGCCGAGCCGACGACCTCATGGCCGGCATCGGATATGGCAAGTTTTCTGCCCGCTCCATCCTGGGCCGCCTGGCTCCCCCCGGCGCACAACCCGCGGCCGAAACGGAAGATGAGGGCAAACACGGATTCACGAATGTAGTGCGCCGTGTTTTTGGCGGGGATGCCAATGCGATCTCCGTCAAAGGTCACGGCGACTTGTTGGTTTATCGTGCTCGCTGTTGTAATCCAATTCGCGGCGAGGGCATCGTCGGCTACGTCACTCGGGGCAAAGGTGTGGCCGTCCACTCGCAGAACTGCCCGAACGTTACCAGCCTGATGTACGAGCCGGAACGCCGTATTGACGTGCAGTGGACGCGCGAAAAAGAGGATGGTGTTCCCGCCGCATATCCCGTTAAGCTGACCCTGTTTTGCGACGACAAATGGGGCATGCTGAAACAAATCACGGCCGTAATCAGCGACACCAAAACGAATATCCGCAACATTGAAGCCCGCACCGCCAACGGACAAGCCAACATCGATGTCGTTCTCGACATCGCCGATCTCAAGCATCTGGAAACCATCATCGCGGGAGTGCGCAAAATTCCCGGCGTCCACGATGTGCAGAGATTGCAGAAGATCTAGTTGGTTGCTTCTCCGTTCGCCGTTCTTGGTTCCGCCGTTCTTGGTTTGTCGTTCTTGGGCCCTCGTTTCAGTTCTCGGTTCTCCGTTCTCACTTCCTGCTTCTTGAACTCACCTGAAAACCAGATGGTCGACTGCTCTGTCATCCCGAGCGACGCCTGAGTGAGCATAGCGAACGAAAGCAAGTCGAGGGACCTTGCATTGCCTCCGCTTAACCCACGACATCTACAAACAGAGATTTTCCATCCGCAACACCGCCTAAAGAAACCAGATTAATGACTCACGACTACTCAATTGCGGCCACCGCCATTTAGAATGTCAACTTCATAACTGAGAAACGAGACCTGAGAACCAGAACGAGGAACGAGGAACTAAGAACCGAGAACTGAGAACCGAGAACTGCTAATGAAAGAAATCATCTCTACTAACGATGGTCCCAAGGCAATCGGACCTTATTCGCAGGCGGTAAGGGCAAACGGCTTCGTATTCGTGTCCGGACAAGTCGCTATCGACCCTGTCACGAACACTCTAGTCTCCGGCGACATTGCATTCCAGACTGACCGCGTGTTGCAGAATCTGCAGGGCATCCTGCGAGCTGCCGGCACCAGTTTGGAAAAGGTGGTCCGCTCGACGGTGTTCCTGAAGAACATGAATGACTTCGCCGCCATGAACGAAGTCTATGGAAAATATTTTGCCAGTGGCCCTCCGGCTCGATCCACCGTTGAGGTAGCGCGCTTGCCTAAGGACGTTCTGGTGGAAATTGACGTGATCGCTCTGGCGTGACACCGTCAGCAGCCGGACGTGCTGAACGCTTCAAGGAGACGTTTTTATGATTCGACTCACATCACTACTCGCGATTATCGCCCTTGCTGCCTGCGCGGCTGCACAGACGGGAACAACGAAGAAATCCACTCACAAAGCCAGTACAACTGCAAAGGCCACGGCGGGCCCGTCCAAGGTCACGGGACCGGGCAAGAGCCTGCCCGGCGGACTGCAGTACTGGGACATCAAGCCCGGCACGGGACCGGAGGCCAAGACCGGCGACACGGTCAAGGTCGAGTACACAGGCTGGCTTACGAATGGCAAGAAGTTTGACAGCAACGCGGGGACGGGCCAACCTTTCACCGTGAAGCTCGGCGCCGGCCAAGTCATCAAAGGCTGGGACGAGGGCCTGGTCGGAATGAAGGTCGGCGGCAAGCGTCAGCTGAAGATTCCACCCGATATGGCTTACGGTGCCAACGGATATCCGCCGGTGATCCCGCCGAATTCCACGCTGATCTTTGATGTGACACTGAAAGGCGTGCAGTAACAAGTATCACCACAAAGGGCACGAAGGATCACAAAACACCCCCTTCGTGAACCTTTGTGTCCTTTGTGGTGGATTTACGTTTTACGCCCTTACCGCTGCGCAGGCAGCGCTGATGCCACAAAACCCACTCTGACTTTTGATCTGCTGAAGGGCGTGCACTGAGAAGAATCGACACCAAGGGCACGAATCATGACGAAAGCAAATCCCTTCGTGAACCTTTGTGTCCTTTGTGGTGGATTTTACGCTTTTACGACTTTGCCGCTGCGCAGGCAAGCCGCACAGACGCGAATGCGCCTGGTTCCGCCGCCCACCTTGGCCCGGACCGGGCGCAGGTTGACGTTCCAGCGCCGCTTGGTCACGTTGTGCGCGTGGCTGATGTTATTGCCCGAACGCGGCCCTTTGCCGCAAACCTGACATACTTGTGCCATCGCCTACTCCCGGAATCCGCACGAATGCAGAGGTAAAACATAGATTTTACAGGAGCAGCCGGATTGCGTCCACCCACGCTCCGCGCTCTCCTGTGCGATACTGAAAACATGCCTCCCAGCACGGATCCCAGGTCGGTCGACGTGAAGCTCACGGCCGGCACGGGGGTGGATATCGAGTGGAGAGATGGCCATCGCAGCAGCTACA
>DASSIO010000259.1:0-11875 GCA_035691825.1 Terriglobales bacterium | reverse complement strand
CGCCACGAGGGAATTGACAGACCCGATGACTTTGTCATCGCGGTCGTGAATGGTGGGCAGCCATCGGATGTCCGCACCACCGAACAGGGTGTGTTTCCCCTTGATCCAGGTAAGATTGTCCGCGTATTGCTTGTTGCTATCGTAAATTGCCTGATGGCGCGCACGCTGCGTGTCCACGTCAACGACCGTGTCGATCAAACCAGTTGCGCCGAGACCAGGAGCGAGGGCGATGTCACCCAATGCAGTGCTCGTTCCCGCCAGATTTAAAGCCGCTGCAGAGACACGCGGACGGATCACGTTGAAATCCTGCCGGCTCCGAATCCAACCGACGTGGAGACTGTTAATGAGATTGTCGTGGATTTGCCAGTCGAGTCCGCTGGTAAAACCATCCCCGCGTATGTCAGAGGCGCTGGATGAAGCGGCTGAGCCTCCGAGGAAACTCACCTGTCCAGCCCCCTGGCCGGCAGAATTGGGTGCGAGGTCCCGGTGATAGAGGTAGCGGCCGAAGAATTTCACCTTGTCCGTGAAATTGTGGTCCAGGCGCACGTTCACGAAATCATCTTTTAGACCTTCAGGGACGCTCGTGCGGAATCCTTCGGTGTTTGAGCCGTCACCGACGTTCGGATCGTTGCCCTGCGGCAACATGTTCCAGAGTTTCTGAACGACAGGACTGATTCCCAACCCTCTCGGGTCGCATGGCGTGGTTCCGCCGCCGCAAGCGCTTGAAGTGGCCAGATTATATGCCACGCCTCCAAAAGTAAGGATGCCGTTGCGAAGTGACTGCGTGGGAACGATTCGCTCGACCTCGACAGACTGAGGAAAGCGACGCAGTTCGTAGTTTCCGAAGACAAAGGTTTTATTCTTCTTGATCGGACCACCGAAGCTTACGCCCCCTCGATTGTCGTGCTGGGGAGACTTGGGAGTGAACTGCAGGCCGGAGCCATTTGGCGTGTGACCATTATCCCAGGTGTTGGCGTTGAGGGCGGAGTTCTGGTGGTACCAATAAACCGCGCCGTGAAAATCGTTAGTACCGCTCTTGCTGATGATGTTGATCTGGCCGCCTTCGGACCGCCCGAAGGAAGCGTTATTATTGGTGACGCCGACTCGGAATTCCGCCACGTTTTCCACGCCGATGGGGATAACCGGGACCTGGTTGCCGCCGCCAGCGATCACATTGTCCGTGATGTCAATGCCGTCGAGATTGAACACATTCTGGTCGCTGCGCGCTCCGGCAATCGTTCCGCCGCTGTTGCCAAAACCGCCGCCATTGCTGCTTTCAAATGGCGTGGACATCGGCTGGAGCGTCAGGAGCTCTCGAGAATCGCGGCCGAGGGTTGGAAGCCGCATCAGCTCATTTTCCCCAACCACGTTGCCAACTACGGCATCCGAAGTCTGCAATTCAGCCTGTGCTTGGGCGCTGACTTCGATGACTTCCTTCCCGGAGCTGACTTCAAGTGTGGCGTTGTAGTTGTAGCTCTTGGTCACGTCGACTTTGATATTCGCGAAAGTAACGGTGGCGAATCCACCCTTGGAAATCTTTAGGGTGTAGGTGCCGGGAGGCACATTCGGAAGGGTGTATTCCCCTGTGGCGTTTGTGGTTGTCGCTTTCGTTTCATTCGTCGCGGTGTTGACCAGCTCGACCGTGGCATTCGGCACGACCGCGCCAGCTTTGTCGGTGATAGTCCCCTGAACGACACCAGAGATTGATGTTTGCGCCTCAGTGGCGATCCCGGCCGAGAACACTCCCAGAACGAAAAGTGCAGCAAATAGAATACGAACGAAGATCTTCATAATCCCCCCGCTTTGGAAGGCTGATCAACTGCGCAGTGGACCATTCCTAATCATCGCTTGGCGCCGGCAGGTAGCAGCACCTGCCTGGAAACATGTAGGCTCCTCTACCTGGAAAGAGAGGGGCACGCACGTTTTGATGGACACTTATGGACGGGCGCCAGAGATGAAATCCGATGGCTTACCACTCGCAGGGTCCCCCCACCACTAAAGCTGGGGATTCCTTACACCAAGAACTTAAGAGGTGTCAATGACTTATTCAAAGCAGTGGAAAAATGAAACGTCTGTTGATTCTCGCACAACGTGTCTAACTTTGGTTATCAGCAAGGATGGGAAAGCCGGAAAGGAAGTTGCCGCTCGCGAAGAACGTTAGAGATCCGCTGTAGTTCAGACAATCGAAAGCATGGGTTGAAACATATGTTGCGTTTCCGCAGCGTTCGGTCAAACCGAACTAGTTGTGCGGGCGAGAGCCCGGTTTTGCTGGAAGGGAGAGCAGGCCAACCCTCGAATAGATGCCTCGCACCGAAACCCTTATCGGCCGAGTCTGTTCCATTGTGTCAGAGCGAACAGGCTGCAACGGATTTCGTATTCGAATCGAACTCAGGCTAAAATGAAGAAGCGATGCTCACCCAAATCAAAGGCACCGACGCCGCGGCGAGCGGAAGACCCCGTCGCAAGACATACGGCGTGCGAGTTGGTCATGTGCTCGTAGGCGGGGGCGCGCCCATCGTCGTGCAGTCCATGACCAACACGGATACGGCCGACGTGGCGGCGACCTTCAAGCAAACCCTGGAACTCGCGGAGGCTGGCTCTGAAATTGTGCGCTGGACGGTCAATGTGCCCGAAGCGGCCGCGGCCGTACCGGAGCTCAAGAAACGCCTGCTCGACGCCGGCTGCCCCGCGCCCATCATTGGAGACTTTCACTACAACGGACACGTACTGCTGACGAAAAACCCCGCTTGTGCCAAGGCCTTGGACAAGTATCGCATCAATCCAGGTAATGTCGGCGCAGGCCAGCGCCGCGACGAACAGTTCTCCACCATCTGCAAAGTGGCGCGCGATAACGGCAAACCCGTGCGCATCGGCGTGAATGGCGGCTCGCTGAATCAAGAGCTCGTCATGCAGAAGATGCAGGAGAACACTGACAAGAACCTGGGCAAGGAGTCCGAAGAGATTATCAACGATTGCATGGTGCTCTCCGCGCTGCAGTCCACTGAGCTGGCGCTGGAGAGCGGGCTGCGTTACGACCAAATCATCATCTCTTGCAAGACTTCCCGGCCGCGGGATCTGATTACCGTGTATCGCGACTTGTCCAGCAAGACGGAGCAACCGCTGCATCTCGGTTTGACCGAAGCTGGCATGGGCATGAAAGGGCAGATATGGTCGGCGGCCTCGCTCGGGGTTTTGCTGTACGAAGGAATCGGGGACACGATTCGTATTTCACTGACTCCAAAACCGGGCGGCGACCGCCGTGAAGAGGTTTATGCGGCTTGCGAATTACTACAAGCCCTCGGGCTGCGTTCTTTTTCGCCCAGCGTCACGGCATGTCCGGGCTGTGGGCGCACCACGAGCACAACGTTTCAGGAGCTTGCGGAACGGATTCAGGGCTATATCCGGGACAGCATGCCCATTTGGAAAACGCAATATGAGGGCGTGGAAACTATGACGTTGGCGGTGATGGGTTGCATCGTCAACGGCCCCGGAGAGTCGAAAGCCGCGAATATCGGCATCAGTTTGCCGGGGACTGGCGAAGCGCCCCGTTGCCCAATCTACATCGACGGAAAAAAAGATGTGACACTCGAAGGAACCTACGAGGAATTGGCCGCGGCTTTCCAGGCTCTGGTCGATACTTACATCGAAAAGAAATATCCGCGCAAAACCACGGAAACCGTGGCTCCTGCGGGACGCTGAGGATTCCATGAAAATCAGCCGTGAAGAAGTAGAACGCGTAGCGGAGCTAGCCTACCTGGACTTGAGCGAAGCCGAGCTGGAGAGCTACCGCAAACAAATTGATGAGATTCTCGAGTACATCGGGAAGCTCGATGAACTAGACACTTCCCAGGTCGAGCCGATGGCCCAGGTTTTGGCCGACGACCAGACCGCCGACGCCACGCTTCGCGAAGATACTGTGGTTCCATGCAATGTTGCGGGAGAAATCCTTAAGCAAGCGCCGGATCCGGAAGCACCTTACTTTCGAGTCCCAAAAGTAATCGAACGCTAATGGGACAGATTTTTCTCCCCATCTTGGTTGGCGCGACCCCGCGGGGAAATTGGATAGTTCAGACAAGAATATCTTTTCTACAGGACACAGTGTGACGACGAATTGGAACATTCAGGGAATAAGAGAGGCCCTGACCGCGAAGAAGGTTTCGGCGCGTGAGTTGGCGGAAGACTTCTATGGGCGAATCGCGGCACGTAACCCTGAATTGAACGCTTATTTGACGCTCTGCCCGGAGCGGGCCTACACGCAAGCTAAGCGCATCGATGAGCTTGTCGCCGCCGGTGAGCCACTCCCGGCCCTTGCGGGTGTTCCGGTAGCAATTAAGGATGTCATCAGCACCCAGGGCGTGAGGACGACCTGCGGTTCAAAGATTCTTGAAAACTATGTGCCACCGTACGACGCGACCGCCGTTCGTCGGCTGGAAGCGGCGGGCGCGGTGATCCTGGGAAAGACCAACTGCGACGAGTTCGCCATGGGTAGCTCGAACGAGAACTCTGCCTATGGCCCAGTTCGAAACCCCGAAGCGACAGACCGCGTACCGGGCGGCTCCAGCGGCGGATCGGCTGCCGCAGTGGCTGCTGGCTTGGCCGTGGCTTCCTTGGGGACGGACACCGGGGGCTCAATAAGGCAGCCAGGATCATTCTGCGGGATTCCCGCCATGATGGGAAGCTATGGCCGGGTCTCACGCTACGGGCTCATTGCGTTCGCGTCCTCACTGGACCGCATCGGTCCGTTTGCCACCAATGCGCGAGATGCTGCCGCAATCCTGAGCGTGATCGCAGGGCGCGACCCGAACGATTCAACCTCGACAACCGCGGCAGTGCCTGATTATCTGTCCTCAATGGAAAAACCCGTCAAGGGGCTCCGCATCGGTATACCGAGGGAATACTTCGGCGAGGGGATGCACGCCGACGTTCGAAAAAAGATCGAAGCCGGTATTGAGGTCTACAAAAAGCTTGGATGTCAGCTTCACGAGATCCGCATGAGACATACCGACTATGCGATTGCCACCTATTACGTTATCGCGACCGCCGAAGCCAGCTCGAATCTGGCGCGATATGACGGCGTAAGGTACGGTCTCCGCATTGACGGTGATTCCCTGCTTTCCATGTACCGAAAGACGAGGGGCGCGGGATTTGGCGCGGAAGTCAAGCGACGCATCGTGCTGGGGACTTATGTGTTGTCCGCCGGCTACTATGATGCTTATTACCTCAAGGGACAGAAAGTTCGCGCCCTGATTGCCCAGGATTTTCGCGACGCCTTTACAAAGGTGGATGCGATTGTGACCCCCACATCGCCCGTTCCCGCCTTCAAGCTGGGGGAGCGCACCAGCGATCCACTTCAGATGTATCTTGCTGATATATATACAGTTACGGGATCGCTCGCCGGCGTGCCTGGCATCTCTGTTCCTTGCGGGAAAATTGGCGGCAAGCTCCCGGTGGGGTTGCAAATATTTGGGCCCGCTTTCGGTGAGGAAATCGTATTACGACTTGCTCATGCCTTTGAGAAGGCTGGCGGCAACTCAGTTTGAAAAGCTAGCGCGAGGGGAAAATCTGATGCCATCTCTGGACTCCCTTGTCACTAATCTGGCCAAAACGCAGAAGAGTTTCTTGCGTGCGGCTGATGCCGTCCCATCTGACTTGTGGAACGCTTCCCCGAGCGAGGGGCGCTGGTCCGCGGCGGAGGTCGTGGCACATCTCATGATGGTCGAACGTGCTGTCATTGGAAAAGCGGACAAGGTCGCGCAAAATCCGCCGAAACACGTCCCTTTTATGAAGCGGTTTCACCTGCCCATGACGTTGGTTGAGTCGCGCGTGGTACGGCGGAAAACGCCGATTCCGATAGACTCCGCTTTGCTGCGCGATAAAGAACACATGCTTGCTGAACTACGAGAAGTTCGGCAGCGGTCCCTCTCGTTTCTTGATGAAACGAAAAGCCGAGACCTGGGTGAATACCGCTGGCCACATCCTGCGCTGGGTACCTTGAACACCTACCAGTGGATCCAGTTCATCTCCTCCCACGAAAAACGGCACACAAAACAAATGGAAGAGATCGCGATGAGTCTACCGAAACTCATAGACAATTTGCAAAAGTAGGACATTTGTGCCCACTCATTTCCCATTTATTTCCTCAGATACTTGTCCCCTCCGAAGATAGGGAAAAAGAATAATCTCTTTTTACACAGGGGGTTGGAACAAAAGTACTAGCCTTTTCGTTTTGAAAGTTGAGAACGGAACGACTATTGCTCTTGCTTTCGTGCATCGAGTACGCTGCAAGAAGCATCAAAGTTGTCGAAGGGCGTACGAAGCATGAGGGAACGAGTCTGAGGAACAAGGCCATGGTTAAAGTCAAGTCCAGCCAAAAGATTTTTACTGACGCGGAAATCGCCAGTCTGACTGGGATCTGCGTGGATCATATCCGTAATTTTGCGAAGAGCCGGCATCTGGGCTTCATTGCGCGAGCTGCCGAGGCGGCTGGCAAACAGGCTGACCAGTGGCTGTTCACTTTATCCGACTTGATGGTGCTGGTGACCCTGTTCCCCCGTTGCACCCACTAACGCAAACGATCATCTTCTGAGCAAGCCAGGCTCTTTCCGGGACCCCGGAAAGAGCCTTTTGCTTTTTGGGGCAGTTGCAGCGCTCTAGGCGGCGAGGTATGCTCGCCAAAGGGCAAACCCGCGTGTTCCGACTGCATCTCAGAGCCCAGTGAGGTCCATGATCCTGCCCGTTATGCTTGCTTTGCTGCTCCAATTCTGCTGCCCCGCCTTGGGGGCAATTGCTTGGTGTGCGATTCCGCCCGCTAATGCTACAGGACGACCAGAGCCGCAGAGCGCCGCTAGACCAGCGGCCACAGGGGAGGAACCTACAGGCCTGCCTCGTGGAAGAAAGCTTGTCCTCAAAGACGGCAGCTACCAACTCGTCCGCAGCTTCGAAAAGAAAGGCGACCGCGTACGTTACTTCAGCGTTGAAAGAGAAGCCTGGGAAGAGATTCCAGATGCCCTGGTGGACTGGGACGCCACAAAAAAGGCTGGCGAAGCCGACGAAAAAGCCGCCGCCGCGCTTCTTGAAAAGACGCGCATCCAGGAGGCGGCGGCGAACGCTCAAACGCCGATCGATGTAGATGCGAGTTTGTTGGTCGCGCCTGGCGTGTTCTTGCCTGATGGGGAGGGCATGTTCGCCATTGAAGGCAAGTCAGTTAAGCGGCTCGAGCAGGCAGGGTCGGTAGTTAAAACCGACAAGAAGACCGCTCTAACGCAGATTCTCTCTCCGATACCGATTGTCCCCAGCAAACATAACGTGGAACTTCCCGGCGCTCGGGCTACAGTCCGGCTCACAAGCACGGTGCCGGAGTTCTACTTGCGGGAGCCGGCACTCGGTCAGGACGCGGATTCGACGGTCCTGAGGAGCAGCCGTCAAGGGCCCGACGGACCTGATGTCACCCTTGTTCGCGCGAAGATTAAGGGAAACAAGCGCTTGCTTGAGTCCATCCGCAATCTCTTCGGACAGCAGCTCTCCCAGGAAAGAGAAGAAATTGCGGTTCAGCGCTGGGAGGTGGCGCCGGACATTTACAGGTTCACCCTCAGCGCTCCTCTGCCCCCGGGCGAGTATGCCCTGGCCGAAATCCTCCAGGATGGATTGAATCTGTACGTTTGGGATTTCGGCGTGGACGCCGCCCCTGCCGCCACTCCCGCTCCGCACAAATCGAAGTGAATGCGGGCCACTTGATGAGGCGGCCAAATTTTCCGCAGCTCCCTTTAGTTTGCGATTTGCTCTGCACTTTCAGCCAGCCGTCCGAAACGGCCAGCCTCTCATTCCAACTTTGTACCAGGCGGATTGGCTTCGAAGACTTCCTGGAGCACGCCGAGAACGTCTGAGATCCGGAAAGGCTTCTGCAAGAAACGGGGCTTGCCCGGTTCCGCTGCCCCGCTCGGTGCTTCCACCAGCTCTCCTGTCATGTAAATGAGCGGCGGCTTGCGGTTTCCTGCGGCGGCAAGAAGGTGTTCGGACGCCGCCTTGCCGCTGAGGTGGCCTCCATCCTGCGAAAGATTCAGGTCGCAGAGAATAGCATCCGGCGTGCGCTGGGAAAGAATGTCCAGGGCCTCTTCCAGTGTGCCGGCGCAGTCCACGAGCAGGCCGCGTGCGCTCAACCCTTCGGCCAGCAAGCTGCGCAGGCTTTCCTCATCGTCCAACACAAGGATGCGCCGGCCCTCCAGCAATCCTATATCCGGGAGACTTACGGCTTCCGAACCGGAGGTCTGGGCCAAGGAAGGCGCCGGGGTCTCCTGGCTGATCGCCAGGGGAAGATAAACCGTGAACGCAGAGCCGCCTCCCGGCAGAGCTTCCGCTTCAATCGTTCCCCCGTGCTCGCGAATGATTGACAGGCAGATGCTTAGCCCTAGCCCAGTTCCTCCACCAGGACGTTTGGTTGTATAGAAGGGATCGAACAGGCGTTGGACGGATTCAGGACGAATGCCAACGCCGTCATCCTGGAAAGTTACTGCAATCTGCGGGCCGAGCTGAGCTAGGCGAATCTGAATCCGCCCCGATTCGCGAACCTCGCGGATGGCCTGCTCGGCGTTGGTGACAAGATTCAAGAAGACCTGGATCAGCTGGTTCGCGTCGCCTATAACGCCTGGGAAGTCCGCCGGTGGGCGGTAATCAACCTCGATGTTATTTCTGCGGAGCGAGTGTTCGTGCAACTGCAGCGTGCGGTCTATGACGCTCAACAGATCAACCGGCTTCTTCTGCGGTGAGGCGGGCCTGGAGAACTCCAGAAGATTCTGGACAATCCGCGCCGCCCTGCGAGCCTGTCGATGAGTCAATTCCAGTTGGCGTTTCGTGGCTTCGTCCTCGGTCGGACGCTCTCGCAACAATTCCGTGACGCCCAGGATCGCCGTGAGAGGATTGTTGAGCTCGTGCGCGACTCCTGCCAGCATCTGGCCCATGGCCGCCAGTTTTTCCGCTTGGATGAGCTGCTCTTCCAGCCGCTTCAGCTCGGTGACATCCCGCCCGGAGAGCACTACAGCCTCGACCTTGCCGGTCTCGTCGGCAAGGGGACTGAAATTGAAGCGGATGCGGCGCCAGTCTCCCAGCTTATGCCGCACGCGAATTTCAAGCGATCCATAGTTCTGTCGGCCGGCGAGAAGGTCGGTAAAAAGCGCGTGCAGAGCGGGGAGGTCTTCCGAATGTGTGCGTCCTCCAAACTCCATGTTTTCGGCTTCGGCCAGCTCGTAGCCGAGGATTTCCTTGCAGCTAGCGCTGACGAAGGTGTAATGCGAGGCGGAATCCACGACGAGAATCAAATCCGGGAAGTTATCCACCAGGCGTCGCGCAAATTCCTGCTCCTTGTGGAGCTGCCGCTCCATCTGGCGGCGGGCGGTGACATCCAGGACGGAACCTTGGTAGCGGATGACTCGGCCCGAGGTGTCGCGCACGGCGGTGGTGGTATTCAGACAAACGATGAGTGAACCATCCTTCCGCTGTAAACTGATTTCGCGGCCCTGGAGCACTGCCTGGCGTTCGACCTCTTCCACAAGCGCTTTTCGTTCGACGCGTTCGGTGAAAATGTCGGCAACACGCTTCGATAGCAGTTCTTCCTTGGAGTCATAGCCCAGCATCTGGACCAGTGAGGGATTGGCGTCAAGGATGTTTCCCTCGGGCGTGGTGATATAGATTCCTTCCTGCAGAGTCTCGAACAACTCTGTGAAGCGAGCCTCATTCTTTCGCAGCGCCGTGATGTCGCGGCCGAGAACCGTGAGCCCATGGACTTTGTTATCGCGTGTCATCGCATGCGCGACGCAATCGAAATAGCAGATGGAATTCTGTTTCTTCAAGCGGACTTGAATGATGCCCGACCAATGGCGTCGCTCGAGAAATCGAGGAAGAGCCCGGCGGATCAGTTCCCCGCCCTCGCCGCTGCCTTCTTCCAGAAAATCCGTAACCGGCCTGCCGATGATCTGCTGAAAATTGGCCCCCACGAGTTCGGCAAAGCTGCGATTCACCGCCCGGATTTCGCCCTCCAGCGAACATGCCAGAAGAATGTCGTCGAACGAATCGATGAGGTCGCGGTACCCCTGCTGCGAACGGGAAATGACTTCGAACAGCTGATCGAGTTGCCTGTCGCTGGGAGGGGCGGCATCGTGGTGTTCCAGCCCGCGAACCAGCCCGCGCAGTTCGGAGATTTCCTGCGTGCGCCTCCAGGCGTAGAAACCAAACAGAACGACCAGGACAACGAGTCCAATCGGCAGAGCTTCAAAGCGATGAGCCAGAGAACGAATGGTGCTCCACGAGGTGAGGGCAAAGACGATGGAAAGAACCAGGAGGAGAACGAAGGTCAGCCGCCACAGTTCGCTCTGGCGTTTCTCAAATTGCTCGAAACGGGACGCAACCGTGGGGCGGCTGGAACCGCTCGACGGTGAATCTTTCGCGGAAGCTGGGGTGAACTCGTCGTGTTTGGGCATGAGACTCGGGCACGGACTGGCAAAAGTTGCCAGGAAGCCGCCCGATAACGGTACAAGTTATTGTAGAAAGCGCGCCAAGACCGGGCAATGACGCGGACGTCGAGACGTGCCTGAACGGTACCCGTACAATCTGCTCTAAAACGAAAGCGTCCCGGTGTTAGTCGGGACGCTTTTTTCTATCGATTGCGAGGTAGGCGGGTCACTCCGCCACTCAAGCTGTTTAGCCTTCCGTAGCAGCGTCGGCTTCCGTATCTTTTTGCAGGAAGTCCAGCGCCGCAGCCTCTTCGGCAGTCAGTTCGGCGGCTTCAGGAATTTCCTCGATGGGAGCGGGTGGCGGCATCTCCGTCAGCAACTGGATGCTGCGGTAGTGCTCCAGGCCCGTTCCAGCGGGAATCAGACGGCCCATGATGACGTTTTCCTTGAGCCCGCGGAGGTAGTCCACCTTGCCGGCGACAGCCGCTTCGGTGAGTACGCGCGTGGTCTCCTGGAAGCTCGCGGCCGAGATGAACGAATCGGTCGAGAGCGACGCCTTGGTGATGCCCAGGAGCAGCGGACGCCCGGTTGCCGGACGGCCACCGTCGGCAATGACGCGGTCGTTTTCCTCTCGGAACCGGAACTTGTCCACCTGCTCTTCGAGGAGGAACTGCGTGTCACCAACGTCTTCGACTTTGACCCAGCGCATCATCTGGCGCGAGATCGTCTCGATGTGCTTGTCGTTGATGTTCACGCCCTGGAGACGGTAGACCTCCTGAATGGCGTTGACCAGATAGGCCTGCGTGAACTTTTCGCCGAGCACCGCGAGCAAGTCATGCAGGTTGAGCGGGCCATCGATGAGCGCCTCACCCGCCCTCACGTGGTCGCCTTCCTGGACGTTGATGTGTACGCCGCGCGGGATGGAGTATTCCTTGGTCGTCTTGCCATCCTCGCTCTCGACGTAGACTTTGCGCATTCCCTTGGCGATGTCGCCATACCGAACGACGCCGTCCACTTCGCTGATCACAGCGGGATCCTTGGGTTTCCGCGTCTCGAACAGCTCCACGACGCGCGGCAGACCACCGGTAATGTCCTTGGTCTTGGTGGTTTCCCGCGGAATCTTCGCCAGCACGTCGCCCGCCTGCACCTCGTCGCCGTCCTTGACCATCAAGTGGGCGCGCGATGGCATGAGGTACTTCTTGCGGACCTTGCCCGAAGAATCGCGGATCAGAATCGCAGGCTGATGCTTCTCATCGCCGGGGGGCAGAGTGACTACGTCTTGCGACAGACCAGTCACTTCGTCCACCTGCTCCTCGATCGTCAGACCGGGTCGCAGGTCGTCAAACTTCACCGACCCTGCCGTCTCGGTAAGGATTGAGAATGTGAAAGGATCCCATTCCGCGAGGATTTGGCCGTGAGTGACGTGCTCCCCG
>DASSIO010000258.1:0-45155 GCA_035691825.1 Terriglobales bacterium | reverse complement strand
GTGGTTTTGGAACTGGGCGGCAAAGACCCTATGCTGGTGCTCGCGGACGCCGACGTCGATGTTGCCGCCAGCGGCGCGGTCTGGGGCGCTTTCGTCAACGCCGGCCAGGCATGCCTGTCGGTAGAACGCTGCTACGTGCACAGCAGCTTGTATTCCGCTTTCGTGGATGCGTGCGTTTCCAAAACCAGGAAACTCCGCGTCGGGAACGGCCTCAATCCTGATACCGATGTCGGCCCTCTCATTCACGAGCGCCAATTGCGCACGGTGGAGGCGCATGTCGAGGATGCGCGTGCCCGTGGCGCAAGAATTCTGACCGGAGGCCGACGCTTAACCGAGCTCGGCTCCAATTTTTACGGTCCGACGGTTCTCGCCGACGTCACTCACGACATGAGGATCATGCGGGAGGAAACTTTTGGACCCGTGCTGCCCATCATGCCAGTCGATAGTGATGACGAGGCTGTGCGCCTGGCCAACGATTCCGAATTCGGCCTTGCGGCCAGCGTGTGGACCCGAAAACGCGCCCATGGGGAGACTGTCGCGCGGCAAATTGCGGCCGGCACGGTCATGGTCAACGACGTCGTGAGCTGCTTCGGAATCAGCGAGGCGCCTCACGGCGGCGTAAAGGCCAGCGGTATCGGCCGCACCCACGGCGCTTTCGGACTGGAGGAGATGGTTCGGATCAAATATATCGATTCCGACCGCCTGCCCACCATCAAGAAAACCTGGTGGTACGGCTATGGCCACGACTTTACTCGTCAAATGGAAGCTTTTGTTGACCTGCAGTTTGCCCGTAGTATTTCCCAACGCCTGAAAGCCGGCTTGAGATCCTTCGGCCTGCTGCGCCGGAAGCCACTCTGAGCCCCGATAGCTAGGCCGAACACCCGTAATGCCATATATAGATTCGTGGATCAGCGGAGGTAGTGAGCCCCAGCCCATTCAGGTTAGAATGTAGGCGGAACCCGGCTTTGGGCCGCTCTTGAGGTCAACCATTTGGCACCATCTGGAACTGCTGTGACACAAAACCTGGCACCGCAACAACTTCCCAATCATAAAGTCAAAATCAAGAAGGTCGGCCAGCGCTCCTGTAACGAAAAGGATGCCAAAGGCAAGTTCTGTGGAGGGCATCTAAAGCGTTGGTATTACATGACCGACGTGGTTGAGCAGAAGTGTGGAGATGTGGCCAGGGATTGGGGCAAGGACGCCGAAGTTTATCGCTGCGAGCACTGCAAGACCCTCTACCTGCCCAATTCTGACGATGAGAGCGGAGTCAATGTCGCCGGGCAGGGCCGCATATCGGTGTTCGGATTGACCTTGCCTCCGAAAGATTAGTTCAGCGGCAGTGTGGGGAAAATCTCAGCTAACTCCGTGACGGTTCGACCAAGCCTCGGGCGGGGAACTTGAAAACTTCTGAGCTGATCTACGATTGGAACCAGGTCCATCCGGCGGCGCTCAAGCCGCTGGGACCGGTTCTTCTCAACGACGAGAGTTTGCGGGATGGCTTGCAGTCCCCCTCCGTACGCGATCCTTCCATCGAAGAGAAGATCGAAATTCTTCACCTGATGGAAGCCCTGGGAATTACTTCGCTGGATCTCGGTCTGCCCGGGGCTGGTCCGCGCGCGGTGCAACACGTGGAGGCGCTGGCGAGGGAAATTGTCAACCAGCGGCTGAAGATTCGCGCGAACTGCGCGGCTAGAACCCATCAGAACGACATTCGCCCGATCGCCGACATCGTGCAGCGAACCGGCCTGCCCATCGAAGCGGCAACCTTCATTGGATCCAGCCCCATCCGCCGCTACACCGAGGGCTGGACGGACGACTTCCTGCTGCAAACCACCGAAAACGCCGTGAAGTACGCGGTATCGCTTGGTTTGCCCGTCATGTATGTGACCGAGGACACCACTCGCTGCGATCCGGAAACCGTCAAGCGGTTGTACAGCACGGCCATTAATTGCGGCGCGCGCGCGATTGTGATCTGTGACACTGCCGGACATGCCACGCCGATGGGAACCTTCGCGCTGGTGCGGTTCGTGCTTGAGGAAGTTGTGAAACCCTCGGGCGAAAACATTCGTGTCGATTGGCACGGACATTGCGATCGCGGGCTGGCCGTCGCCAATTCCATGGCGGCGCTGGTGGCGGGAGCCGTCTGCGTTCATGCCACCGCGCTCGGCATTGGCGAGCGCGTCGGCAACACTCAGATGGATCAGATGATTGTGAATCTGAAGCTTATGGGCATTTCTCCCTGGGCGGATCAGGAAGTGACCAAGCTAAAGGAATATTGCCGGGCGGTGTCGCGTGCCACTCGTGTTCCGATTCCGGTGAACTATCCAGTACTAGGGGAAGACGCCTTTCGTACCGCAACGGGCGTACACGCGGCAGCCGTCATTAAGGCTTACAAGAAGAAAGACATCGAACTGGCGAACACGGTTTACTCCGGTGTGCCTTCGCATGTATTCGGACTGGAGCAAGTCATCGATGTAGGTCCGATGAGCGGCAAGTCCAATATTGTTTTTTGGCTGGAGCGCCATGGCCTGAAGGCCGATGAAGCCTGCGTGGAACGGATCTACCGCCGCGCCAAATCTTCCGACCATACGCTGAGCGAGAGCGAAATTCTCGAGTGCCTGCATCCTGCCGCGCAGTAACAACCGTGTGGCGCGCGCATTCCAGCCTTCCGTGCGCAGGCTGCCTCGTCAGTATCGTCGCGCTCCACTGAAAAACAAAAAGGCTGCCACTTTGGGCAGCCTTCTTTCAAGAACAACGGATTCAGGACTAGTTCTGGTCGCTACCCGCCCGCTTCCACGACATCAACTCGCCGATGGTGGATCCCCCGGTGCTGGAAACTGGATGTTTGTAGGACTCGACTTCCTGGCGCGATGCCTCTTCGCCCACGGCCCGGATGCTCAGCCCGACCTTCTTCTCATCGGGATTCATTTTGATGATTTTGAAGTCGAACTCTTGTCCCGGTTCGAGATGAAGTTGCGTGCTATTGGCGTCGAGCGCCTCGGAGTTGTGGCAGAGGCCCTCGACGCCATCGGCAATTTCTACGAACGCGCCGAAGGTTGCGACTCTCAGCACCTTGCCGTGCAGAACGTCGCCGACCCGGTGCTGGGCAAAGAAGGTCTCCCACACATCGGGTTGAAGCTGCTTGACGCCTAGCGACAGCCGCCGCTTGTCGGGCTCTATTGCCAGAACCACGGCTTTCACGCGGTCCCCCTTCTTCAGCACCTCGGAGGGATGCTTGACACGCTTGGTCCAGCTCAGATTGCTGACGTGCACCAGGCCGTCGATACCGTCTTCGATCTCAATAAAGGCGCCAAAATCCGTGAGATTGCGGACCCGGCCCTCCACGGGTGTTCCGACCGGGAACTTGTCGTGCAGCGATTCCCAGGGATTCGTCTCCAACTGCTTCATGCCGAGGGAAATCCGCCGCTCCTGCGGGTTAACGTTCAACACGACACATTGCACGTTGTCGTTGACGTTGACGATCTTCGACGGATGTTTCATCCGCTTCGACCAGGTCATCTCGCTCACGTGTACCAGGCCTTCGATGCCCTGTTCTAATTCCACGAATGCGCCGTAGTCGGTCACGCTGATCACCCGGCCCTGCACATGCGCCCCGACGGGATAACGCTGAGCGGCATCCAGCCACGGGTCGGGCGTGAGCTGCTTGAAGCCCAGCGAAACCCGCTGCTTGTCTTTGTCGAATTTCAGGACTTTTACCTGGATGTGGTCACCAACGTTCACCAGATCACGGGGATGCGTGAGCCTGCCCCATGACATGTCGGTGATGTGCAGCAAGCCGTCGATGCCTCCGAGATCCACGAACGCGCCATAGTCCGTCAGGTTCTTCACCACACCGGTGAGCACCGAGCCTTCTTCCAGGTGCTCCATCGTCTTGGACCGCTTCTCGCTCTGTTCTTCCTCTAGCAATTGCTTGCGAGAAACCACGATATTGCCGCGCTTTTTGTTCAGCTTAATAACCGCGACTTCGATTTCCTGCCCCTTAAGCGCGTCCAGATTGCGCACCGGCCGCAGATCGACCTGGGAGCCGGGTAGGAACGCGCGCGCTCCCATGATGTCTACGGTCACTCCACCCTTGATGCGCTCGATCACCAACGCCTTAATCGGCTTCTTCTCGTTATGGGCCTTCTCGATCTCGTCCCAGGCATGCAGGCGTTGAGCCTTCTGGTGAGACAGGTTGATGTACCCTTCCTCGGTCTCACCTTTCTCGCGCATGACATCGATTTCATCGCCCGGCTGGAACCTGGGATTGCCCTCGTGGTCCGTGACCTCTCCGATGGGCAACATGCCTTCGGACTTTGCGCCGATGTCCACGACAACATGTGTGGGTGTAAGTTTGAGCACGGTGCCGCGGATCACGCGGTCTTCTCCGACTGCCTCTTCCGCTTCGGTGGTAAACGTCTCGAGAGCGGAAGCAAAGTCGTCGGTTGCGGCGGCCGCCGGAGCTGCCGGTTTTTCGGGCGGCGCTACAAGAGTTGGTTTTGGGGCTTCTTCAATGGGTCCCTCAGCTGGGGCCGCAGGCTTTTCTTCGACCGTGGTTGCGGAATCCAGGTTGTGGGCGGTGTTGTCGTCGAACAAGGTGTGCCTCTCCGGTGTGCTTCGCAGGATGCGGGGTGTTCAGACGGACTGCTGGTGAGAGTCTAAGGTTTCGTTGAGCCCGTCCTGGCGAACGGACTAAGACAATCCAGCGGCCAAACTCAACAAACGCGAACCCGCGTCCAGGGAACCCTTCGACTATAGCAATCGCTTGCAAACAGTGTCAAACGCCAAAAAAATCAATCAAAGACTTGGCACAATGCTGCCGCATCCACAAATTCTGAAAGCAGTGAGCGACATCACAGCTGGCTGTGATTTTCCGAAAATCGCTCTGATCTGCTACTCTGCATCGCCATGGACTACCTGTGGACGCCATGGCGATACGCGTACATCACCGGTGAAAGCAAGCCCGAGGGCTGCATTTTCTGTGATCTTCCCACGCGAGGAGACGACAAACGCTTCTATATCGTTTATCGCGGCCGCCATTGCTTCATCATCCTGAACTCGTTCCCCTACACCTGCGGTCACGTCATGGTTGTGCCGTTTGCGCATCTCGATCAGCTTCAAAAACTCAAGCCCGATGCCGCACACGAGATGATGGATTTGTCACAGAAAATGGAAAGCGTTCTGCGTGAGCTCTATCATCCCGATGGCGTCAACCTGGGCATGAACATTGGCGCTGCGGCCGGCGCGGGCATTGCCGGGCATATTCACATGCATGTTCTCCCCCGCTGGGTAGCCGACGCCAATTTCATTTCCGTTATCGGAGAAACGCGCGTCCTGCCGGAAACGCTGGAGACGACCTGGGAAAGAATAAAAAAAGCACTTAGCAGTTAGCACTTAGCAGTTAGCACCTGGCACTTAGCACTTAGAACATTTCAGGAAACCAGCTTTTCCATCTGCTGCTCGTCAATCACCGCTACCCCAAGTTCTTTTGCTTTGTCCAGTTTCGAGCCGGCATCGGCGCCCGCCACCACGTAATCCGTTTTCCTGCTCACTGATCCAGACACGCGCCCACCGGCGTCCTCGATCAGCTTCTTAGCTTCTTCGCGAGAGTACTTAGCGAGCGTTCCTGTAAGCACAAAAGTCTTGCCGCCAAGCTTCGTGCCACGTTGTTTTTTCTTCCCTGTGAAGGTTAGACCGGCTCTTCTCAAGTGTTCGACGAGTTCGTGGTTCTTCGGCTCCTGAAAGAACTCAACGATGCTGACCGCGATGCGCGGGCCGACTTCATTCACTTCCTGCAATTCTTCCTCGGCGGCGTTCATGATAGCATCGAGCGATGCAAAATGTTCAGCCAAGAATTCGGCAGTACGCTCCCCGACAAAGCGAATTCCCAGGCCATAGATCACACGCTCCAGCGGCAGCTTCTTGGAGGCTCCGATTTCGTCCAGCACATGTTGCGCGGACTTGTCGCCCATGCGTTCCAGCTTGAGCAGATCGGCCTTCGTGAGTTGGTAAAGGTCGGCAACGTTCTTGACCAGCCCGCGCTCAGTTAGCTGATTTACCAAAGCCTCGCCCATGCCTTCGATGTTCATCACCCCGCGCGAGGCAAAGTGCAGAATTGACTCCCGCAGCTTGGTCGGGCAGTTGGCGTTCACACAGCGGTGATCGGCTTCGCCTTGAGTCCGGACAACATGCCCGCCGCACACCGGGCAACGTTCCGGCATCTCGAATGACTTCGTTCCCCGAGGGTGATCTTTATCCTCGACCACTCCCGTCACTTTAGGGATGACGTCGCCGCCGCGCTCCACCTGTACCCAGTCACCGATCTTGACGCCCAGGCGCTCGATCTCATCCATGTTGTGCAGAGTGGCGCGGCTCACGGTGGTGCCGCCGATCGGGACCGGCTCGAGATGGGCCACGGGAGTCAACTTTCCCGTCCGGCCTACCTGAGGCACGATGTCCTTAATCTGAGTGACCGCCCCGCGTGCTGCGTACTTGTAGGCAATCGCCCAGCGCGGAGCTTTTCCGGTGAATCCGAGTTCCTGTTGCAGGCGAGTGTCGTTTACCTTAATGACGATGCCATCAATTTCGTAGGGCAGGCTCTCCCGCTTCCCTTCCCACTGTCGAATGAAAGCCCAGACTTCTTCCATATTCCTGGCCAGTGAACGGCTTAGGTTCACCTTGAATCCCGCTTTTTCCAGTGCCTCAAGCGCGTCCCAATGCCGTTCGAAGTAGGTTTTGCCCTCCACCAGCAGCATGTATGCGAAATAATCAAGCGGACGCTTGGCGGTGATCGATGGGTCAAGCTGTCGAACCGTGCCCGCGGTGAAATTTCGCGGATTGGCAAAAGTCGCCAGGCCTTGTTTTTCGCGCTCCTGGTTGAGCTTCTTGAAAGCAGCGGTGGGCATCAACAGCTCGCCCCGAACCTCGAAATTAGCGGGAATTCCCGCCTTTTTACGCACTTCTTTGGAAATAGAAAGCGGCACGGAGCGCACGGTGCGTACATTCAGTGTGACATCTTCTCCGGTGGTTCCGTCCCCTCGCGTCAGACCACGGACGAGGCGGGCGTCTTCATAGTGCAAGGCCAGCGACATGCCATCGAGCTTGAGTTCGCAAACGTACTCCACATCCTTATCCTTGCGGCCACTCAACTCGTGGACACGCCTCTCCCAAGCCCGCAGTTCCTCCTCGTTATAGGTGTTGTCGAGCGACAACATGGGCGCGGAATGGCGTACTTTGACAAACCCCTCGCGTGGTTTTCCGCCGACCCGCTGCGTCGGTGAATCCGGAGTGACAAGCTCGGGATGCTCGGCTTCCAGCCTCTTGAGCTGCTCCAAAAGTTTGTCAAAGTCGAAATCGCTGATCTCGGGATTGTCGAGAACGTAGTACCGGTGCTCGTGGTAGCGGATTTGCTCGCGCAGAGACTCGATTCTCTGCTCAATGTCCTGGGTGCTGGTAGCCATTGAATAAAGCTTAACAACGAAAAAGGACACAAAGGAAGCATGTCTGATCCTTTGTGCCTTTAGTGGTGGACTTTAAGTTAAGCTCTAAACCAAATCTTCGACTCGCAACTCTGTGCTTTTGCCCTTCCATGAGGCGTCGAACTGCTTTTGGATGAACTGTGCATCGTAGTCGCGGTTCTGGATCTGCAAAGCTTGCCGGAGGCCAAACAGCGAACGCGGATTGCGGGGATTCAGATTGAGATCTTCACGGAAGACCTTTTCCGCTTGGGCCGCATTTCCGCTCTGCAGCAGCACAGCCCCCAACGACTCGCGCACCGGAAAGAACCAGTCGGGCGGCTCGCCATATTTGAGCGAATCCTGTACCGCTACAGCTTGCCGCAGCAACTCAGCAGCCCCGGTATAGTCTTTCTTGGCGGCGGCGATTTTCCCGCCAAGAACATTTTCGGCGATCTTCAAAATGTCTTTTGCCTTGTTGTTGACCGGCATGGTGAAAACCACGTCTTCAGGAGTCGCTTTCTCCGCTTCCGACACAAATTTGTACTCGGCTTCTGCGTCACTGATTTTCCCCAACCCCGCCAGCGCCATGCCGCGCGCGAAATGGTAGAAGATGGTTGTCGTCTTCATGGCAGGATCGGGCGCCTTCATGGCCAGAATGTCGTTCCACCGATGGAAACGAACATCCACTGCCATGGGAATTGTCATGAAGCCTTCCAACGGAGGCATAGCGCTGACGTGCGGCCCGACGTGGTTGGCCAGCATGTCCGCGGCCTTCTTAGCCTCTGCGTAGTCGCCATTCATAGCGGAGCACATGGCGATGAAGTGCAGGTTATGGCTGTAGTACATCATGGGGTAGATGCCCTGCGCGCCGCTGGCCTTGATGTAGGCTTCATCCGCTGCCGCAGCTTTTTCATTGGTCTTGACGGCTGCCTCGTAGTCGCCGGTACGGATGTAAACGTGCGCCGGCATATGCACGATGTGTCCGGCGGCAGGAGCCAAGGTGGCTAACTTATTCGCGCCCGCCAAAGCGCGTTCCGGACTGCGCGATGCCTCGACGGCGTGAATGTAGTAATGGATCGCCCCCAGGTGATTGGGATCGCGCCGCAGTACCGATTCCAGCGTCGAAACGATTTCCTCTGTGCCTTCCTCTGGCGTGCCATCCGGATGCCATAAACCCCAGGGATGCAGATTCATCCCAGATTCGGCAAACAATGTGGCAGCATCCAGGTCATCGGGATATTGCTTCACAAGATCGCGCATCGCATCACGATAGGCTTCAGCCGCAGTACGACGGTCCGCTTTCGTATCTGCTGGGAACCGTTTTGCCATCGCCTCGATGTAGACGCGCTCGCTGGGAGAGGCATTCGGCTCCAGATCGACCGCCTTTTGAATGGCTTCATGAGCCTGTTGAAACCGCTCGTCGCTGGCAGGATCGTTGTAATTTGGTCCTACCGCCTCGGCTACACCCCAATAGGCCATCGCCAGCTTCGGATCCAGTTCCCCGGCGTGACGAAACGAGCGTGCCGCCTCGTCGTGGTTGAAGGCATAGATCAGGCGCAACCCTTGATCGAAGAATTTCTGTGCCTCGGCATTCTTCGTAGTTACCGAATGATGTAAATCACCCAGCCCCGGCATAAGCGTCACCGGCTTACCCGCCGCAGATGACGAATGATGCTGCGCAATTGCGCCGACGCACAGGAAAAGAACACACCACATGCAAACCAGATATTTCATTCCGGCAGTCCTCCTGATTCTCAGTCTCTAGCCAACGCTCGGGGAAGGGAGAGTTATGGCGATTTCAGACGCCCCACAGAACGACGCAAGATTAGTCCAAATAGCGGGTTGCCGCAAGATTTTGTCCGAATGCTAAGCTGATGGTCAAGATTTGGACACTGGCCGGCAGCGAGCGTAAGTAGATCCGAGCGGACTCAAAACAGCGCGATGCAGAGAGCGCTCCTCCTTTACAACCCATTCGCGGGCGGACGAAGCAAACGGAGACAGGCGCTCCTGCATGAGCTCGCAAGCCTGATACGAACCGCCCAGATTGAACTTCAAGTGGAGGCGAGTGGCGGGCCCGGTCAAACCCCCGCGCAGGTTCGAGCGGCGATTGATTCGGGATGCGATACCGTTTTTGCGGCTGGTGGCGATGGGACTGTTAACGATGTCTTGCAGGCGCTGGTTGGCACGGATACAGCTCTTGCCGTAATCCCTCTTGGCACCGCCAATGCCCTGGCCCATGATCTCGAAATCCCGCTCAATCCCTTGCGCGCTGCCCACACCGCGCTTTACGGTCGCCCTCGCCGTTATGCAGTCGGCAAAGCTGAATACATTAATTTTCTCGGCCAACGTGAGTCACGATATTTCACAGTGGCGGCGGGAGTTGGCATCGACGCCCACATGTTTTACAAACTGAACCAGGAATCCAAGCGCCGCCTGGGCATGCTGGCTTATTACGCCAAGGCAACCCATCTCTGGTTGACTCACGAGATGGAGTTTTTTCCGGCCGAGTTCCGAAATGATGACAGCCGATCACACCGGGTAGACGTCTCTGAACTACTGGCGGTGCGAATCCGTAACTTTGGTGCGGTTTTGCGTGAATTTGCGCCGGGAGCCTCCCTGGAGAGCGATCGTTTCCGACTGGTGTTATTTCAAACCAAGAATCGCTTCCGCTACCTGCACTATCTGCTGCGCGGAGTGCTAGGGAGGCGCTGGACCGTGCCCGGGATCGAACTCAAAGACGCAACCTGGGTCAGGTGCGAACTCGATACTTCAGCACAAGGAAAGCGAATCTACGTCGAAGCCGATGGCGAGTTGGCCGGTACCGTGCCGGTGGAACTCTCAATCGTTCCTAACGCAGTCACAATCCTGACGCCAGACAGAGCCTGATGAGAAAACTAGAATCGTCGGGAGATATGCCGGGCTAAAGAAAAGTCGAGGGTAAAGACTACTCGCCCTCTTTCATAGCATCGATCAACTGGAACAACTGGCTTCGGTCAACCACTTCTACGAACGGCTTCGCGACGTTCTTGTTCGAAACCACGTAAATCGTCGGCGTGTGATTCAGTCCGATGCTGTTGCCCAGACTGCGATCAGCTTCGACTTCCGCGGCCAGCTTGCCCTGGGGATCGACCACGAATGGTAATTCGACCTTGCGTTCGCTTGCGAATTTTTCGGCAAACGTCCTGAGATTGTCCTTCGTGATCTCCAGTTGGTGCTGAAAAACGGTGTCCCGAAACTCATTGCCAAGTTTCTTCGAGTGCGTGTCGAAGTAACGAGCCAGCACTGCAGCATCGTATGCCCAGGGATGCATGGGCAACGGGAAATCGTGCCGGACGACTGGAATGTGATACGTGCGCGCCGCCTCCTGCAGCAACGGCGCGGCCCGCGCGCAGTCGGGGCACTCGAGATCCTCAAAGATTACGATTGCGACCTGCGCTCCCTTAGGCGGCCGCAGAGCGGGATTGTTGGTGGTCTGGGCGAGGCCTACCCACGCCGATAGCAGCATAGAGGCGAACACGGCGAGCTTCAGTTTCATAAGTTTGTTAGATGCGGGACAGGCGACCTGTTGTCGCAGAACAGCTCTATCTATGGTAACCGAACAACTGTAAGCAGGAAATGGCCAAGTCCATCAGAGCGTGCCTTTGCAGGTGAATTCAATAGCGGAATCTGTACTTGAGTTGCACGGAGATTGTGCGCGGATTGACAACGTGTGTGCCGCCAAAGGTGTTGCTGTTGTCCAGCAGATACCGGCTGTTAGCGAGGTTTAAGGCTGTCAAACGTACTGTCCACCGCTCGTGAAAAGATTTTCCAAAGGCGAGATCATAGGTCGTATGGCCGGGCAGGTGCGCCGGCCCGTTGCCATCGAGAAACCCCGAGCCATACTCGACATCAAACGATGCCCAGGAAGTCCATGGCAGTTCGAAATTGAACCCAGTGCTGAGCGTGTCGCGCTGATCATGATCGAGGAAATAGTACTTGTTGCTGGTCGGCGAGAAATCAGTCAAGCCGCCGGTTACGTTTCCTAAACCTTCCGCGTACTGATGAGAGTAGGCCAGATGCCACTGGGCTCGGCTGGCGATTCGCGGGGACTGAGCCGTTGCTTCCCAGCCATGAATGCGAGCTCGCGCAATCGTCAGCGGAAAGAAAATGTTGGAATTGCCCAGCACATCGTGATCGAAGAAATTGCGGGCAGCGGTACGAAAATTGTCCACATCCAGAGTCCATCCCGCAAAGGGAATTGTCAGCCCAAACTCCCGCTGCTCATCGCGCTCCCCATGAATGGGCAAGAATCCAAACCCTTGCTGGGCGGCGAGGGTCAAGACTGGCCCGCTGACGGTGAGCAAAGGCGGCGCCTGGTAGTAGCGACCCCAGAACGCGCGCGCGACCCAACCCAGTTTAGGAATCCGGAGCGCAGCGCCGAGACGGGGATCAATGGAGTTTTCGCTGATAGAACTTCCATAGTGCGTTGCGCGAAGTCCAGCGTTCAGGGTCAGCCAACTCGCCGGCTTGTATTGATCCTCCACAAAAAACTCCTCGACGTCGCCCCAGGTAGTCTCGCGCTGCCGGATGCTTGGAAACGCCCGGCTGGCACTGCTGATGCCGAATAGCTGGTTATCGTGCTCTCCAAACAGTTGGAAGCCGGCGCGTCCATTGTGCTTTCCGCGGGTGATGGCCAGGGATGCAACTCCGCCGACGTAATTGGAACCGCGATCGTCCTCGGGAATAACAGGCTGGTCTTTGGGGCCGCCAAGGTAGTGAGCACGATTGAAGTGATAAAAAGGGGAAACTGTCAGCAGCAAGCCGCTTCCGGCCGTGTGCAGCCAGGAAAAATTCACAAAGTCATCACGCTCATCTTCCACATCGCGCGTGCCGTTGGCCTGCTGCTCGGGAGTGTTGGGGATTTGGAAGTGGTCGCCGCGTGCCGATGCCACGAGCCTAAGCTGATCGGAAGATGTCTTATTGAAGATGAGCGATGCGAATCCGCTGAGCCCGGCGCTTTGGTCGTTGATCACCTGCCGCGTGGGCGTCTCCAGCCCGAGGCGGCTGCGGTATCCTGAGAAGCTTCCGTAGTAAGCCAAACGGTCACTGTGATCCCCAAAGCTGATGGCATCATTGGTCTCGTTAAAGCTGCCGTAACTGGCGACCAGTTCGGCTTCACGGTTGCGCTCGAAACCCGACCGCGTAACGACGTTGAACACCCCGTAGGTGCGGTCGCCGTATTCCGCGCTGTAGCCTCCACGCTGGACTTCCACGTAGTCGATATCCTTGGGGTCGAACTGCGGCCCCACATTCGACGCGATATTCGTGTTCGGGACAGGGACGCCGTCCAGCAGCCACGAGACTTGGTGGCCACCCCGAACGTGTAGCTGATCGTGAACCATGTATGCGCCCGGTGTGAAAGCGGTAATCATGGCCATGCTGTTGGTCTGATCCGCACCGGGCGTCTGGGCGATTTGATCGCGGCTTACGGTGTTCGACGTGGTGGACGACTCGGGATTGACGCTGGCGGGCGTGTCCGTCACCTGGACGGTTTCCTTGCTCGACGCAAGTGTCAGGGCAATGTGCAGCTTCGCGTCGCGCCCCGAACTTAAAGCGACCTTCTGCTCGGCCGTGGCAAAACCAGCAGTCTCCACTTTAACGATGTAGTTGCCCAGGGGAACCGCATCCAAGCGAAACTCGCCGTCATCGTTGCTGACCACAGTTTTGGACCAATCCGAACCGGCACTGTGCAAGGTAACTTGCGCGCCGGCAACGGGTCGATGTTGCGGATCGTGGATGAGTCCGCGAACGGTCCCGAAAATAGTCGCATACGCACTGCCGGCAGTCAGAATCGCCAGCCAAAGTGTGACACGAACTCTCATTCAACCTCCGACAAAGCAGTGCTGCCGAAGGCCAGTCCGCGAACGAAAGCACGTTGTGATTGCAAGCGCGCCATCCACGGACTGGCTTCGCACTCCTGCTGCTTCAATGCCCTGGGAAAACAAGTCTGAAATTAGGCAGCTCTGTAAGGAGGTCCCCGTACTCCGTAGGGGCCGATGCTGCGGGTAGGAAATGACTCGAATGCAGCTGAGAAAAACAAAGTGAGAGATGACGCGCAGGCCACGTGGTTCCGCTGTGGCCGCGGCCGTGCCCATTGCGAGAGGGGCAGTGGCCGGCAACAACTATGGTGCTCACAATTTGGGCGGGTAAAGGCAGCCTCATTCTCGGCAGAGTGACAACCCATGGCTGCCTTCCGCATACAGCACGCGTGCGGAGACGAGGAAGCGAATGCCAGCGCCGCCGGGGCGAGCCCAGCTGCGAGCGTCACAACCAACAATAAATTGGCACTGAGTCTATGCATGTAGCAGGCGCGGTCCCACAGCCGTCCCTCAATGAATGAGTCCAGAAGCAAGCATAGGTTACGTGGCTGCGGGGTGCAAGCCGTCCAGATTCACGTCGCGCCCAACCGGTCTATGCGTGCACCGCTTCTGGCTTCCCTGCCAGTAGTTGCCGCAGAACGAACTGCAGAATGCCCCCATTCGCGTAGTACATGGCTTCCTGGGGAGTGTCGATACGCACCAGAGCGTTGAACTCCCGTCTTTTCCCGTTCGCCGCAGCGCGGACCTTTACCTGACGGGCGGGGGCAAATTTGTCCACCAATTCACGAATTCCGGTAATTTCGAACACTTCCTCGCCGGTCAGCTTGAGTGACTCGGCGTTCTCGCCGGGCATGAACTGAAGCGGCAGAATGCCCATGCCGACCAGGTTCGAGCGGTGAATGCGCTCGTAGCTCTCGGCAATTACGGCGCGCACACCTAGCAGGAGCGGACCCTTGGCAGCCCAGTCGCGAGAAGAGCCTGAGCCATATTCCTTTCCTGCGATGATGAGCAACGGAACGCCTTCGGAAAGATATTTCTGCGATGCGTCGAAGATCGACATCTCCGCGCCGTCGGGCAGATGACGAGTGAAACCACCCTCCAGGTTGGGAACCATCTTGTTACGCAGGCGGACATTGGCGAACGTCCCCCGGACCATCACTTCGTGGTTGCCGCGCCGCGAACCATAGGAGTTGAAATCCACAGGTTGTACGCCCTGCTCGATCAAGTACGCGCCCGCGGGGCTGTCTTTTTTGATCGAGCCTGCAGGCGAGATGTGATCCGTCGTGACACTGTCGCCCAGCACCGCCAGCAAGCGCGCGCTTTGAATATCCTGTACCGGCGTTGGCCTAAGTTGCATGCCATCAAAGTACGGGGCGCGCCGGATGTAAGTGGAGCCTTCCTCCCAAGTGTAGGTCTGGCCTTTCGGAACTCGAAGCGAACGCCAGCGCTCATCACCAGCAAAAACCTCGCCATAGCTCTTGCGAAACATCTCCGAATCGATGCACTTCTGCACCGTGGCATTAACCTCAGCTTGTGAAGGCCAGATGTCGGCGAGGTACACTTCTCCCTTCTTGCCTTTGCCAATGGGATCGCGGCGCATGTCAATGTCGATCCGTCCTGCGAGCGCAAATGCGACGACTAACGGAGGCGACATCAGGTAATTAGCGCGTACCTCCGAATTGATACGGCCTTCGAAGTTCCGATTCCCGGAAAGCACCGAGGCCACGACCAGATTCTTCTCATCGATGGCTTCTGATACCTCGGCCGGCAGCGGCCCCGAGTTGCCAATGCAGGTGGTGCAGCCGTAGCCCACAACGTGAAATCTCAGTTTCTCCAGATAAGGAGTAAGCCCAGCACGATCCAGATAATCGCGCACAACTTTTGAACCGGGCGCGAGCGACGTTTTCACCCAGGCAGGAACCGACAAGCCACTCTCTACCGCTTTCTTGGCGAGCAGGCCAGCGGCAATCATGACTGACGGATTGGAAGTGTTCGTGCAACTGGTTATGGCGGAAATCACAACGCTCCCGTGCCGCAATGCGTTCTTTACGTCAGCAGGGACGTGTTCCTCAACTTTGGGACCCTCGACTGCGATCGCTGTGCCGCCTTCCGCTTCCCACCGGCCAACCTGCTTCTCCACAGTGGCGCTGACCACGGCGGGAGCCGTTGTCTTGGCGGCAGATTTCGGCTTGAGAAGCGATGGCAGCGCATCCTGGAACGACTGCCGGGCCATCGAGAGCGGCACTCGATCCTGAGGGCGCTTCGGACCAGCGAGGCTGGGCTCGACCGTCGCGAGATCCAGAGTCAACAATTCTGAGTATTCCGCTTCCTGCGTCTTATCGTCGTGGAACAGACCCTGCTCGCGACAGTAGGCTTCGATTAATGCAATTTGCTCGTCGGAGCGGCCACTCAACCTGAGATAGCGCAGAGTTTCGTTGTCGATCGGGAAAATGCCGCAGGTGGCGCCATACTCGGGCGACATATTGGCGATGGTGGCGCGGTCCGCCAGCGGCAGATCTCGCAAGCCCGGCCCGAAATATTCAACAAATTTGCCGACAACCCCATGCTTGCGCAGCATCTCGGTGATAGTTAGAACCAGGTCGGTGGCGGTCGCGCCTTCGCGTAGTTTGCCTGTCAGCTTCACACCAACGACCAACGGGATCACCATGGAAACCGGCTGGCCGAGCATAGCGGCCTCAGCTTCAATCCCGCCCACGCCCCAGCCCAGCACGCCCAGACCGTTGATCATCGTAGTATGCGAGTCGGTCCCAACCAGCGTGTCCGGGTAGGCAAGACGGTTGCCGCGATCCTCGTTTACAAAAACGACTCGCGCCAGGTACTCCAGGTTGACCTGATGCACGATCCCGGTGTCGGGGGGAACGATAGCGAGATTCTGGAATGCAGTCTGTCCCCAGCGCAGAAACGCGTAGCGCTCTTTGTTGCGCAGAAATTCCAGCTGCGCGTTGATTCCGAAGGCCTGCGGCGAGCCAAATTCATCCACCTGGACAGAGTGGTCGATCACCAGTTCGGCGGGCTGGAGCGGATTGATCAAAGCCGGGTCCCCGCCCAGGCGCTGCATGGCGTCGCGCATTGCAGCCAGATCGACGACTGCAGGCACGCCGGTGAAGTCCTGCAGCAAAACCCGGCTGGGAGTGAACGCAATTTCTTTGTTCGGCTTGCTCTTGCTGTTCCACGCCGCCAGGGCGCGAATTTCTTCCTTGGTCACATTGCGCCCATCTTCAGTACGCAGCAGATTCTCCAGCAGGATGCGCAAAGAATACGGCAGATGCTTGGTCGAGATTCCCTGCTTATCGAGCGCATCCAGGCGATAGATCTCGTAGTCTTTGCTCCCCACGCGAATAGAAGAACGCGAATTGAAACTGTTCACCGGCATGATTGCGGTCCTTTCGGCAATGCAGGTACTTACGGGTAATCAGGCGGAAGCTGACATCCAGGTGCTTCCTGCACAGCATGAGCAACTATCCAGTTTAGAACGTTCCACCGAAGGTTTGGTAGAGGAGCAGAGCATTCAGCGCCAGGATCACGCCGACGGTAATGAACGCCAACACATTCGTGTGGCGGTGATTTACCAAATCGCCCATCACGTCTTTTCGGCGAGTGAGCGTAATTAGCGGGATAAGGGCGAACGGGAGCGTAAAGCTCAACACCACCTGCGAAAGCACCAGTACTTTGAGGGGATCGAGCCCGCTCGCGATAACAATGATTGCCGGAATCATCGTGAGCAGACGGCGCCAGAAGATATTGAAGCGGATGTTGAGAAATCCCTCGATGATCACCTGCCCTGCCATCGTCCCGACCGTAGAGGAAGACAAACCGGAGCAAAGCAGCGCGAAGGCAAACACGGTGGCCGATAGCGGCCCCAGCAGTGGTCGTAGGGTTTCATGAGCCTGCTCGATGGTCATGACTGGGCGTCCGGCATGGAAGAACACGGCGGCGGCCATGATGATCATCGCCGAATTCACCAGCCATGCGCCGTTCATCGCTACGAACACGTCAATTAGTTCGTATCTAGCGTGATGAAGCTTTTTCAGCCAAGGTTCGGGATGGTTCTCGTGCTCTTTGGCTCGGCCTTGCACCAGCGCGGAGTGCAAATAGACGACGTGGGGCATGACCGTTGCTCCCAGCATGCCGACCGCGATGTAGACGCTGGAAGATCTAATGTGCGGCACGAAGACGTGGTAGAACACCGGTCCCCATTCCGGCCGGGAAAGAAAAATTTCAACGCCATAACAGGTGGCGATGGCCGCCACAAACAACATGATGATTTGTTCCAGCTTACGGAAGCCGTAGAGCTCGGTGGCCAGAATCAGGAAGACCAGTACTCCCGTGAGGAGGGCCGATGCAAGCATCGGCAGATTGAAAAGAAGGTAGAAGCCGAGTGCGGCGCCTAGAAATTCGGCGAGATCAGTAGCCAGCGCCGAAAGTTCTGCGGCAATCCAAAGCCCGAAATTCACCCGTGGCGAAAACTGATCGCGGCAGTTTTGAGGAAGAGTTCGGCCGGTCGCGATTCCAAGCTTCGCCGACAGATATTGAATGAGAATTGCCATGGCGTTTGACCACAGCAGAACCCAAAGAAGGCTGTAGCCGAACTCCGTGCCGCCCTGAATATTGGTTGCGAAGTTTCCGGGATCGATGTAAGCGACGCTGGCGACAAATGCGGGTCCGAAGTAATACCAGACCTGGGTATCGCGGAAACGCGGGAGCCATTTGGACCAGGAACGCCTGCCGGCAGTGACAACGGGTTGAGGAACGTCTTCCACAGGAAGGTCCTGAACAGAGAAGTTCGTTAGCAGGAGTATACAGCAGGTAGTAAACTACAGTTAAGTTACTTTTGACGGACGGCGCGTGGCCCTTTCGCCCGGCAGCACCCATACTTTCTCGGCCGCCGCATTGCCCAGCGAGATGTGCCCGGCTTCGGTGGTCAAGGTGAGGGTCTGATCGTAGTTGCGAGCATCAACATGCACCCTGGCTCCGGGCCGCACCCCGCGTGTTTCCAGGAATTCCAGCAGCTTGCGATCGCGTTCGTAGATTCCACTGACCGAGTATGTCTTTCCGGGCTCCGCGTTATCGAGCAGAAGCAAGCCACGCTTTTTTCTGCTGTCAGGAGTCTCCAATTCGCTAAGATTACCGTGAGGGCAGGCGCCTCCTCGGCCAAGCTTTGCTAACAGCTTGGCCTCAAAATCGGGAGAGACGGCGTGCTCCAATCGCTCGGCTTCATCGTGCACTTTGTACCACTCCATCCCAAAAATCTCCGAGAGCATCCTCTCGATCAGATGGTGACGGAGTGTGAGCTTGCGGGCGATCTTGCGGCCGGCGGCAGTGAGGTGAACTTCGCCATTGGCGTGTACTCTTACAAGACCATCGTTTTTCAGCCGCCGCAGCGCCATCGTTACGGCAGGCGGGGACACTGATAGCCAGTGTGCCAGGGTAGCGGATATCACCGGCTGCCCTTCCCCTTCCGCCTCCAGAATTGCTTTGAGGTAGTCTTCTTTAGAGACAGTAATCATCTTTCGCATTATACGACCGTTAAGCATAGTTAATGGAATTTAGGAATTTACGAATTGACGGATTTACAAATTGGCGAATTTCTGGAAACCGTACCGATGCACGAAAGCAGCATGTTGAATGCAGAATGCAGAAGGTAGAACGCAGAATGTAACGCGCGGAATCCGCCAATTCTTAAATTCGGCAATTCGTAAATGTTGTGAATTTGACATCCTTCTCGCCCCACCCCTAACCTTGTCTGTCCTGCTATGAGAGTTTTGGTGCTGGGAAGCGGAGGGCGCGAGCACGCGCTGGTTTGGAAGCTGCGGCAGTCGCCGCGCGTGACCGAACTGTTCTGCGCTCCCGGAAACGGCGGGATCTGCCAGGACGCGCAATGTGTGCCGGCGGACGTCAAGAACCTAGACTCGCTGCTTGCCGCCGCCGGCCAGGTCAGGCCAGACTTGACGCTTGTTGGCCCCGAATTGCCCTTGAGCCTCGGAGTAGTCGACGAATTTAGCAGTCGCGGCTGGCGCATCTTCGGTCCCACCAAAGCTGCCGCCCAACTGGAATCGAGCAAGAGTTTCACCAAGCAGTTCCTTCAGCGGCATCACATACCTACCGCTCACTATGCGATCTGTAATTCAACTGAGGAAGTACGAGATGCGCTACCCCATTTTCACACCCCGATCGTGGTGAAAGCTGACGGTCTGGCGGCGGGCAAGGGCGTGATAATCGCGAAGAGCAAAGAGGAAGCGAGTGTAGCCGCCGCCGAAATGCTGTCCGGCAAGATGCTGGGGTCAGCGGGTTCGCGCGTGGTTCTGGAAGAGTGTTTGGAAGGTGACGAGCTCTCTTTCCTGGTTTTCAGCGATGGCGAACGCGTCGCTCCTCTGGTGGCGGCTCAAGATCATAAGCGGCTCGGGGATGGCGATACGGGCCCAAATACCGGGGGGATGGGCGCCTACTCGACCCAAACTATCGTCGATAGCCAAATGCGCGACTGGCTCGTCAACCACATTGCAAAGCCGGTAGTAGCCGGAATGAAGGCTGAGGGCATGGAGTACAAAGGCGTCCTCTATTGTGGCCTGATGATGACGGCGCGCGGTCCCATGGTGCTTGAATTCAATTGCCGGTTTGGAGATCCGGAAACTCAACCCATCCTTATGCGTCTGGACAGCGACCTCGTGGAAGCCATTGAAGCGTCCATCGAAGGCAGAACCAGCGAAGGCGACTTCCGTTGGTCCACCGATGCGGCAGTCTGCATAGTAATGGCGTCGGGCGGCTACCCCGGCACCTTCGATGCGGGAAAACGGATCGCCGGCCTCGAGGAGGCTGCCAAGGTGGATGGAGTGCAGATCTTTCATGCGGGAACGACGCAGCGCGACGGCGCTTTCTACACGGCGGGCGGACGCGTCCTGGGTATCAGCGCCCGTGCGGCGGACCTGCGGACGGCATTAGATCGAGCGTACCGAGCAGTGGCAGCCATTAATTTTGAGGGCGCCCATTACCGCAGAGACATAGGCGCCAGAGCAGTGAAGAAATAGATTTTCGGCCGCGGCAGGTCTTCAGCTAGGAAATTCATATCCAACAGGGGCAAAAATGAACAAACCGCTTGTTTCTATTGTCATGGGAAGTGACTCGGATCTCGAGATCATGCGCGAGGCCGCCAAAGCCCTAGAGGAATTTGGTATCGCCTACGAGATCGACGTAACCTCGGCGCACCGCTCTCCAGAACGCACCGCTGAATTCGCCAGAAAGGCTGGCCAGCGCGGGGTTCGCGTCATCATTGCCGGAGCCGGTGGCGCCGCGCATCTTGCCGGAGTTATCGCGGCGCATACTACTCTTCCCGTCATCGGCGTGCCCATCACGTCTGTGTTGAATGGTCTGGACTCGCTGCTTGCGACCGTGCAGATGCCCGCCGGTATTCCCGTGGCTACCGTGGCTATTGGCAAGGCCGGCGCGACCAATGCCGGAATTTTGGCGGCGCAAATACTTGCTCTCTCGAATGCGGCTTTGGCCAGGAAGATGGACGCGCACAAAGAGAAGCTGGCCAACAGCGTCGATGAAAAATCCAGAAAGCTGAAGATCACGCTGGGTGCGCCGTAATACATCGCGCGCGAATCGACCTCGCGGCTGGGGCGGAGAAACAGAGCGCCAGATGAGCTGTTTCTTGGGAAGCAACAGTGTAATAAGCTCTATCCAGCGGACATCCCATGCTGGTTCGGGCCGCAGCGGAGGCCGTGCAGCAGTGGCGATACCGGCCTTAATCTTGAACGGCGAATCGGTGGAAGTCGAGACGCGAGTCACGGTCAACTTCATACTTTCTGGTGGCTAGATGCTTCACGGGCTGCCTCGCGCGGCGTCTCAATGGACTTGCGGGTGATGTGGCATACCTCTCGCTGGAGTATGCGAGGTTGACCTCCAGAGCGGTGCGAAATAAACTTGCCCTCCACCTGCTTCGAGTCCGCTCATGATCGGCCAGACAATCTCCCACTACCGTGTACGGGAACAGATTGGCGCGGGCGGAATGGGCGTTGTTTATCGCGCCTACGATGAGCGTCTGGAACGGGAAGTAGCCCTCAAGGTGCTGCGTCCGGGACTGCTGACCGACGAAGCGGCCCGACGGCGTTTTCGCAAAGAAGCCCTGGCGCTCGCCCGGCTGAATCATCCCAACGTAGCCACCATCTTCGAATTCGGAAACGAAGGCGGAACGGATTTTCTCGTCACGGAGTACATCCCCGGCGTCACTCTGGATGCCAGGCTGGCGGCAGGCGCTCTCGACCTGCAGGAGGCAATTCGGCTCGCGACCCAGTTTGCTACGGGACTCGCCGCCGCTCACGAACAAGGCCTGATCCACCGCGACCTGAAACCCGGCAATCTTCGGGTCACGCCCGACGGACGACTCAAAATTCTGGATTTCGGCCTCGCCCAGCTCGTGGCGCAAGCCAGCGAGTTCGGAGCGACCGAGACCCTGACTCGCGTTCAGGAAGTCGCAGGCACGCTACCCTACATGGCTCCTGAGCAGCTTCGCTTGGGGACCGCCGATCGCCGTAGCGATCTTTGGGCCGCCGGAGCTGTCTTGCATGAAATGGTTACGGGCAAGCGTCCCTTCGAGGCGCCCACTTCACCTGTCCTTATTGACGCCATCCTGAACGGCAGCCCGACTCCCCCCAGCAAAATCAATCGCCAGGTTCCGTCTGGTATGGATCACATCATCCTGAAGGCTCTGGAAAAAGATCCTTCCCGCCGTTATCAGACTGCGTCGGATCTGCGAGTCGATCTGGAAAGGCTGACCGCTGGGGTGCCGGTATCAGCTGCTCCGAAGCGCTTTAAAGCGCGGATCGCAGCTGTTGCCGTTCTGCTGCTGGTCGTCGTGGCGGGGGCAGGCTACTGGTTTTCCAAAAGAATTGGACGTGGGCGCAGCCAGATTCGGACTCGCCGCTCCGTTGCCGTGCTCGGCTTCAAGAATTTAGGAGGCAACAGCGGGCAGGCATGGCTTTCGACGGCGCTGTCGGAAATGCTTACCACGGAACTGGCGGCCGGGGAAAAACTGCGCACAGTTCCGGGCGAGAATGTCGCGCGCGCCAAAAGTGATCTGGACCTCCCCGACGCGGAAACTCTGGGCACGCAGACGCTGGAAAAAATCAGCCGGATTCTGGGAGCCGACCTCGTCGTATTGGGGTCTTATCTGGATCTCAATGGCCAAGTGCGGGTCGATGCGCGCGTCCAGGATGCTGATGCGGGTACCACGTTGGCCGAGTTTTCCGAGAGCGGTACCGAGGCGCAGATGTTCGAGCTGGTTCGGCGGCTTGGGGAAACTCTTCGCGACAAGTGCGGCGCGGGCCAGGTGACTCCGGAAGAAGCCGAGTCGATTCGAGCTTCGCAGCCAGTCGCCCCCGATGCTGCTGAGCTCTATGCCCAGGGCCTCGCAAAAATGCGGTCTTTTGACGTGACCGCTGCACGCGATCTGCTTTCGAAAGCTGTCGATAAGGATCCGAAATACGCGTTGGCGCACGAAGCGCTCGCGGCGGCGTGGTCTCAGCTCGGTTATGACGAAAAAGCCAGGCAGGAGGCACATCGCGCTTACGAGCTGTCCGGTGGCTTGCCCCGCAAGGAGGCTTTGCAAATCGAGGCTCGCTTCCAGGAAGAAAGCCATGACTGGGCGAAGGCAGTTGAGATTTACCGGTCGTTGTGGACAGTTTTTCCTGATGATCCGGAATTCGGTTTGCGTTTGGCCAATGCCCAGGTCTCGGCGGGACAGGGTCAGGACGCTCTCGCAACCATCGGCCAGTTGCGCAAGCTGCCATCGCCCGAGCGCGATGATCCGCGCATCGATCTGGCGGAAGCCGCCGCGGCAAACTCGCTTTCTGACTACCGTCGCGACGCCGCTGCTGCGGAGGCGGCCATCAGCAAATCAAAACAACGTGGATCGCAGGAGCTCGAAGCGGAGGGACTGTTGCGGGAATGTTGGGCTCTGCGCAATCTGGGCGATCCGGAGCGGGCTAAGGCCACAGGGCAGGCGGCTGGCGAGATTCTGGGACGCACTGGCGACCTGCGTGGCCAGGCACGAAGCCTTACTTGCGTTGGAAACGTGCTCGGCGATCAGGGCCAACTTGCGGACGCACTCAAGATGCATGAACAGGCACTGGCACTCGCGCGCAAGATCGGCGCACAAAAAGACATTGCCGGGGCGCTCATCAACCTGGGAAATGTGCAGGCCTCGCAGCAAAGTCTCGACGAGTCTACGCGGCAGTACAAGCTTGCGCTCGAACTGGCGAATTCGATCGGCGATAAGGGCGACGTTCTTCTTGCCCAGGACAACATCGGCGCTAACCTCGCCCTCGAAGGAGACTTTCCGGGCGCACGGAAGTCGTTTGAGGACTCGGTGAAAACAGCCAATGAGATCGGCGATCAGGCGGGGGTCGTCGAAGCGCTGCTTAATCTTGGGTCAATGTCCTACGTACAAGGAGACTTGCAGGGAGCGAAGCGGGATTATGAGCAGTCGCTGGCGAAAGCGAGCGATTTGGGATTCAAAAGCCGCGTGGCCTTGGCCTCTGCGGGCGTAGGGGACGTGTACCGCGCGCAAGGCGATTTGCGAGCGGCGGAGGAGAATTATCAGAAGTCGCTCGGAATCCATCAGGAACTTGGGGAGAATGGCGGAGTGGCGAGTACTCGCGTGTCTCTCGCCATGGTGGCTTTAGAAAACGGCCAGGCGGCGCAAGCGGAATCGCTGGCGCGGCAAGCGGTACAGGAATTCCGCTCTGAAAATGACGCCGACCAGGGTACGGCGGCCGAGGACGTTCTCGCGCAGGCGCTCATGGCAGAGCAGAAATTCGATGCTGCCCAGGCAGAGATTACAGCTGCACGAAAATTGGGTGCACGGGATCGGCAGGTTTCTATATCTTTGGACATTACGGGAGCGGAGCTTCTGATCAGAACGGGTAAGAATGCCGCCGCCGCACGTGAGCTCCAGAAAATTGTGAAACGCGCGTCGGAGCTTCATGTGGCGGAGCAGGAGTGGCGCGCGCGGCTGGCATTAGCACAGGCGCAATTGAAGTTGGGGCAAACGGACTCGGCGCACGCCAACCTCCAGGAGGTTAAGACGGCGGCCGGAAAGAGCGGCTTCCAGTTGCTGGTGCGCAAGGCTGAGGAACTGGAAAAGGGTGCAGCGCATTAGGGCTTCCGGAAAATCATGCCAGACCTGCGTAGGCCCAGACGTCCTCGTCTGGGCGGCCGGGCAAAGCCCGGCTTCGCAAAGGCTTAGAATTGGTTTTGCGGAGCTTCGCTCCGCCGCGCAGGTGAGGACACCTGCCCCTGCATGTTTGCTGGGTATCCAAGTCGCTATTTCATTCTTGTCATTCCGAGCAAAGCGAGGAATCCCTATTGCCTCTCGGATCTATAGGGATGTTTCGCTGCGCTCAGCATGACAACAAATCAAAGAGAGCAGGACGGCGAGGACGCCCGCCCCACAAACAGAGGCGGGGCAGCGCCCGGTTATGACAAATCTGCGGAGCTTCGCTCCGCCGGGCAGGTGAGGACATCTGCCCCTGCATGTTTGCTGGGCATCCAAGTCGCTATTTCATTCTTGTCATTCCGAGCAAAGCGAGGAATCCCTATTGCCTCATCGGATCTATAGGGATTCTTCGCTGTGCTCAGCATGACAGGCACGAAAGAGAGGCAGGACGGGCGAGACGCCCGTCCCCACACAAGAAGCGCCACACACCAGGCGGGAGCGCGCTGGTCAGCACTCAAAAGACACCGGTTCCCAACAGGCGCCGTTCCCACTGAAGATTACGTTTAGTGCACCGCGATCTGCGGCCGGGCCAGCGGCAAAGGACTCGGTTGCGTCTCGACGATGAAGAGCACCAGTCCCTGTCCCTGTTGCGCCGTCCCTGCAGGAACGGAAGGGAAGCTGGGGATGGTGAAGCTAAACGACGTCACAGGGGTTTGAGACATTGGCGAACCCGTGATAATCGGAAGAGAACTCTGCGGAAGATTCGTGCACATTTCAATGGTATTGCCGGTCGTTGGATCGTTGGCATCACAGAGCATTACTCCCCAATTTGGGGGCGCTTGCGGGTTGTTGATGGGATCTGTAGGTGTGAAGTTGACCAAACGGCTAACTGTGAAAGTCACGTTTGCAGACGTGGATTGCAGTTGCCATAAGTGCATGTAGATCCCGCTGGTACACCCGCCGCTCAGGGTGGGATCCGTATTGTTCGGGTCGGTAACAGCCACGTCCTGCTGAAGGCATATTATTTCCGTCGACCATTTGACGCTTTTGTTATTGCCGCTTAGGGTCAGGTATTTACTGCGTCCGAGCAGCATCCAATTTTGCACGTTGCTGTTCTCGCCATTTCCCGATGATCCACGGACTTTCGCGGTTGCAGCAAACGACAAGCTTGCTATGCAGAGCACGAAAAAGGTTACGAGCGCAGTGGTGGCTAGAACGGGACGGAATTTCATGGTGGCTTTCCTCTCCTCAAAGGAATGCGCGCGGGCGCTTCGAGCTAATTTTTTGTTGCTGGGATCTGGGGGGAAGACCCGGAAGACCGGCAAATCAATGAACAAAATGGTATCGATTTTGGCGCCTGCTGGCAAGGCGGTTTTCGGCAGTAGGGGGGAGAGCTCGTGTAAGCGGTCCTGTTAAGCTGGAGGCGAAGGCTCCGATATGAACGACGTCACCCGGCTGTTTCAGGCCTTTGTGGCGCCTGCCATTTTCGTTTCCGCAACGGCTCTGCTGATCCTTTCGATCAACGTGCGGCTGATGGGGATCGTGAGCCGGCTGCGCCAGTACGTTCATGCCAAGCACGACGCAGCCAAAGCCGGCCGCGTGCATGAGGCCGAAGCCTACACCACCCAGATCACTGCGATCGAACGCCGGGCTGAGTTGATTCGGCGCTGCTTCCTGCTGGCGCTGGTTTCTCTCGCAGGCAGCATCGCGTCCTGTCTTCTCCTGGGATTTGGTTTGTACTGGACGCACGCGGCTGTCGCAGCTGCTATCGTTTTCGTTGCGGCCATGCTGGCGTTGCTGGCCGCGACTGTCTACTACGTCCGAGAGGTTACCCGGTCTTTGAGCTCGGTGCACGACGAAGCCCGCGACTCGCGTTTCATGGACCTCGGCGCGCCTCCCCCACGCGAACGGCGCGGGCGGGACTCACTGTGAACACCGGAACCATGCGATTGCTGGTTCTGCTCGTTGGCGCATTCGGAGTGGTGGCTATAAGTGCAATTCACGCCCAGAATTCGCCCGTGCCTGCGACGAGTGGCGAGAAAATCACGCACTACAGCTTGCCTCCCGAGAAGCTGGCCAAAGCACATGCCCTCTACATGGTTGAAAACTGGCTGTATTTTTCATCGGCCGCGTACACCTTCTTAGTCTTCTGGCTGCTGCTGCGGTGGCGTGTGGTAGTCCGGTTTCGCGACTGGGCGGAAAAAGCAAGCACAAGCCGCCTGATTCAGGCACTCATTGTTGTGCCTCTGTTCGTGATCACCCTTTCCGTCCTGCTCCTGCCGCCAGCCGTTTATGGCCATCACATCGGGCGGCAGTTTGGTTTATCAGTTCAGGGATGGGGCTCGTGGTTTCGCGACTGGGGCGTCCGCCTATTACTGCTTATCGTGGTTGGCACTATGGTTGGCTGGCTGCTGTATGCCGTCATTCGACGGAGTCCCCGGCGCTGGTGGCTCTATTTCTGGCTGCTGATGATTCCGATCGCCGCGTTTCTGACCTTCATTGCGCCAGACGTTATCGATCCTCTCTTCAACCGCTTTGCTCCACTGGAAAAAAGCGATCCGCAACTCGTTCAGAAGCTGGAGGAGGTCGCTCGCCGGGGCGGGCTCGACATTCCACCCAGCCGCATGTATGAAATGTTTGCCAGTGCGAAGGTGACTGGATCGAATGCCTACGTGACTGGTTTTGGTTCGAGCAAACGCGTGGTCGTGTGGGATACAGCGATCAAGAATTCCACGATTCCCGAACTCATGTTTACTTTTGGGCACGAGTTGGGACATTACGTCCTCAACCACGTGGTGCAAGGATTCGTATTCGGCGCGGCCGTCTTTCTGGCACTTTTTTATATCGGATATCGAGTTGTGCAGTGGGCAGTCGCAAAGTCCGGGTCACGATGGGCTATACGGAGCGTGGGCGACTGGGCGTCTTTGCCGCTGCTGGTGCTGGTCATCTCTGTTCTGAGTTTCTTGAGCGAGCCGCTGTTGAACAGCTATAGCCGCCACATTGAGCACCAGGCAGACGTCTATGGCTTAGAGGTGATTCATGGGCTGGTGCCGGATGCTTCCCAGGTGGCCGCGCGATCGTTCCAAAAATCGGGCGAGGAGTGGCTGGATTATCCCTACGTGAGCAGGTTCATCGAGTTCTGGATCTGGAACCATCCCACCACTGCCGAGCGCGTGCAGTTTGCGTTGGAGTACGACCCCTGGTCCAACGGGAAATCCCCGCAATTCGTAAAGAGTCACTCCGATACACGATAAGGGGTGCACGAGCGATGCCGGCGCAATCAGCATCCAAGCGTTCCGGGAGATTCCGATGCAAGAAGGATCGCTGATTGCGGAAGGCAAACCCGCGTTCTTGTTTGATTTGGATGGCACGCTGATCGACAGCGTTTACGAGCACGTGCTGGCATGGCGCGAAGCATTACGCGAGCTCGACATCGATCTGTCTACGTGGCGCATCCATCGCCGCGTCGGAATGAGCGGCGGCTTGATCCTAAATGCGCTGCAGCGGGAGACAGGACGAAAATTGAGCAACGACGAAGCGGAACGCCTGAAGCGCCTGCACACCGAAGCATTCTTCAAACGCATTGATCAAGTTCGGCCATTGCCGGGCGCGAAAGAGTTGCTGCATGCTTTGACGGATTTGGCAGTGCCGTGGGCCATCGCCACCAGCGGAAAAAAAGAAGAAGCGGGACGGGCGATTAAGAGCCTGGATTGCGGGGATCGGGTCCAACTGGTCACGCGCGATGACGCAAGCCACGGCAAGCCGTTTCCTGATCTTTTTCTCACCGCCGCCGAGCGGCTTAAGGTCTCGATCCAACACTGCATTGTGGTCGGCGATAGTGTCTGGGACTTGCTGGCTTCGCGGCGCGCGCATGCCCTCGGCGTTGGCTTGCTGTGCGGTGGTTATGGAGAGGATGAGCTATACGAGGCGGGAGCATACCGTGTCTATGCCGATCCCGCCGAACTGCTCAAACACGTCGATGAATTGGGAGTGGAAGCAAAGGTTTAGAGAAGGGAGGGTTGAGAAAGACCGCGGACAGGCCTGTCATTAACGTAGTTGAAGGGGATGTCCGCGCCACATGGCTGTGATTAAATCAGTATATGTTTGCGCGCAAGATTCGCGTGGAGTACGAAGAGGATGGGCGCCGGCAGCCCTGTCCGATCAAGTGGCTCGACAGCTTCAGCATGCGGAATTTCACCAATGCGAGCGTGTTTGATGACACGCTGCCCCTGGGCGACGGTGTGATGGAGATCGGGAAGAATGTGCCAGTGGTGGAGCTGAAGAACTCCATGGAAGACTGGTTCCGGCGCAAAAGTTATTTGCCAAAATCGGCGGCGCTGGTGGTTTCAGAGGAATAGCAGCCGAGGACGGGCAGTGTGGGACGGGCGTCTCGCCCGTCGTGGTGGTTATAGTGCCGACTTGTGCCGGGGAGAAGGGATTCCTTCGCTTCGCTCAGGTGACAAATCGGGGGAGGGCTAGGCACTGATTGCCAAGCCTGACCACTGCTCCTGACTCCCAACTGCTGACTACTGACTCCTGACTACCGACTCCGGACTAGCTTTCATAGTGCAAGAGAGAGAAGACGTCGCAGCCCTGCAGCTTTTGCCGCCCTTTGAGAAAGTCGAGTTCGACGACAAAGCCCAGACCGCAGACATCTGCGCCTAGTGATCGCGCCAGCTGTACGGTTGCGGCGGCCGTTCCCCCGGTGGCGAGCAGGTCGTCAACAATGATGACGCGCTGTCCTGATTGAATGGCATCCTTGTGAATTTCCAGTGTGTTGGTTCCGTACTCGAGTTCATACTCGAGGCGCTGGGTGGCTGCCGGAAGTTTGCCCGGTTTGCGGACAGGGACAAAACCGGCATTCAGACGATAGGCAACGGCGGGCCCAAAGATAAAACCACGCGCCTCCATCCCCAGGACAAGATCGATATCTTTGCGGATGTAGTGCTCGGAAAGGGCGTCGATCAGCGTGGCAAACCCCAGCTTGTCCTTGAGCAGTGTGGTGATGTCGTAGAACAGGATGCCCTTTTTGGGGAAGTCGGGTACTTCACGGATCAACTTCTTCAGCGGTTCACAGTTGACAGCCGCTCTTGTTCCCATTTACCAGGCTCCTTCAATGCGGAAAGTGTTAAGACCGGCCAACGACCGAGCTTCCGATTCCTGAACATCGTCGACGCGGGCCGCGCGTGGTCCCTGATGCAGTCGCGAGCGCAATCCTGCCAACTGGTCCGTAGTGCCAATGCCGAGCACTTCGACGCTGCCATCGGCATTATTTCGCACCCAGCCGGTGATGCCCAGGATGTGTGCTTCGCGCTCTACAAACCAGCGGAAACCCACGCCCTGCACGCGTCCTCGAACCACAAAGCGCCGTGCTTCCACTGTTTTCTCGGCCATGAGCTCAGAGCTCCCGATCCGTGCGAATTTGTGTAATTCCGCGTTTTCTTTGCGAAAAGCTACGGTTATACCTGAGAGCTGTCTTTCTACGCTCTCGATAAGTACGCGCCTTCCGACGTATCGACCCGAATTTTCTCGCCTTCGTTGATGAAAGGCGGCACCTGCACAATCAGGCCAGTTTCAGTCTTGGCAGGTTTTGTGACACTGGACGCGGTCGCGCTCTTCAGGCCGGGTTCGGTCTCGATTACCGTCAATTCCACAGTTTGCGGCAGCTCGATGCCCACAGCCTTGCCGTCGAAAAATTCGACTTTAATCTGCAAATTGGCAATGAGATAGTCGACCGCGTCACCCAGGACGTCCTTGGTCAGATGCGTCTGCTCGTAATTGCTGGTATCCATGAAGTAGTACGCATCGCCATCGTTGTAGAGATATTCCATCTCGACCTCGTCGACGTTGACTCTTTCGATCGGGTCAGGCGAGCGAAAACGATGCTCGAACATGGCGCCGGTGCGCAGGTTGCGCAGCTTGGCCTGGATAAAGGCGCGCAGATTGCCCGGCGTGCGGTGCTCGACACTGAACACCGAGTGCAGGTCGTTATTGTGCTTGATGATCATGCCGGGGCGAAGTTGAGTCGCAGGGATAGCCATTGCGCTTACAGTCTCCTTAAGAAAATGCTCGGTAGGCTGGCGGAAGGACAGTGATTCCACCGCACACGGGGACCAAACTCTTTATTTTACACACAGTTGAACAGGTTGGAAAACTCGTAGCCGAAAGCTCGAATCCAACGCCGCGTACCGCAAGTCGGAAAAGCAGCGTCTTCCCGTCCGGGAAGACTAGAATTGACCGTGGTGCAAACAAACATTTCTATGCAGCGAGGTGCTCATCATGCGTTCCGGGGATTATCAGGCTTCTGACAAAAGCACGGTAGGTGTGGCCATTACATTTCTATTTATTGGTTTAGGGGCCGGGGCGCTGGTTGCGCTGCTGTTCGCGCCGAAGACCGGCAAGCAGATGAGGCGTGACCTCCGCCGCGGTTTTGAGGATGCGAAGGACGCAGTAAACGAATTTCGCGAAGAGGCTAAGGAGCGCGTCGAAGAAGTTATGGAGCGCGGCGCCGACTGGGTGGACTCCGCTCGGGAAAAAGTTGAGCCGCTACGCTCAGCGATGCGAAGAAAGTAGACTACACCGCCGAGACGCCAAGACCGCCGAGAAATTATAGGTCATTGTTCTCTGCGGCTTTGGCGGTCGGAATCATCGTAACATTCCCATCCGCTTTCCCACTTTTGAGCACTTCCAGCGCCTGCTCCAGCTGCTCGCTGGTGTGGGTCGCGGTCATGATGGTCAAAATGGTTTACCGATTCTAAGGTAACTTTCCACTCCCGAATCAACATACTAGGATCGAGCTATGCAGGCCAAACCAGTGGTGTCCGCCTTCCTGATGCTGGGAATAGTAACGTGTGCGGCCCAGATACGCCGGGGGCAGGAACCACTTTGCAAACAGGAAGGCACAGCGAGAGCGGACATCACCGACGCTGACGCAACAATTTTGGGATTCACAATCGCTCACGCATCTTTGGAGGACGTACAGGCCAAGCTGGGGAGCACAGAGCTTCGACGCGTGTCCAAAGATGAGGAGAGCGACGTTTCCATCTGCTACGTGTCTCCAGCAGATCGCACAATCCTAGTCTTCTACTCCGGTGCCATGGGCGGTTGGAAGGACATAACGTGGTTTGCACTGTGGTCACGTGAGGCTATGTACCCGCACTCGTCGGAATGCGCGTCATCATCGCTAGTCTCGCGGAATCTTGCTACTGTTAGCGGCCTCAGACTGGGTCTCACGAAAAAGGAACTGGAAAAGATCGCTGGCAGGCCAACAAAGGACGGTACGCGATCAGTAAAGTACGATTACGTTTGTCGCAGTAAGATGACAGCAGACGAGGTCAAAGGTATGAAAGACGTGAACGGCTGGGACGCGACAAGCGATCCGTATTTTGACCGAATGTCCTGGATTGAGGTGCTGTATGCACATGGGGCAGCGTCTCGCCTGGACATCGGGCGTATTGAATCCTACTAACCTTGCGCTGCTGTGCCTTCGCCTAAAGCAGGTCCAGTCAATGTGCCTCACGCCGTAAACCTGCCGCCGTTCCCGACGACACTCTAGCGCAATATACCCATCCGTTTCCCAACCCGCTTGAGCACTTCCAATGCTTCTTCCAACTGCTCGCGCGTGTGCGTCGCAGTCATGATGCTGCGGATGCGGGCCTTGCCCTCAGGCACCGTAGGAAACGCAATCCCTGTCCCGAAAACGCCTTCCTTGAACAGTTCCCGGGAAAAATCCATGGTCAGCTTCCCATCGCCGATGATGATTGGCGTAATCGGGGTTTCGCTCGCGGGGGTGTTCACGCCGCCAATATTGAAGCCCAGACCGCCTAGCTCTTTTTTCCAGAAACGCGTGTTGTCCCAGAGCTTCTCCATGCGCTCGGGTTCCTGCTCCAGCACGTCGAACGCGGCGATGCAGGTGGCAGCTACGGAGGGTGGATGGGAAGTGGAGAAAAGGAACGGCCGGGCGCGGTGGTAAAGATACTCGATCAGGTCGGCGGAGCCGCAGACGTAACCGCCAAGTGCCCCAATTGCCTTGGAGAGGGTACCCACCTGAACATCCACCCGCCCATGCATCTTGAAGTGATCGATGGTGCCCCGGCCGTTACGCCCCAGAACGCCGGAAGCGTGGGCGTCGTCGACCATCATGATCGCACCGTATTTCTCCGCGAGGTCGCACAGCGCGGGCAGCGGCCCGATATCCCCGTCCATGGAAAAGACACCATCCGTGATCAACAGCTTACGTCCGGGTTGATCTTTGACGCTCGCGAGGTGTTCCTCAGCATGCGCCATGTCTTTGTGCCGGAACACGAGGATTTTGGCTTTCGATAAACGTGCGCCGTCAATAATGGATGCATGGTTCAACTCATCCGAGATGATGAAGTCATCTTTGCCCAAGATCGCCGAAACCGTGCCCGCGTTGGCGGCAAATCCCGACTGGAAGACCACGCATGCTTCCACATTCTTGAAGCGGGCAATCTTTTCTTCCAGCTCCATGTGAATTTTCATGGTGCCGGCGATGGTGCGCACCGCGCCCGAGCCGACGCCGTATTTGCGAGTGGCCTCGAGAGCCGCTTCCCGCAGCTTGGGATGAGTGGTCAGGCCAAGATAATTGTTGGAGGCAAGATTGATGACTTTCTTACCGTCGAAGGTGCAGACGGGCGCCTGCTCATCGTCAAGCACACGCAGGCGGAAGTGCGTGCCCTTGGCCTTCAGTTCGTTGATCTGGCTTGTGAGATAGGAAAGAGGATCAGTGCGTGTTGCCGTGGTCATAATCCCTCACAATCGCGGGCAGGGCTCCTCCTGAGCGATGTCAGAGGAAGTGCCCGCGCCACACAAAATTACTTTGCTCCATTGGGGTAGAGCAAAATCTTGCTCGCCTCACCCGTAGTCAGCCTCTCCATCCCCTTGGAGAAATCGGACATCGCCATCCGGTCCGTGATCACGGGATGCAGATCCAGCTTGCCTGCTTTGAGGAGCGCCGTCATTTGATACCAGGTCTGGTACATGCGGCGGCCATTGATTCCCTGGACCGTGATGCCCTTGAAAATGATGTCTTCGGAGAAGTTAAGCGAAATCGGTTTGGAAGTAAGGCCGAGGAGAGATATGCGTCCACCGCGCCGCACGATGTCAAAGGCTGTTCGGATTGCATCGGGATGTCCGGCCATCTCCAGCACGACATCGACACCAGCGCCATGTGTTCGTTCCGCCGCGACGGCGCGTACATCGTCCTTGGACGGATCGAGTACGACGTCGGCTTTCATCTTCTTGGCGATGTTGCGGCGATGCTCGTTGACCTCGATTGCGTAGACGTCGGCTGCTCCAACTGCATGCGCCACAGCAATTGCAAACAGGCCGATGGGCCCGCAGCCGGTGATGGCTACGCTCCTGGCGGCAATTTCTCCAGCGAGTACTGTGTGCACCGCATTGCCCAGTGGATCCAGGATAGATGCGTATTCCTGCGGAATCGCTGGGTCGAGCTTCCAGATATTCGACTCCGGTATACGAACGTATTCCGCAAAAGCTCCGTCGGCATCGACGCCGATAATTTTCACGAACTGGCAGATGTGCGCTTCGCCGGTACGGCATTGCAGGCATTTTCCGCAGGCGACGTGCATTTCGGCGGAGACAAAGTCGCCTTCCTTAACGCTCGTAACTTCGTTGCCGTAAGCGACCACCTCGCCACAGAACTCATGGCCGGGAATCAGCGGAGGGCGAATGCGACCCTGCGCCCAGCGGTCCCAATTGTAGATGTGAAGATCGGTGCCGCAGATCGAGGCGACTTTCACCTTTACCAAAACATCGGTTGGCCCTACTTGGGGAATGGCGACATCACGGATTTCAATTCCTGGTTTCGGCTGGGGTTTAACTACCGCCAGCATGCTTTTCGCCATGAAGGCCCCTATGAATTCAAAAATAACCGCAAAACGCTCAATTCTAGCACCGGGGGAAGTGGCACACGGTCAGCTCTAGTCAGGGGACGTCTAAGAAACTCACCACAGAGGACACAAAGGAACACAGAGAATATTCCGAGTACCGCGACGAATTTGCTTCGTGTACCTTTGTGCCCTTTGTGGTGAAGTGTTATGCGGCAACCAGAGTAACGGCCTGCAGTTCCTCGACTGCTTTCAGCACGTCAGCGAGCACGCCATCCACTCATCCCCTTACATACGTCCCCAGCCGCCTCCGCCCGGGGATTCGATGCGAACGCGCTCGCCCTTGCGCAAACGCGTATTAAATTTCCCGCCAAGTTTTTCTACCGAGCCGTCCAGCCTGATTATTGCGGCTTTTCCGGGTGCACCGTCGTTCCCTCCAGCCAAGCCATACGGTCCTCGCGAGCGACGCTCTGCCAGCAGCGTTACTTCGGCGTCGCAGAGAACCTCAATCTCGCGAACGATACCATCTCCACCACGAAACTTCCCCGAACCGCCGCTACCCTGGCGAAGTGAATAGCGGCGGACCCTCATGGGATAGGCATATTCCAGCGCTTCGGCGGGAGTGTTCAGCGAATTCGTCATGTGGGTATGCACGCCAGAGACGCCAGCGCGGTCGGGGCGCGCGCCCATGCCTCCGGCAATGGTTTCGTAATAGGCGAACGGTTCGCCGGTACGCGGATCGATGCCCCCGATAGTAAGGTTATTCATCGTGCCCGAACCGGCCGCAGGAATGCGCTCGGGAATAGCCTGCGCCAACGCACGAAGGAGAACATCCACAATGCGCTGCGAAGTTTCGACATTCCCTCCCGCAACGGCTGCTGGCGGACGCGCATTGACGACGGTTCCAGCAGGTGCAACGACCTGAATGGGACGCATCAGTCCAGCTGTAGCAGGAACCTCCTCCGCGAGCAGACAGCGAAAAACATAAAAGCACGCCGAATAGGTGATCGCTTCCACGGCGTTGATGCTTCCCTCGACCTGCGGATCGGTCCCGCTGAAATCAATGGTGACTCTGTGCTGCTGATCCCGCGCACGGCGTCCGTGCACGGCAATGCTGGCGACGATACGAACCGGTGCGTCGTTTACGCCGTCGTTGTCGAGAAAATCCTCGGCCCGGTATACCCCGTCCGGAACCTTTGCCAGAAACGCCCGCATCAGCTCTTCCGAGTAGTCCAGCAACTCGGAGGCCGCCCGCGTAGCGCGGTCAAGTCCATACCGGGCGCAAACTTCGTTGAGCCGGTTTGCGCCTGTGTGGCATGCGGCGATCTGAGCGCGCAAGTCCCCCTCCCGTTCTCCGGGAGTTCGTACATTGGTAAGTAGAAGCGCGAGAACATCGGCATCTACTTTTTCCGATCGGACGAGTTTGACGGGTGGAATGCGAAATCCTTCCTGATAAATCTCGCGGCATAGTCCCATCGACCCCGGATAGGTTCCACCGACATCGGAGTGGTGCGCACGGGAAGCAACATAGAAATCTGGCCGCATCTGACGCGTACGCGCGCGGCTCTGCTGCTTCACGTAGACAGGCGCCACCAGAGTGATGTCAGGCAGGTGTGTTCCGCCACAAAAGGGATCGTTGAGCATGGCTATGTCACCCGGGCCGAGTTCCAGTCGCTCCAGCGCGGCGCTGACCGACATGGGCATGGAGCCCAGGTGAACAGGCATGTGATCGCCCATGGCAATGACCTGGCCTTGGGCATCGAAAACAGCGCACGAGTAGTCGCGGCGCTCCTTGATGTTTGGGGAAAAGGCGGTGCGGCGCAGCGCTGCTCCCATTTCTTCCGCAATGGAGTGATAAAGGCTGGCAAAAATCTCGATTTCGATCGGGTCGCGCACGGCAAGGAGTGTACGCCAGGGTTAGGTTTTGGGCCAAGAAACCGCCGGGACAGCAGAGGCTCGCTTCGAGGCTGTCCGCCCCACAGTTGCGCCAGAAGCAACAGCAACGTGGTCGGATGAGTCTTACAACCTGCCTCGGGGAACGTCTACGGTTTTGGTTGGCTCCTCGGCTCAGGCCTGCTGCATGCATCTGGCGTTCATTCACGACGGAATCTTCATGGCGGTGGTCGCCCACGGCCTGATCGGAATTTCACTGATCTGGGACAAGATCCTTCTGCGGCGGCCCGAGACCAAGAATCTGCTGTCTTACGTGTTCTGGCTTGGATTCATCAGCATCTTCGGGCTCCTGCTGATGCCATTCGGATTCCACATACCCACCCCTGCGACGATGGTATTGGCGTTGGGAGCCGGAGTGCTTCATCTCGCGGCGAATTATTTCTATTACGCTGCGTTGAAAGCGGGGGAAGCCTCGCAGACGTTGGCGATCATGGGGGGATTTTCGCCGGTAGCCACAGCCCTCGTCGCGATAGGTCTGCTCAAACATCCACTTGGGCAGGGCAGCTTATTGGGCTTTCTCCTCATGGTTCTTGGCGGGTTCGTAATGTTCTTCTCCGAGAAGGTCAACTTGCGCCGTATTCTTCCGACCGTGCTTATGGCCTCGGCCACCTTTGGCTTGCTGAACGTGATGCAGAAGATGGCTTTCGACCGCACAAATTTCGTGACCGCTTACGTCTTCTTCACGTTTGGAACCTTTATTGGCGCCCTGCTTCTCTTAATACCACGCTCCTGGCGCCGGCAAATTTTCGCGGAATCAGAAAAGGCTACACCCCAGAACCGGTTCTGGTATTTCGTAAACCGCTTCATTTCCGGGGTAGGCTCTTTTCTGACGTTCTATGCAATCAGCCTCACCAGTCCCGCTATCGTGGATGCCATCACCGGGTTGCGCTACGTCATCATCTTTGTAGGCGCCTACGGCGTGACACGGTTGAAGCCGAGCTGGCTGCGCGAGAACTTCAGCGGCATGGCGTTGTTGGCGAAAACCGCGGCCACGTTGCTGGTCGTGGCTGGTCTTGTGCTGTTGGGTTTAAGAAGCGGCGGCCAAGCCAGCGCCACGTCGACGCGCTTGCTCTGGCCGCACAATCCGGCGATCAGATTACCATTGCAGCAGGGCAACGCCGCCCGCGACTAGAAAAGCGGCTGCCCAGCGCCGCCAGCGCACATCTTCCTTGAGCACGTACTTGGCAAGCAGGGTTTCCAGCAAGTAGCTGATGGCGGTAGCGGGAACGGCAAAGCTGACGTTGCTGATCGAAAGCAGCGAGAGCAGCGCGAAGAAAGAAACCGCCAGCGCACCCAAACCTCCCAAGACCAGCGGATTTCGGAAAATTCGACCGATCATCCGAAAGAGAGACCGGGAACTCAGGTCTTCGACTTCGCCCTGCCGCTTCATGCCGGCCGTGTTCAGCACATCCCCGACCGTGTTGCACAAGGCGATGATGCCCACGAGGATCCATCTCATAGCAGGCGCTCCGGCGGCCCTTCCGTGGTCCGGGCTGGCGTTTCCTCCGCGAGGATCACACCGAGCGTGATCACCAGAATCCCGACCCACCGTACCCAGGAAATCCGGTCGTGCAGGAAGAAATGCCCCACAATCGCGATCAGCACGTAGGCACTGGCTGTGACCGGCAGTACGAAGCTGAGGTCGGCAGCGCTGAGCAAAGCCAAGTCAGAGATCATCCAGACAACAAGAATGCATACGCCGGCCACTGTCCACGGATCCGCGAATGCCTTGATGTAATCAAGCGGTGAAGCGGAGATGATTCTGCCTACCTGATGCATGCCCAGGCTGAGCATTACGTTCCCGGCCACGTTGGTGGCCACTACGATGGCGGTCAGCAGGCGCGTCTTTTGCACCTCCGCGGGCGCATCGACCAGCAAGGCACGGGTTTGAGTTTCAGTCGGCATGAACGGTCGTTGGATGTGAAAAAGTAGTTGGAGGCAATCTTCGGCTCGGCATTGCTTAGGCAGATTTCCGACGACTTCGCAGGCAGCCGTTGCGGTTCGAGCCCTGAGGGTGGGAACCCGATTCGTGACCCCGAGTCGTGATGCATGAGCATCCCTCGGTAGCAAGTCTTCATCCAACTACTCTGTATCCCGGAGGAGACTCTTGAAGACCTTGAAAATCGCTGTCGGGGTGTTTGCTTTTTTTCTGCTGACGATCTTTGCGCAGGCACAGCAAGTCGACGCGGCCATCGGACTCGGCACAGTCAGTTCCGCCGGTAGCAACTTTTCCGACGTCTTTACAAATTTCAAGCAGAGCCTCAGGGGCGGCACCTTCATGTCGTTCAGCGGCGACGCCCTCATCAAAGGCAACCTGGGAGTCGAGGGCGAAGTGGCTTGGCGTACCAGCAAGACTCTCTACGCCGGAGCGCTGCCGTACCGGCCCCTGTTTTGGGACTTCAACGCGATCTACGCGCCGCGTTTCAGCAAATTCTTCGGCGTAGAGGCTCTAGCCGGCATCGGCGCGGAGAGCGCGCGCTTCTACACTGGAATCAATTGCAGCGGCTTCACCGGCTGCACGAATTACACCAGCCGTAGCCACTTCATGGGCGATTTCGGCGGCGGTCTCCGCTTCTATCCGTTCGGCAACTTCTTCGTGCGTCCCGAGGCACGGCTTTACCTGATCAATAACAATGCAGAATTCAGTTCAGGGAGAGCGGTGCGTTACGGGATATCGCTGGGCTACACTTTCGGCGGGAAATACTACTGAGTTCACCACAAAGGGCACGAAGGTACACGAAGGAATCGGTACTCTTCCCAGCCGTTTTTTTTATGATCCCTTTGTGTCCTTTGTGGTGAATAGTTTTCTACTTCTTCGTCCACTGATCGACCCAATCATTCACCGTCTGATACCACAGCCGGCTGTTCTTCGGCTTCATCACCCAGTGGCCTTCGTCGGGGAAGTACAGCATCTTGGACGGCACGCCCAGCCGCTGCAATGTGGTGAAGAGCTGGAATCCCTCTGAGACATCAAGGCGGTAGTCGTGCTGGCTGTGAACCACTAGCGTTGGCGTTTTGAAATTGGCGGCTGCCAGGTGCGGCGACCACTTCTCGTACATCGCCCGATTGGTGTACGGCGTGCCTTTGAACTCCCACTCGTTAAACCACAATTCTTCCGTCGTGCCCCATGCCGATTCGGTATTGAACGTACCATCGTGCGAAACAATGCACTTGAAGCGGTTGGTGTGGCCGAGAATCCAATTAGCCATGTAGCCGCCGTAGCTGGCGCCCAGCGCGCACTCGCGGTCCTTGTCGATGAAGGGATAATGCTGCTCGGCGTAGTCAAGGCCCTTCATCAAGTCCTCAAACGGCGCGCCGCCCCAGTCGCCGTTAATCGCGTCAATGAATTTCTGGCCGTACCCGGTTGAGCCGTGGAAGTTGATCATGATGACCACGTAGCCGTTGGCCGCGTGTAGTTCAGCGTTCCAGCGATAACTCCAGTCGTCTCCCCATGCCCCCTGCGGTCCGCCGTGAATGAGGAATTTCACCGGATATTTCTTGTTGGCATCGAAATTGGGAGGTTTGACGAGGAAGCCTTCGACTCTGTCGCCGTGGGCGCCGGTGAACCAGAAGGGCTCGAGGGGGGACATGGAGACTTGGGCGAGAGAGCCATTGTTCAAATCAGCAAGTCTCATTGCACCTTTGATCACGAGACGAATGCATGATGAGATTTCTTTCGCCACTGTGTAATCCGCGCAGCTGAGCGCAACGTTGTCCAATTTTGCCCAGGACCCATCCGCAAGAGAGAAGGCGATTTGATTTGGAGCTTTAATGGACATGCGTGTGAATAGCAGCTTCGTGCCGTCTGGACTGACCGCTAGATCATCATTGAAGCCTGGCGTGAGTTCGGCGATGTTTGATCGTGCCTCAAGGCCTTTTCCGATCGCCTCGAAGTGCAACACGTAAATAGGTGATTCACCTTTGCTTTCGGAGACGAAATAGATGCTTTGAGAATCCCGGGCCCATGTAACCGTACCTACCCATCGTTCGAACATCTCGCTTAAATTCCTCTTCTCTCCCGTCTTTCGGTCATAAAGCATCAACCGGAACCGGTCGCTTTCGTATCCAGGCCGCTGCTGCGCGCGGTAGGCGATGTATTTGCCGTCAGGGGAATAGAGCGGCGTGGAATCGCTCGCGGGATTATCGGCGGTGATGTTCTTTGTCTTGCCCAGCACATCGGCAGGCGTAGCATTTGCCGGCCAATTCACCGGAACCGTCCACAGATCGTTATTCGTCGAGATCGCTTCGACCTTGTCGTGATTTGAGGTGTAGCAAAGCTCCTGGCCGTCAGGAGAGAAGGCGTAGTTGTCCTGTCCGCCCATGCTGAAGACGGGCGAATCGTAGTCGCCGGGCGTCAGATCGCGAGGCACGGCGGGGGTGCCCCACATCTGCCCGGTTTTGGCAGATGTGGGAGCCTCGACTACAAATATGTGCGTCCGTTTGCCTTCTTTGTACGTGTTCCAGTGCCGATACAGCAGGCGATCGAAGATCAAGGCCTTGACCTTCGATTTCTCATGCTCCTCGAGCTTCTTCGCGTTGCAGGCGGCCTCGTCGGCGGGCGCTCCGTCGCACTCCGGATAAACATCCGAGGTGAAAACAATGTTTTTTCCGTCAGGCGACCAGAGCTCCCCGGCGGCCTCAGTGGCGACTGCCGTGAGTTTGTGCACTCCGGTGACCGTCCCCGTCGCGCCATCGAAATCGGCGATCCAAACCTGCGAGCCACCATCTTTCGTTGAGATGAACGCGAAGCGCTTGCCATCCGGCGCCCAGCGCGGGCGATCCGCATCCTGATCTTTAATGATCTCCCGTTCCCCTGTCATCCCGACCGAAGTGGAGAGACCTGCTTTTTGCTCCGTGTTCAGCGGAACGATCCACACGTGCGGCGTGCGGGTGTTGGCATTCAAGTCCACATCTACCGCGCTGAACAGGACCCATTTGCCATCGGGTGATGGCACGGGCTCGCCGACACGCTTCAACGCCATCATGTCTTCGAAGGTGAATGGATGTTTGGTCTGGGAAAAGGCGGGTACTGAAGAAAGGAACAATAAGACAGCAACGATGACACGCCCCATAAGACCTCCGGGCAGCGGACAAGTGTATAGCATAGGCCGAGGGGGAAATTAGGACGGGGATCACAATTTGGTCGTCGGTTTTCAGTCCTCCGTCGTCAGGCAAGACAGTCCAATGCCGGCAAAGATGATGAGCATGAGGAGCGACGCCGGGAGATCTGAGACCGTGACGGGTCCGGCATGACGACCGACGACCAGAGACGGATGACTGATCGCGGCCTGACGACTGACGGCCGACGACTGACGACTCGCCTAGCAGCTATCGCCCCAAAGCCCGCATCTAATCTGGGTGGAGTAGACTGTAATCTCTATGAAATCTGGGTTCCTAGCTGGCCGTCGGTTTTTGCCGGCCGTTTTGGCTCTGTGTCTTTTTGTCCCTATTATTTCCGTTGCCCAGGAAGGCGAACTGGACAAATCCCAACCCAAGGGCATTACGCCGGAGGAGATCATCCAGCGCTTTGCTGCCAAGGAAAAGCAGTTCAAAGAGGCGCGTGAGAACTACACCTATCGCCAGGATGTGAAGGTTCAGACGTTGGACGGCGACACGGTTGACGGCGAATACCACCAGGTTTTCGATGTCACATTCGATGACAAGGGACATAAGGTCAAGAACGTCGTCTTTGCTCCGCAACCTACGCTTGAGCGCATCATGATGACCGAAGAAGACATGGACGACATCGAGAATCGGCTGCCCTTTGTGCTCACCAGCGACGAGATTCCCGAGTACAACATCCTCTACGTCGGGCAGCAGAAAGAAGACGAGCTGCACTGCTACGTTTTCGACATCGCTCCCAAGCAGATCGTGGGCAAGAAACGTTATTTTCAGGGGCGCATCTGGGTCGATGACCACGATTTTCAAATCGTAAAGAGCTACGGCAAAAATGTGCCCGACATCCGCAAGAAGAAGGGCAATGAGAATCTCTTTCCCAGCTACACCACCTGGCGTGAACAGGTGGACAACAAGTACTGGTTTCCCACCTACACCCGCGCAGACGACACCCTGCACTTCTCGACTGGGGACGTGAAGATTCGTGAGATCGTCAAATACGAGGACTACAAGCAATTCGGCTCCAAGGTGCGCATCACCTATCAGGGCCAGGAAGTAGAAAAAGGACAGCAGGGGCAGCAGCAGCCGGCTCCGCCACCGCCGCCGAAATAGCAGTCAGCCGCTATCCATCAGTCAATCGCCTGCCAGACGAAATCTGGGCGTGCGCGATGATCACCCCCATGCAGCGATGCCAAAGAAGCCCAAGAACCCCTCTCCCCGTTTGACCCTCTTTTCCGCGCGCCTGTAAGATCAAGGATTCACCAGCATCTGCATTTCAGCCCTGTGCCAGACACTTTCTGTTTCTGGGAGAAGCTGCTAGCGCCGAATGCTGATAGCTGAGTGCTGACGGCTTGTTGTCATGCCCCACGATCTCCCCAAAGCGTATGAGCCCGGCGCGATTGAGGCGCGCTGGGCCGAATACTGGATCAAGCAGAACTTGTTTTGCGTCCCGACTCCTCCGCCGGGAGAGACGCGTCCCGTATTTACGCTGCTCCTGCCGCCGCCCAATGTCACAGGACGTTTGCACATGGGCCACATGCTTAACCAGACGCAGATGGACATCATCGTGCGCTGGCACCGCATGCGCGGTTTTCTGACTCTTTGGCTGCCGGGCACAGATCATGCCGGCATTGCTACGCAGATGATGGTCGAGCGCCAGCTCGCCAAAGAGGGGAAGAAGCGCCGCGAATTGGGGCGCGAGAAATTCGTCGAGCGCGTCTGGGAGTGGAAGCGGGAGTACGGCGGGGCCATCCTCGAGCAGATGAAGCGCTTAGGAGCGTCGGTCGACTGGCACCGCGAGTACTTCACCATGGACGAAAATCTTTCGCGCGCGGTGCGCGAGGTTTTTGTCCGGCTCTACGAAGAAGGGCTGATCTACCGGGGCAAGTACATCGTCAACTGGTGTCCGCGCTGCGAGACGGCGATCTCCGATTTAGAAGTCAAGCATGAGGACGTTCCCGGCAAGCTGTGGGAAATTCGTTATCCGGTGATTGGTACAAACGAATTCATCACCGTGGCGACGACCCGGCCCGAGACCATGTTGGGTGACACGGCGGTAGCGGTAAATGCGGCAGATGAACGCTATAAGCACCTGCACGGAAAAAAGATATTGCTGCCGCTGATGAACCGCGAAATTCCGGTCATCCTTGATGAGCTGGCGAATCCCGAATTCGGGACTGGCGCGGTGAAGGTCACGCCGGCGCACGATCCCAATGACTTCGAGGCGGGATGCCGGCACAATCTGCCGCAGGTCGAAGTCATGGATGAACATGCGCGTATGAACGCCAACGCCGGCCCATACGCGAATCTCGATCGTTTTGAGGCACGCCAGCGGGTTGTCGACGACCTGCAGGACCAAGGATTTCTGGTTTCAATCAAGGATTATGTCGTGCCGCTAGGTAAGTGTGATCGCTGCGGCACAGTGGTTGAGCCGCGCGTCTCCGAGCAATGGTTCATCAAGATCAAACCCCTGGCGGAGCCTGCAATCAAAGCCGTTGAGAGCGGCGAGATCACCATCACGCCCGAGAACTACAAGCAGATTTATCTGAACTGGATGAATAACATCCGGGATTGGTGCATTTCCCGGCAGCTGTGGTGGGGACACCGCATTCCCGTTTGGTATTGCCGCGAGTGCGGGGAAATGATTGTCGCGCGCGAGTCGCCCTCCAAATGCAAATGCGGCAGCAGCAAGCTGGAACAAGATACGGACGTGCTCGACACCTGGTTTTCGTCCGGCCTGTTGCCGTTTACAACGCTGGGCTGGCCGGAGAAGACGCGCGACCAGCAGGTTTTTTATCCCACGACGCTCCTGATCACCGCCTACGAGATTCTGTTTTTCTGGGTGGCGCGCATGATCATGTTTGGCTGCCATTTCATGCACGGGCACCAGCAGGATTCGGCGTTCAAGAAGGAAAGCGGGTGGGGCGACAAGAAGGATGACAGCGTTCCCTTCAGAAATGTTTATATCCATGCGCTGGTTCGCGATGCCGAACGACAGAAGATGTCGAAGACAAAAGGAAACGTGATCGATCCGCTGGAGATCATCAATCGTTTCGGTACGGACGCCACCCGGTTTACGCTGGCGGCGATGGCTGCCCCCGGAACGGACATCGCTTTCAACGAAAGCCGCACTGAAGGTTACCGTAACTTCGCCAACAAGATTTGGAATGCGGCTCGGTTCATGTTTATGAACCAGTTGTCAGCCCTCAGTCATCGGTCGTCAGCGAGTGGCGTGGTCGGGTTCGAAGCAGGAACTTTGGAAGATCGGTGGATTCTGTCGCGTTTCAATCGCACCGCCAAAACAGTTGGCGAGGAACTGACGGACTACCGTTTTCATGAGGCAGCCAACCACATTTACGATTTTTTCTGGACAGAATTCTGCGACTGGTATCTGGAATTGCTCAAGCCGCGCTTGGCCTCAACGAGTGACGGAGAAGTTAGGATAGCCTGCGGCAACCTGGTCAGCCTTTTCGAAGCAGCGCTGCGACTGCTGCACCCGATCATGCCGTTCATTACGGAGGAAATCTGGCAAACGATGTACGACGGGAAACCGCCCTATAAATCGATTGCCTTAGCCCCCTATCCTCAGGCTGACGAAGCACAGGTTAACTTGTCCTCCGAGACCCAAATGGCGATCCTGCAGGACTTGATTGTCAGCGTCCGCAAC
>DASSIO010000257.1:0-23540 GCA_035691825.1 Terriglobales bacterium | reverse complement strand
ACTCGCAGCAAGGGAAGAGCTGCGCTCGACAGAAGCCGCGCCGCGCGCGGACTCCCCGTCAACTGCACGTGCCGGCGAAGGACCTTACGCAGGCAGCGCTGTTCGCTGGGGCTCAGCGTGGCCCAGCGCACCGATTCGTGGCTGCGGTCCTGGCAACCGGGAGAGCGAAGCACGTACGCGAGGCCGCCGGTCATCCCCGCTCCAAAGTTGGTTCCAGTCGGACCTAGGATCACAGCAACTCCCGCCGTCATGTATTCGCAACCGTGCTGGCCGACGCCTTCGACCACGGCCAATGCGCCGCTGTTGCGGATAGCGAAACGTTCTCCGGCGTGGCCCGCAATGTATAATTCGCCTGCCGTCGCGCCATACAGGACTGCATTTCCTGCCAGTACATCACCGCGCTCGGCAGCGTCCGCGCCCGCGTTGACGCTGATCGTCCCGCCACGCAACCCTTTGCCGACGTAATCGTTCGCCTCTCCGTTCAGCCGAAGCATGGCGCCGGATATCAGAAAGGCTCCGAAGCTCTGCCCAGCGGTTCCAAAGAACTCGCACTCCACGCCCTTTAGAGGAAGGCTTGACGCTCCCAAGCGTCGAAGCACTTCGCCGCTCAAATGCGCTCCGATGGCGCGATCGGAGTTGCTGATTTGGAACCGGTGACTGCGCGGTGTCAGCGATTCAAGTTCTTCCACCAACCGGTTCAGCTGTCCATGTAGTTCACCGCTATCTTCGTGCGGACAGCCATATTGTGGAGGGGCATCTACGATTTGTTCTAAGAGGGACTCTAGCTTTGCTCCGGTGCTGTCATCGCGTACTCGCAAGCGATCTACGGCTCCGACGATTTCATCAATCGAATGTGCACCTACGTTTGCAAGGATGATCCGCACATCCGCCGCCAGCGTCCGAAAATATGTTTCGACCATCTCCGGGGTTCCCGCAAAGCGGGTGCGCAACGGTTCGCTCTGTGTCGCGATGCCCACGGGGCAGGTATTCAGGTGACACTGACGCGCCATGACGCATCCGATGGCAAGCAGAGCCGCTGTGCCGAAACCAAATTCTTCAGCTCCCAGGAAGGCGGCGATCACCACATCGCGCGCGAATCTCAGCCCGCCGTCAACGCGCAACCGCACGCGCGTGCGCAGGCCTGCCCGCACCAGGGCCGTGTGCGCGTCGCGCAAGCCAATCTCCCAGGGCAAACCTGTGTTCTTAATGGACGTGACCGGTGATGCTCCGGTGCCTCCATCATGTCCGCTGATAGTAATAACGTCCGCACCGGCTTTCGCGACTCCGCTGGCGATGATGCCAACCCCTGAACTGGAGACGAGTTTGACGCCAATCCGCGCATGAGGATTGACAGCGCGCAAGTCATAAATCAGTTGCGCGAGATCTTCGATGCTGTAGATGTCGTGATGTGGGGGCGGCGAGATCAGCGCCGTGCCCGGCACCGCATGCCGGAGGCGCGCAATGTAGGGCGACACCTTGATCGAGGGAAGCTGGCCGCCCTCGCCGGGCTTCGCCCCTTGCGCCATCTTGATTTCAATCTCATCGGCATGTACCAGATACTCGGCAGTCACGCCGAAACGCCCGGAGGCAACTTGCTTGACCCGATTGTTGGCTTCTGGATTTTCGTAATAAACCTGCAAATCCTCGCCGCCTTCTCCAGTATTGCTGCGGCCGCCGAGGCGATTCATCGCAATTGCCAGTGTGCGGTGAGCCTCAGGAGAAATAGCGCCCAGCGACATGGCTTGCGTGCTAAACCGGCTCAGCAGCGATGCTTCGCTTTCGATCTCGTCAATGGGCACTTGTTCACTTACTTTAGGCTCAAGCAAGTCGCGAATGGCGACACGTTCGTGGGTGTCTGCAAATCCAGCGTACGATGCATGGGCTGCAGCCACGGGGGACTTGATGTGGCGATGCATGCGCCGCACGAGTTCCGGAGAATTTCCGTGCCGCTCGCCATTATGGCGGAAGCGATACAGACCAAGATCGCGAAATTCGGCCGTCGGAGTATTGAAGCCGGCGCTGTGAAAGCACAAGTAATCCCGCAAAATGTCGTCCAGATTCTTCCCGCCAATTGTCTGGCCTGCATCTGCGAAGAATTCCGAGCACAGTTCTGTATCGAGGCCAATGATTTCGAACAGTTGGCTGTTGCGATAGCTCGCGATGGTAGAGATTCCCATGCGCGCCAGCACCTTGTGCAATCCGTTCTCGAGAGCAGCGCGGTAAAGCGCAGGCCCTTCCGGAGCCAATTGCGCGGCCAGTTCTAGAGCCAGCCAGGGATGTACCCCAGACGCGCCATTCGCGACAAGAAGGGCAAGGTGATGGGTGTCGATGACCTGCGCGGTTTCGATCATTAGTGGGATTTCGCCGGCGCCGGTATCCACTAACGCGTTCCAAGCCGCCGAGACGGCCAGCAGCGCCGGCAATGCGGCCCGGGTCGCACTCAATTGACGGTCACTGAGGAGTATCAGCTTGGCAGTTGCTGTCGCCGTTTGTGCCTGTTCGGCAATACCATCAAGGGCCTGCCGAGCCGAATCAACGCCTCCCGCCACATCGAAAGTGAAATCAATCCGCTGAATGGGCGCGAATGTCGATGTTAGAACGTCCACCTGACCGGAATCCAGGAGCGGGGAAGCCAGCGCGGTGTCCTCGCCCAAATACACGCCCAGTGACATGACATGAGCTTCGCGCAAGGGATCGATGGGCGGGTTGGTGACTTGCGCGAAGCGCTGCTTGCAATAGTCCCACAGCGGCCGCGGCAGGTGAGACAGGAATGCCGGGGGAGCGTCGTCGCCCATGCTCAATAGGGGTTCCTTGCCGCGCTCGACGAGCGGCCGGAATAAGATGCGGAACTGGTCTTCGCTCCAGCCCGATCCCGCCATGAGCCGATTCCATTCGCGCGTAGAGGCGAGGGTCGCGTCCGTGGGCGGAACGAATGTGGTGGTTATCCGGCGCGTGTTTCGAGCGATAGCTCCACTCACTTCGTTCGGCCGAAACAGAACTCCTTTGGCGGGATGGGCGAGCAGCAGTTCTCCCGGGCCGAGCCGCTGGCGTTCAACGACATGCTTGCCGTGCAGATCCAAAACGCCGGCTTCAGAAGCCACAACAAGCAAACCGTCTGCGGTCACTGTGTAGCGCAGGGGGCGGAGGCCATTGCGGTCGAGCTTGGCTCCAACCATCTCGCCGTCAGTGAAGATCAGCGCCGCCGGCCCATCCCATGGTTCCTGTTCGCGTGCATTGGCCTCGTAGAAGTCGCGAAGCTCCGAGGTGATGCTGGCATTGTTTTCCCATGCCTCTGGAACGAGTCGCGAGATGGCTTCGGGAAGCGTGCTGCCGAGGCGCAACTGGATTTCGAAAGCATTGTCGAGGCTTGCTGAGTCGCTCATCCGTGGCTGAAGCAACACCGAATCGGGCGGCAGGCCCAATTGAGCGCGCACCCTGGTCTGTTTCGCCCGTAGCCAACGCCGGTTGGCGCTGATGGTGTTGATCTCGCCATTGTGGGCTAGGAACCGGAACGGCTGCGCCAATGACCAACTCGGCCGCGTATTGGTCGAATATCGCTGGTGAAAGATTGCGAATGGGCTTGCGAACTCAGGGTCCGACAGATCCTGATAAAACGCGCCCAGTTGCTGCGGAGTGAGCAGGCCCTTGTAGACGATGGTGCGCGTGGACAAAGAACAGAAATAAACGCTGGGCGCGGATGTCTCCAGTAACTTGCGGAAGAGAAAAAGGCGCGCGTCGAGACTTGAGCTGTGCTCGCCAGAGGTGAAGAAAAACTGCTGGATATCGGGGAGAGAATCCAGAGAGCGCGGGCCAATGATCGAGGAGTCGATGGGAACGGACCGGCGTCCCAGATAGTTTATTTCGGCTTGCTTTGCTGCGGCGGCAATCGAAGTATCTACATCGAGTAACTCATGCCGCGGAAGGAACGCCATGCCTACGCCAAAGGTTTTCGGCAAATCAATTCCAGTTTGTTGGGCGCGCTCTCTTAGGAATGCATGAGGAATGGCAGTGAGCAGGCCGGCGCCGTCGCCGCTGCGCCCATCCGCATCGACGCCACCGCGATGAGCGAGACGCGCCAGCGCGGTGAGCGCCCGCTGAACGATCTCGTGTGAGGCCAAGCGACCGAGTTGCGTGACGAAGCCGACGCCGCAAGCATCATGATCGAGCGAGAACTGCTGTTGGCGTCCAGCCATCCGTTGTGTGTACTGGGAACGGACGTGAAAGTACAATTGAGAATTTCGATGAGGAAGATGGAATTTTTGCCGCGGCAGCAAACGTCTTAGCGAAACAGCAGAAAATCAGTATCGATGCGGTGCCGCCTCTGGTGCGGCCGCACTTATCGGCATCTGCTGGTGGAGCGCGAAAGAAATAGTCCTACGCGGCGTGTCGCGTGCCTTTCTTGAGAGCTAGGGCCGCGAGCATCAATAGGCAGGCTAAGCTGGCCCATGCAAACCAATCGCCGCAACGCGAATAGAAAGTGCGCACTCCCCGGGTCGGTACCTCGGAGATCATCACGTAATCGCTTGTGTGGTAATGATCCATGGCGGCCAGGCGATGGCCTTCGTAGTCGTACGCAGCGGAAAGTCCGTTGCTGGTCTGGCGAATCAGGTTCACTCCCTGCTCAATCACGCGAAAGCTGGCCATCTGCGTGTGCCAAGGATCAATGGCGCGCCAATCGTTCGAAGGATCAAGAATTATGTCAGCTCCGAGCGTACCTGCCTGCGCGAGCACACGCGGAAAATCCGCGTCGAAGCAGATAACGGAGCTAAGCCGTCCGAATGGCGTGTCCAGTGCATGCAGCCGGCCATCGCCCCGAATCTGCATGGCGGCTTCCGGTCCCGGCACTGGCCGCAGCTTGTTGTATTGCCACGCGACCTGCCCATCCGGCTTGATCAGAATCAATTTATTTTCCAGCGGTGGATTCTTGCCGGTGTTCCAGACTCCAACGGCCATGCCGAGATAGATCTGGTAGCGCGATGCCAGTTCAGAACCGCGGCCGACAAAGGCTGCTTCCTCATCTTTGAATAAGGGGGCATTTGCTTCGCCCCAGAAAACGATTTTGGCCCCGGCTTGCGCTTCGAGTTCCGCGCGAGCAAGCAAATCATCATCAACAGCTCTGCCCCACGCACGCATGTTCGCCAAATCGTCTGCGGTTGGCTGGTTCTGCAACAGCCGCTGCCAGCTGGCGTCATTCGCGGACGGCACAACGGGCCGCTTCGACAACGAAGCAATTCTTACCGTTTTCGCAGACGCCGGAAACAGCGCCAGGCGCGCGCCGCCCAAGAGCAAGACCGCCATAATTGTGATGCCACATGCGTAAGCACCAGCCCGCGCCCGGATTGAACTCCAGCCTTCCTCCCAGAGCAAGTTTGCAGCCGACGCGAACCAGGCCATGAGAAAGGCGATTCCCCACAGCCCAGTTATGGAAAGAATCTGCAACAATGGCAAATTGCCGTATTGCGAGTAGGCGACGGCGCCCCAACTTCCGTACGGACCCAAGGAGTTCAAGTACTCCAGCGTGACACATGCGCTGGGGAAAACCAGAGTACCGGCGACTCCTCCAATGCGTGGCACCAGCCAGCGGTCGATCAAATAAGGAATGACAAATGGAATGGCGTTGATTACGAGGAAAATTGCGTAGCCGATTCCGGGTATTGGTACCATTCCGCGCAACTGGAAGGCAGAGGCTCCCAGTGCCAAGAGATAGACCAATGGCAACCACAAGCGAGGCCTGTGCAGTCGCACAAAGCGCAGCAGAAAAACGGGTGCTAACCACGCAGCCAGGGCAATGTTATTCGCTCCATAGGAAAACAAGAGCAAAACTCCTCCCAGCATCACCCAGGGCCAGGATCGCGGACGCACGGACGTCGCACCGACACTCCTGACCACGTTTTGCGCGTCAATCGACGTGACTTGCTCCACCTGAACGGTGCTGTTCGTCGCTGCTTTAGTACTCATAACGCACTCCTTCGCGGCTTGCGGGCACCTCCGCAAGCAAGCAATCCACGGCATTGTTGATGACTTGCTCGATCACCTTGGCCCGGCCCACCCACGGAAAAGTCGGCCTCTGAATAAGCAGAGAGGTGACACCGTGAATTGCGGCCCATAACGCCTGACAGGTGGTCTCCGCGTCCACTTCCCGGAACCTGCCTTCGCCGATGCACCTGCCCACCATATAGCGCAGAGATTCGAATGCGGGATGAACCTTATAAGGCTCCGTCTGCACGGGTGGCTGCAGCAAGAAAGCAAACCGATAGTCGTTCGGATTCCTTAGCCCGAATTCGACATAGGTGTACAAACCTTTCTTGAGCAGCCGAACCGGATCGCTGTCTCGATGACGATCTTCCAAACCGCTCAGCGCCTGAGACAGACGCGCAAAGCTTTGCTCGACGAGAGACTGAAAGATTTCCTCTTTATTTCGAAAGTGCACGTAAATGGCGCCAGGCGAATAGCCAATACGTTGGGCCAGCTTCCGCATGGAGAACGATTCGTAGCCATCGCTAACAAACATGTCGCGTGCCGCTTTTAGAATTAGGTCGCGGGTCGCCAGTTTGTGTCTTTGACGGGTGGCTGTAGCTGGCATTGTGAACGATGTTCATTATACTGAACACTGTTCACTAGTCAAGAGGATTTCTTATAGGAGTATCGCTTCAAATTGGAACGCACCACTTGCATTCTTCGTGGACGGGATTCACAAGGCTTACATATCAATTACGATCAGCTGCTGACTCCATACGTCAACATGCATGCGGGAACACTGCCCAGCGCCGCTGACCTGATACAATTTTGCTTCCCGTGCCCCAGAGTTCAGTTATCTGCAGCACCCACCCGGAGGCCGAGACCCGCCTATCAGGTCCTTCCCTGCGCGCGTTCCTAATTAAGGTGGTGCTAATAGCATTTCTGCTGCGTGTAGTGGGCATGGTCCTAATCCATTCCTATCGTATGAAGCTGGACAACGACGAGTCAGCTCACATCGCCGCCTCATTGGCCTCTGGTCAGGGCTTCAGCAACCCGTTTGGAGGCACGACCGGGCCAACGGCGTGGCTCGGCCCAGTTTATCCCTTCGTCCTGAGCGGCTTTTTTCTGCTTTTTGGAATCGGGACGCGGCTCTCAGTCATTGCCGCGCTGTTGTTTAATTCCCTGCTTTCATCTTTGACCTGTGTCCCGGTGTATTTCATCGCGCGCGAGACCTTCGGGGAGCGCCTGGCTCGTTGGTCGGCGTGGGCCTGGGCGCTGGTGCCGTACACCATCTACTGGGGCATCCGCTGGGTTTGGGACACTTCGCTTTCAGCCCTGCTGTTCACCTGTCTGTTTCTGTTTACCCTGCATCTCGCGAAGTCGAGTACTGCACGGGGATGGGCACTGTACGGACTGCTCTGGGGTGTCAGTGGGCTGACCAATACGGCTGAACTTTCGTTTCTGCCCTTCGCGGGATGTTGGATTTGTTATCGCCAGTTTCGCCAGGGGAAACCATTCTTTCGGAATGCTACCGTAGGAGCAGTAATTTTCTTTGCGACGTTAATGCCATGGACGCTCCGTAACTACCTCGTCTTTCATAAATTCATGCCGGTACGGGGGAATTTTGGCGTCGAGCTTCATCTGGGCAATACGCCGGATGCGCGCGGCATGTGGCAGGTCTGGCTGCATCCTACGCAAAATGTGCTGGAATTCAGAGCCTACCAGCAGATGGGAGAGGCGGCTTACGCCCAAGCCAAACTTCACCAGGCGACAACCTTCATCCGCGAGCATCCCAAACATTTTGCCTTCCTCGTATTTGCGCATTTTTGCTATTACTGGGCTGGACCACCGCACGCCGAGCGGTATCCCTGGCTTTACGAAGTCAAGACCAGTTTCTTTTTCGCTTCCTCGGTATTTGCGGTTTGGGCACTGATCATCGCACTGCGGCAGCGGCTTTATGCAGCCGAATTGTATTTGCTGTTGCTGTTGAGCTATCCGGCCGTCTACTACATTACTTTCGCTCATCCTCGATACCGTCATCCCATCGATGCGGAACTGCTGATCCTGATCGTGTTCTGGTGCACGCAGTACCACGCGTCACGGCCAGTAAAACGCCCTCCCCATGCCGCTTCCTGAGACCTTAGAGCCGCGTATTGCTGGGCCTCCGCAGGCGCGATCCGAACGCCTTTTAGCTTTCTATCCCTGGCTGGTGGTCGGTTTCTTAACCATCATTGCGGCCCTGCTCCGATTCCATGCGATCGGCGCAAAAAATATCTGGGCGGACGAAGCAGTCTGCATCGAGATGGCTCGTCTGGACTGGTATAACTTTCTGCGCATCCTGTGGCGGCACGAAGCCAACATGGTGCTCTATACCGCGATGTTGCGCGCCTGGCTGCTGTTTGGCAGTAGCGAGGCTTATATCCGAACGTTATCCGTATTACCTGCGCTGGCCACCATTCCGGCGGTTTATGTTTTGGGCAGGAAGATGTTCAACGCCCGCGTGGGCATGATTGCTGCCTTCTTGCTGACGATCAATGCCTACCACGTGCGTTACGCCCAGGAGGCGCGCAGTTACTCGCTTTATCCTTTATTATGCGTTCTCTCCAGCATCTATTTTTTGAGGTTTCTGGAAACTCCGGATCGCAAGAATCGCATCGAGCACGTGCTCACCAGCACGCTGGCGGTGTATGCCCATTTTTATGCCGGACTACTCGTGGTGGTGCAATGGTTGTCGCTTCGGCTGCTGAACCGAAAAGAGCTTGAGCCGGCAATGAAGAAGAATTGGTGCCAGTTCGCCATTGCGATTACGCCATTAATTCTGTTTGTGGCCACCACCGGCGTGGGCATGCTGCGTTGGTTGCCAAAACCCCACCTCATCGACCTGCACATTTGCGGCTTGGTTCTCACCGGCAACGGCGGCGACCGCCTTATGTATGCGTACCTTGCCGTGTGCGTTGTCGGGATCCTGCCCGCTTTTCGTGGGTTGCTGCAACTGCGTGTCGAGTTCGATCAGTGGCGCTACCGCTATCTGCTGCTCTGGCTCTTGTTTCCGATCCTGTTCATCTGGGTGATCTCGCAAATCAAGCCATTTTTTCTGGGCCGATACTTCATCTTTACTCTCCCCGCCCTGGTTCTGCTTGCGGCCGCCGGGATCGACCGCTTGCGCTCGCGATGGCTGATTGGCCCGGCTCTGCTGCTGTTCCTGGCCTGGTCGCTGCCGCCGGTCTATGCCTTCTATCAAAAGGATTTTGATATTGGCCGTGAGGATTTTCGCACGGCTACGGCTTACATTCTCAGCCACGCGCAGCCGGGAGACGCAATCCTATTCCATCAGCCGATCGACCGCATGCCGTACGAGTACTACTGCAGCCGCATCGCGGCGAATACTTACCCGCGCGTGATCTACCCCGAACACGGCGAGAAGCTTAAATACAAAGATTTTTATGCCGGTCACGCGGCGGATGCATTCCTGGAAACCGTGCCTGAGAGCTATCGACGCGTGTGGGTCGTATTGGCTTACAACACCACGCCCAGCGGCCCGGATGCGACCACCAAATTCATCGATAAGTTGTTTGGCAAACAATATGCCAATGTCGAGAGGAAGAGCTTTACTGGAATCGATGTGCGTCTGTATAGCCGGCCTTAGCAGCACGAATCTTTCAGTACTGCCGGGAGAATCCTTGGTTGCAGCTTCAGGAAGTCGACAGAGGCGCTCTTCAACGCTTTCGATCACACGACCATCGACTTCATACGACAAGTTTCTGCCACTCGTAGTAATTGGAATTGGCTTCCTCTTACGCCTGATCGTCGCTTCGACAACCTATTTAGATCCCGACGAGGCCGTTAACTATTTCCAGGGAAATCAAAAGTCCTTGTGGGATGTTTATCATGCCAGCCTTGGCAGCATGCATCCCCCGCTGCTGCTATTTTGCATTTATTCCCTAAAGGCTCTGGGCAGGTCCGAGTTCGCGCTGCGGCTACCTTCCGTCATCGCCGGAACTCTGTCCTGCTGGTTCGGCTACAAATGGCTCTCCAAAGTTGCTGATGACACAATCGCACTCTCCGGAGCAGTCTTGTTTTCCCTGGTTCCGCCGTTGTTTTCGCTGGAATCCGAGGTACGCCAATATTCTCTTCTGCTGTTGTTCATCATGGCTGCGTTTTATTTCCTGGAGAGCGCACTGGAGAAGTTGTCCGTACGCGAGATGTTGCTGTTTTCCGCCGCGTTGTGGCTGGGTCTGTCGGTCCAGTACAGCGCATTGTTGTTTACAGTGTGCATCGGCATTTACACCCTGCTCCGCTTTGACGAACTGCGCTCCGGTTCCCGGTTCATTGTTGCCTGGGTTTTCGGTCAGCTGGTTTTCGTGGGCCTCGCGCTGTTTTTTTACAAAACGCACGTGCCTGTGTTTGAGAGGGGCATCAGCGGCTCATGGCTGAGAAAGCTGTTCTATCATTCCGGTGACCCAGTTGTGTCCTTTTTAGCGACGAACACGTATCGTTTCTTTCACTTCCTTTTCGGCCAGCCGGTGATCGGATCAATCATGCTCCTGCTATTTGTCATCGGTCTGGTTTCATTGGTGACCGGCAGGCATTTTCCGATTCGCGTCTCTCGACCAATTGGATTTACTAGCATGTTTGCTGCGGTGCTCTGCTGGGCGCTGTCGTTAGGCGGGATATATCCCTTTGGTGGAACACGCCACACAATTTTCCTTCTCCCCTTCGTCGTGCTAGCCGCGGTGGTCGGCTTAGTCACGCTACTGGGGAATTATGCGAAATTCGCTCCAACCGTGGCAGCCGGCATGGCTCTGGTTTGCATTCTTGCCCCAGTCCCTGCTGGACCCAGCATACGTCCACCGCAGCAGAGCCTCACGTTCATGCACAGAGCAGTTACGTATGTCCGGCAGACGGTCCCGGCAGGAGAAATGGTATTGGTTGACCAGCAAAGTGTGTTTCCTTTTCGTTATTACTTCTGCCGCGATGACGTGTTCCCGTTTCGGCAGAACCCGCAGAATTTCGAGTGTGGCGGATACCGCGTTTATCGCAGCGACGTGGAGTGGCTACTCTCGGCGGAGCACTTGGAATCGGAGGTCTCGGCTGCACGCAGGGCATTCGGAGCGCCACCGGCGGAAAGGGTACTGCTATTCCAAACCGGATGGTCCGTTAACAATCAGAAGGACCTGCGGGACAAATTGAGGGCGTCGGGATGCACTTCGCAATGGGCGTTTGGGAAAAATATCATTGCGTGCGACATCGGTGTTCCTGATCGGCGGATGTTCTCAGCAGGCAGGAGCACTAGTAAATGGTCAACGCATCTCTCTTCAGGCACTGGCGAACGGGAAATATGTGAGTGCCGAGCGCGGCGGAGTCAGTCCACTAATTGCGGACCGTGCGTCAGCGGGTCTGTGGGAATCGTTCCAAGTGTTCGATTTAGGTAATGGCAACATCGCTCTTCGCTCGGACGCGAACGGGAGGTATGTCACAGCCGATAATTCAGGCGTGTCACCCCTCATTGCGAGCCACACCGCCGTTGGTACCTGGGAAACCTTCCAGGCCGTGGACCAGGGTGCTGGGTACATCGCCCTCTTCGCCATGGGGAATGGCAGGTACGTCACGGCCGATAATTCAGGCGCGTCACCCCTCATCGCGAACCGCACGGCCGTGGGCAACTGGGAGAAGTTCCTCGTCGTTGGCACGGCGCCCCGCTCGACCCTGCGGGGAGCCGCGCAGGAAAACGCAATGTTTGTAGGATCGATTGCATGGCCGGCACGCACGTCCGACACCCGTTATCTCGGCACCCTCGATCGGGAATTCAACTACTTTCACTCGGCTGAGATGGGCTGGAGCTACACCGAGCCGAACCAGGGAAACTACAACTTCTCGGGCGCTGATTCCGATGTCGCACACGCGGATGCTCACGGCCAGCGTATCAAAGGGGGCGCGCTCGTGTGGCATGGAGATGCCCCCGCATGGGTGAACTCGGTTTCGGATCTGCGGACTGCAATGGTAAACCACATCAACGCGGAGGTCGGCCACCTTAGGAATCGGGTTCCGGACTGGGAGGTCGTCAATGAACCTTTCAATGATAACGGCACTCTCCGGGGCACGGTCTTTCTCAATAAGATCGGGGCAGGGTACATCGACCTCGCTTTCCAAACCGCCCACGCAGCAGACCCGAGCGCGCTGCTCTTCCTAAATGATTACGGGATCGAGGGCATCAACACAAAGTCGACTGCTGTTTACAACTACATCTGCGGCCCAACCGGAATGCGCGCGCGTGGCATCCCGATTCACGGAGTGGCATTTGAAGGGAGAGTTCCGACCGGGTACTTTGGTGATCTTTTCAATAACGTTGCACGCTTTCGAAATTGCGGGCTAGCTGTCGATCTGAGCGAGATCAAATCCACCAGTTCCGATCAGAACCTGCAGCGCTCAACCTACTGGGATCTTATACGTATCTGCATTTACACGGGCTGTCGCGCGGTAACGTTCGCCGGACTCGACGTGCTCTTCGACTCGAACTATAACGCGATGATTGGATATTCCGGTGCACGCGATTCGCTTCAAGGCATCTATTGGCGAACATTGAACACTAATCCCTACGATCACAGTATCACCTTCATAGGCTTCGCTGGGACCCCGTACCGGGCGGAATATAACGTTGGTACCGGTTGGTTCCAGCTGGCAACCCCGTATAATGCAACGAGCGCGATGAAACCCATATATCTCTGCAGGGCTGGGGCAGTAGACCATTTCCTGTCGGCGGCTTCGAACTGTGAAGGGCAGCAGGTTCTAGGCATGTATGGGTATGGTTTCAAGAATGCTGGTCCGGGACTGATCCCGATCAAGCGCTGCCTGTACGGCTCCGACCATTTCCATTCGCGGGATGCGGCCTGCGAGGCGCAAGTCCTCGAAGGCACCCTCTTTTACAGCCCGTAGCTCGTCATTCCGAAGTCCCGGCGAGCCGTGCTGCAAAGACGCGACCATCGATGTTGGAATAGAAAACGGCGGGTTCCGGCATCTTTAACATGGCCTGCTGGAACGACACTACCAGACTTGCTCGATAGGATCGAAGTCGTTGAATAGGGGAATCTTTCGCCTGAAACAGCAGCTCAATTACGAGCATCGCCATACAGATTGAGACGGTTCTGCTTGAGGTAGTTCAGTTTTTCGCGCAACTGTGATTCCAATCCCGGAATGTAAATCTGCAAGCCTAAACTCGCGGTGCATAAACTAACCTCTTCGGTCCTGACATAGCACTGCTGCCACGCTCGCCGGCTGGCGCTCACAAATTCAATCTCTTTATGATTTCGTTGAATGCAACCGGGAAGAACCGCTAAGACGAACACACCCAGCAGCAGGTTGCGGCGTAGGCCTGGAGAAAGCTTCAGCAGATAGAAATAACATCCCAGTAACCCTGGGATGAGCAGGGTCATGTAGCGCGAGGAATCGGCAACTTCGATGCCGAAGCAGATTCGTCCTACCGCGGTTGCGGTGGCGTACACCAGCGTATACCCAATGAGAGAGAAGATAACGACCGTGGTGCGGGCTGGGCATTTTCGAAACAGCGCCAAAAAATGCCAGAACAGAAGTGCGATCAGAAGAATGAGCGCGATAATACCTAGAATGGACGCGAGCACGAGATTGTGTTTTATGCCTGCGAACCGAGCCAGCATCAAGGCCATGAACCAGGGGTAGTGAATGAGGCTGCCGTAGGGAAAGCTAAAACAGCCGGCAGCGGCGTTGAACGTGTACCGGTGAAAGAATGCTGCGAGCGTTAGCGCAGCGCCCCCTAAACCGGCGCCTGCCGCAAGCGCTTGGGTGCGATGGCCAAGCCCGGCACAGCGCCAGCACTCAATGAGTAGAAGTACTACGGTGATTCCCGCCATGAAAAAACCATATCCCGTAAACGTGAGCAGGAAATTGACAACAACGACGAGCCCATATCGCATCCATGGGGCCTCGGGCAGCCATGCCAGGCAATAAAGGACGATCAGGAGGAGAGGAAACGCTTGCGGCGACGGTCCTGGTCCACCAAAAAAAATCTCCCACTGCGCTAAAGTGAGAAACAAAACGGGGATGGCCACATCCGAATAGACAAATGGTCCCAGTAGCTTCCTCTTGAGCAACAGCGCCAGTAACATCGCTAGCACGACTGCGCTGGCTATGGCGAAGCATTCGACCCTGGTGCTCCAACGTGTGAGCTTGAGCAGGAGGCTCACTACGAGCAGGCCGAGTCCTTCGCGATGCGGACCGTGCTGCAAATCAAAAATCTGCCAGGGAGAAAGTTTGGCCCTAAGCACATCGTAGAAAACCCAGTCATCGAGGAAAAACAGATTTACGGCGTACTTGGCGACATTCCAGTAGACCCGGAATACCAACACAGCTGCCGTCGCCCAAACAAAAAGCGTGGCCAGAAGTCCACGGTAACTTGGCCACGGCAAGTTAACGGATTGTTGCAGTGATCGCGGGCCTGTACTAGGGTGCACGCGTTTTATGTGGCTGATGCGGTTCTTCTCTGGCTCTGTCCGCGAATGATGAAGAACAGGAAGAAGGCGCCGAGCACAACGTGAATGACCACGCCGGGAACGACGGCCGTTCCCGCTCCCAACTGCATGGTGCGAAGCACGACAAAGAGCGAAAGTACCTGCACGACGAGATTGCCGATCAGCACTGCCATAAGTCCCTTGTGCTCAGCCGAGCGCGCAAGCCAATCGATTACACCCACGCCAACCAGGGTTGCCCCGTGGGCCTGCGCGATCGTGGCAAGCAAAGGAGTCATCACTATGCCAGTCGGTGTATAGAACTTCGCTGGACTCAGCAAAAGCATCACTCCAAAAAACCACGCTAAAATTGCCGCGATGGCAAGGAAGGTTTTCATGTCTTCTCCTTTTGCTGCGCTCCAATCTGGGCAGACTCAAGCCTCGGCTGTTTGAGGACCCATTGAGTTACCAGATTTGTTGCGAGATATGATAAGTGAGTACGCTGAAATGACAAAGGATAAAGGGATACGGAATAAATCTTCCTGGATTTTGACGTTCCATTGATGTGAACTCCGCCTCCTCAAGTAAAAAGGCCACACCTGTAAGTGTGGCCTCAAAGGTAAGGCAGCCTCGAACTATTTCGGAGGCGCCGACGTCGTCGGCTTGGTTGCAGGCGTCGATGGCCTGGTTGTCACCCCGGCCGGTCGCGTTGTGCTTCCGCTCCTGGCTGCTGAAGGTGCCGCCGGCACTCCAGATTGGTTGTTATATATCTCGACGATCGGCTTGGTGATGTCGACCGTCTGATTGGCCCACAATACTGGTCCATCCGGCCACGGCTTGGAGACGTCAATGATAAGACTCAGGCCATTCTCCTTGGCATACTTGTCGATTACCGGGCCAAGCTTCTGCAGAATCTTCTGGGCAATTTCGTTCTGCTGCCCGACAAAATCGTTTTGCGCATCTTCCTGAGTGCGGCTGAGGCTCTTCTGTTTGCTCTGCAGTTGCTGCACCAGGCTGTTGCGGGACTCGTCATTCATTTTCGAGCCCTGCGTATCAAGTTGCTTCTTGAGGCTTTCGATCTCGTCGTTCAGTGACTTGATCTCATTCCGCTTGGGCTCGAACTTCTTGCCCAGGGCTTCGAAATCTTTTTGCCCTTCGTTGGTGGCGAGAATCGCATCCTGAATACTGATAACACCAATCTTGGCAGCGCCGAGGGCAGGCGCGGTGGCAGTAGTAGTGGATGGCGCCGGTGTGGTCGCGGCAGCGGCGCTGTCAGTCTGGGCCAGAGTGGCAATGGGAATTACCAGCGCCATTACCATGAGCATTTGCACAATCTTGCTGTTCATCGGATCGCTTTGGACTCCTTGGAGACTTGTCTCGGGATTCTCGAAACCATTCCTCCCAGCATCGGCTGGGCTCGAGCACCAGATAAAACCAGGCCGTCAACCGGGGCAGGCAGGCCGGCTCTCCCGGCTCTTTCACCGAACCGAAACGCGTGCCGATCTCCCTCGCGGGAAACCATCTTCGGGGTGCGGGTAGAAACATTATAGGAGCGGGGGAGTACACCGTCAAACAGAGTGTCTGGGGCAGGTCAGCCTGCTCTTCCCGTGCGGTCGTCTTGGCAAACCGCTTGGAAGCAATTGCCTCTCACTACGACCTGGAAATACGGGCTGGAAGTGACATTTCAATCCGGTTGCAGGGTCTTTACCGAACCGTGTCTGGGTCACGAGGCGCAAGTCGTCTGGCTGAGAACGTCTTGCTCGATCAGGGTTGCGTCAGGGTTCGTGATCGGGATTCGTGATTTTGAGTCATGCAGTTTTACTTTCCAGATTAGCTGCACGAAAAAGCAAAACTGCATTCGTAGCCTATTCTTGGATAGGTGACAGGGCGGCGAAACTCAATTAACCTTAAATCCGTCAGGGATCCCACCCAAGCCGGGATGGCGGAACTGGCAGACGCAGCGGACTCAAAATCCGCCGGTACTTGGTACCTTGGGGGTTCGACTCCCCCTCCCGGCACCAGTTAGCGTGAGTGCGCGCCGATGTTTGTGTCCAACCGATGTCCAACGTGCTCGCGCTGTCCAACGTCGTGTCCAGAGCTAGTCTCAACCTCGTCTCGCGTGGAGACTTCACAGGTGCATTTATCGTTATTGATTTTAGGAATGTGATAACCACTGATTCGACATTTTGGACAGAGCAATATCCAATCGTAATCAAATTTGCTTTTCCAATGATCGAAATGCGCCCTTACCCACGGGAGGTTCGATTGAGCAAAGCGACGGCACCAGCTGGATGGCGATGTACACGCTCAACCTGCTGGCGATTGCACTGGAGTCGGCCAGGGAAGACCCCGCCTACGAAGACGTTGCCAGCAAGTTCTGGGAACATTTCGTTTACATCGCGCATGCTGTGAGCCACCGCGGTCATGACGGGGTTGGGCTGTGGGACGAAGCGGATGGTTTCTTTTACGACGTGCTGAAGTTTCCCGACAGCCGCAAGCACGCCATGTGCATCCGCTCCATGGTCGGACTGATCCCGCTTTTTGCCGTCGAGACACTTGAGCCCGAACTGCTGGAGCGTCTGCCAGGTTTCAAGCGCCGGCTGGAGTGGTTTGTCGACAACCGGCCTGATCTAACCGGCAGCCTTGCAAGCATGCGGGCTGCGGGTATGGGGGAACGCCGGTTGCTTTCGATCGCAACCAAGGATCAATTGCGCAGGATTCTTGAGATCATGCTGGACGAAGAGGAATTCCTTTCCACCTTTGGCGTGCGAGCGCTTTCTCGTTATCACCTCGCGAATCCCTACACGCTGGGCGTGAATGGCACGGAACACCGGGTTGCGTACGAGCCGGCGGAGTCTACGACTGGCTTGTTCGGCGGGAATTCCAATTGGCGCGGCCCCATCTGGTTCCCGGTCAACTTTTTGTTGGTCGAATCCTTACAGAAGTTTCACCACTATTGGGGGGACGAGTTCAAGGTTGAATTTCCGGCGCGGTCGGGCAACAGGCTGACTCTGTGGGAAGTCGCCGCCGAACTTTCGCAACGTCTGACCAGGATCTTCTTACGCGACCAGCAGGGGCGGCGCCCAGCGAATGGAACGACGGGAAAATTTCAATCCGATCCCCACTGGCAAGAGCTGATTCAGTTTCACGAATACTTCCACGGGGATTCCGGCCAAGGGCTCGGAGCCGCTCACCAGACCGGCTGGACCGGGCTGGTCACGAAGCTTTTACAGCAGACTGGGGAACTCCACAAGCGAAAGGGTCGCTCGCATTCGCGTGTCAGGTCCTAATCCCGCAACACCCGGGCGGGATCGGTTCGGCTGGCACGCCATGCCGGCAACAGACAAGCTGAGATTGCGGTAAGTGTCATCAGTGCCAACGCCGATCCGAAAACCACGGGATCATGCGGACTGACCCTATAAAGAAGCTGTCCCAGTAATCGGGTGAGGACCAACGCGGCGACTGCCCCCAAAAGGACCCCCCCGGTTGTTAATCGCAGCCCGCGCGCCATCACCAGTCGAAGCAGGTTCGCCGCGTCGGCGCCGAGGGCCATGCGCAGGCCCAGTTCGCGCGTGCTTTGCGCGACGGCATAGGACATCACTCCATAGAGACCCACCGCGGCGAGCAGCAGCGCCAAGGCTCCTAAAGTCGAAACTAAGGTGACGGCAACAAGCTGCGCGGAGGCGGCCCGGTTCACTTGTTCCTGTAGCGTAATCGTCTCGTAAAGGGCAAGGTTCGGATCCAACGCGCGAACCTCACGGAGAACCGCAGCCATGGTGCTCTGCAGGGGTTGGGTAGTGCGGATGAACAAATCCGGCTCTCGATCGAAATCCTGGCGCAGCGGTACATAGAAGAAAGGTCTTGGCGTCTCAGCCATGCTTTCATATTTGGAATCAGCCACGACACCTACGACCCGTGCCCAGCGTCCTTTCACTTGCAAACGCCGCCCGATCGGGTCCTGACCGCGCCAGTACCGGTCGACCATAGTCCGATTCACAACGGCCACCAGGGGCGCGTTTTCATCATCGCTGCGCGTGAACTCACGGCCGGAGAAAAGAGGAATCCCCAAGGTCGTGAAATAACCTGGACTGACCTGGTTATATTCCACCTCGGGTTGCTCATTGGCAGAAGGCTGATAATCATCGACCGCAACCGGAGTAGAAGAAAACCCGCGATAGCCCAAGGGTGTCACGCTGCCAAAGGCGGCGGACTCGACGCCGGGAACGGCACTCAAGCGGTCAATCAGCTCGTTCTGAAAAGTCCTTGCCCGGGGCTGGTCATATCCTGCGGCCACCAGCGAAACTCCCGTCGTGACAACGTTGGTAGTACTGAAACCCGGGCTGGTATTCCGAACCTTTTCCAAACTTTCGAGCAAGAGAGCCGCCCCGACCAGCAAAATGAAACTCAAACACACCTGAAAAATGACCAGGCCCGATCGAATCCAGCCTTTTGAAGCGCCACCAACCACGCTTCCCGCTTCTGCTTTCAGGGGGCCGGCCAAGTCAACGTGGAAGGTCTGCAATGCCGGTACCAGGCCAATCATGAACGTAACTAGCAAGCAAATGCCGGCGCTCATCGCCATGACCCGACCATCGATCGCTCCCGGCAAGTACATATTTCTTCCTAAGGGCAGCAAGATGACTAGAAGCTCCCGGCAGCAATACGCCATGAAGAATCCTCCGCCTGTTCCGAGCGCCGACAGGATCAGGCCTTCCGTCAGGAGCTGCTTCACGAGGCGGCGGCGGTTGGCTCCAATCGCCAGGCGAACGCTCATCTCACGCCGACGGATAAAGGAGCGGACCAGGAGCAGATTGCCCACATTGGCACAGGCGATGAGCAGCACAAAGGCAACCACGACCACCATGACTTCGAGTGTCGGCCCCATGGTACGGGCATGGTTGAACGGTGTCTGCCACAGCGGCCATATGCCGATACCGCGGCCACGGTTCGTAGGCGGGTAAGTTGCTTGCAGGCGGACGGCGATGGAAGAAATCTGCTGCTGTGCTTGCGACCGGGTTACGCCCGGTTTGAGACGTACATAGGATTCTATCCATCGCGCGCCCCGGTCCTCAAGTTTGTAGCCACCACCGTCGAAGGTTTCCTCCATGGAGGCAGGAACCCAGAACTGCATCGCTCTGCCTACAAAGGTTCCGTAGAATCCCTCGGGAGCGACGCCGATAATCGTGTGCGGCACATTATTCAGGCGCTGGGTCTTACCGATGATGTCGCGATCGCCTTTGAAGCGATTGCGCCAAAACTGGTAGCTGATCACCACCACTGGATGGGAATTGTTGCCCGTATCCTCGCCCCTCTCGAAGCCCCGCCCGAGCATCGGATGAATGCCGAGCGCGTCGAAGTAGTTGGCCGAGACGATGCTGCCGGTCGTGACTTCGGCTCGCTCGCCAACATTCAGTGTGCTGCTTCTGATAGTGGTGACAAAGGCGTCCTCGCATAAGGTGCACTCCCGGCGCAGGTCAAGGAAATCGGGCCAGGAAAGCCCGTCAATTCTCTTTCCCGGGACCATGCCCGCGACCGCAAACAGCCGCTCCTGGTGCGCGACCATCGGGTAGGGACGGAACAAGATGCCTTCGACCCAACTGAACACCGCCGCGTTCGCGCCGATGCCCAAAGTCAGACACAGGATCGCGAGTATCGAAAAGCCTGGGCTGCGGCGCAGTTGCCGAAAGCCGTACCGCAAGTCTTGAACGAAATCTTCCATAAAACTTCCACCGCGCGCATCCCGGCACTGTTGTTCGAGCTGGGTGATTCCGCCCATCGCGCGCTTGGCTGAATAGCGTGCCTCTTCCGGCGACATGCCTTTAGCAACGTTCTCTCTGATCTGCTCGTCCAGATGCTCGCGAAGCTCTTGTTTCATCTCTTCATCCACCTGATTGGGATGGAAGAACGAACGCAGACGGACGGGAAAAGAGTAGAACCATTGTTCGATATTCATATCAAGCTTCCTTCAGCCTCACTATGCCGGAGATGGCAGCGGAGACGCGGTTCCAGTTCGCCGTTTCGGCATCGAGTTGCTTCCGCCCCACAGGAGTGAGCGAATAGAACTTAGCTCGCCGATTATTCTCACTGGGTTTCCACTGAGCTCGAATCCAACCTCGATGTTCGAGCTTGTGCAGCGCCGGATAAAGAGAGCCATCACTAACGCCGAGAACGTCGCTGGAAATCTGCTTCAGACGTTGGCTGATGGCCCAGCCATTTAGCGGCTCCAAGGCCAGGATCTTGAGAATCAGCATGTCCAGCGTGCCCTGGACCAGGTCGGCGGGCTTGCTCACGAAATCTCCTCTCGTTAACCGAGTTAGACTATCTCGGCTCCCCTCGGTTAGCAAGAGGTAGGAAAATCTGTCGCAGAGGAAAAGGCCCAGGCCAATGGTGCCGGAGTTCTGAGCCGGGTAAAGCGACAGGCCGAAACGTGAGTAGCGTCTATGCGACTGGCGACATTTCCGCGGGAACCGTCTTCCGTCCCCTCCCATTCGTCAGGTAGAAATGCACGGCCGGCGTGATGATCAGTGAGAGCACCATGGATATCAGGATTCCGCCAATAACCCCGATCGCGAGCGGTTGCAGCATCTGTGAACCCGCCCCGATCGCGAATGCCAGCGGAAGCATGCCGGCAATAGTGGCGAGCGCAGTCATGACAATTGGCCGCAAGCGGCGGCGGCTGGCCTGCAGCATCGCATCTTGGTTCGATAGCCCGGCCCGGCGGAACTTCTGATCTGCGTCCAGAAGCAGGATGCCGTTCTTGGCCACGATCCCAACTACCATGATCAATCCCATGAATGAGGAAATATTGAAAGTGGTCTGGGTCGCCAGCAAAGCAATAAACACGCCGGAAGTGGAAAGCAGCGCGGAGGCGAGAATCGCGACGGGCGCGGCGAACGTTCCAAACTCGAACAGCAGCACGATGAACACCAGCAGAATCGCCAGAGCAAAGACGAAAATCAAGTCGCGAAACGATTTCTGCTGCTCTTCGTAAGTGCCGCCGTACACCACGCGAATGGACGACGGCAGGTGCAGGGAATTGATTGTCTTCTGGACAGCACTCATTCCGCTGCCCAGATCGCGCCCTTCCAGGCGGGCGGTCACAGCGACATCGCGTTGCAGGTTCTCCCGTCGAATCTCCGTTTGACCGGGATTCTCACTGATCGTACCCAGGGAACCGAGGGTAGCAGTCTTGCCGCTGGAACTGGTCAGCAGGGTATTCTTCATCGCGTCCAGGGAGGAGCGGTAGCCGGCCGGGAAGCGCACGCGCAGAGTGTAGGCGCGATCGTTCGACACAATGGGTGTGGCTGCCGGCTCGCCTTCCAAAATGGCGGAGGCGTCGGTCGCCAGTTCTTCGGGAGTGAATCCGGCGCGTGCCGCCACCAAGGGATCGACCTGGAAAGTCACCGCCGGGCCACTGATAGTGTTATCGATTCCATTTAGAACGTCGACCACGCCGGGAATTTTGCCGATGGCATCGGCCACTTTCGGCGCCCATTGCCCCAGCAGGGCGGCGTCGGGAGAAAACAGCTTGATCTGGATGGGCTCGGGGGCGCTGGTCAAGTCGCCGATCATGTCCTGCAGCACCTGAATAAACTCCACGTCGAGGGCCGGTTCTTCCCGCTTAATATCTGAGCGAACCTCATCGATGATTTCTTCGATGCCGCGATCACGTTTATCTTTCAACTTGACCGAGATATCGCCAGTATTAGCTTCGGTCACGGCGGCCAGCCCCAGTTGCAGTCCGGTGCGCCGCGAGGTGTTTTGAACCTCGGGAATTTTCCGCAGCATCTGCTCGATATGGGTGATGACGCGATCCGTTTCCGCCAGCGAACTCCCCGCGGGCATGATGTAATCGATAATGAAGCCTCCCTCGTCCATCTCTGGTAGCAGGTCAGAACCGGAGAAGCGATAGCACAAATAACCCCCAACGATGAGCACTGCGCTTAACCCCGCGAGCCAGATTGGTCGCTTCAGCGCCCGGCGTAGCCACTTTTCCTGGAAGTTGACGACGCGCAGAAAGAATCCACTCAGGGATGCATCTTCGACCGCCAGCAGGCGCTCGATGGACTCTTCTTCTGACACGGGTTCATTCGCGGGCAAGGGCAGCTTCGATTCTGACCTGATGAAGTACTGACTAAGATTGGGCGTCCAAGTGAGCGCCAGGGCCAGCGACGTAAGCAGAGAAACCGCCATGGTCACTGCCAGGGCGCGGAAGAAGGTTCCCGTCACCCCGGTAATCGAAATCAGTGGCAGGAAAACAACAATTGGTGTGACCGTGGAGCCAATCAGTGGAACGGTGATTTCCTGCAGCGCGCTATGGATTGCCTGCAGGCGCGACTGGCCGGCATCACGATGCAGCACGATATTTTCCACCACCACAATGGCATCATCGATGACCAGACCTACGGCGGCAGCCAGACCGCCCAGAGTCATCAGATTGAAGCTCTGGTTGAGCAGCTTGAGCGCGATGAAAGTTACCGCAATGGTCACGGGAATAACGAGACCCGCGACGATCGAGGTTCCCCAGTCGCGCAGGAACAAGACCAGGATTATGGAGGCAAGAATCAGGCCGATGAGAATGGCGTCACGCACGCTCTTAATCGATGCGGAGACGATTTCCGACTGATCGTAAAAAGGTTTGATTTCGATACCGGGGGGCAGGGTTTTTCTTATCTGCTGAACTTCGGCGTGAACTTCATCCGCGACCTGCACGGTATTGCTGTCCGGTTGGCGATTGATGTTGAGCAGCACGCCGGGCTTCCCATTGGCGTGAACGATGGTGTACAAGGGCCGCACTCCGGGCTCAACCGTGGCCAGGTCACCCACACGAACTGGAATACCGGCGGGAGTAGTCTTGACCACGATCGAAGCGATCTCGCGAGGATCGCGCACTTGTCCGCTGATCAGACCGAGATAAAGCTGGTGATTTTCCTGCAGCAGTCCGGGAGAATCGATCAAATTCGTCTTTTGGACGGCGGTCAGTAGGTCCGAGACGGTGACACCGGCGGCCAACAGCTTGGTAGGGTCTGGAACAATGTCGAATTCAGGTTCCTGCCCACCTTGCACCAATACGGTTGCTACTCCATCCAGCCGATTCAGCCGCGG
>DASSIO010000256.1:0-4562 GCA_035691825.1 Terriglobales bacterium | reverse complement strand
CCCATGGAGTTACTGGCTGATTTCCGCGCACTTTTGCGCTGGTTTCAGGCTGCTGAGCTACTCAGTACTCGCGATGTCGCAAATCTCCAACAAAAATGGGAAAGATCGGCCCGGGCTCGGCGCACGGTGAAGGCCGTGCGTGAACTGCGGGAGAAGCTGAGAAAGCATATCCTCGCCTGGGAAGCTGGGGGTTCAGTGCATCCAACGACCATAGACGAACTAAATCGCCTGATGGCTGACCATCCGATGCGCACTAGGCTGAAAGCCCGAGGAAACGCATTCTCGACGCAGCAATGGTTCCAAGCGCGCGAACCCCAGGACTTGCTGGCCCCGCTGGCCCACAGTGCGGCGGTCCTGTTTGCCAATGTGGATCACAGCCGGGTACGCAAATGTGATCAGTGTGTGCTGCACTTTTATGACATTAGTAAGAAGGGGACGCGCCGGTGGTGCAGCATGCAACTATGCGGGAACCGCCTTAAGGTGGCAGCCTACGCAGCCCGCCAACGCATGCAGGCTAAAAAATCATTGTGATTACTCGCGACCGCTCGAACAGTTCAGTATCCGCTATCGCGTAGATGGAATTTGAGGGGGGAGCTAGCGGGCAGCGCGACTACATTAGCAGCAGCTCAGGTTGAAGTTACGATCGCAAACTCGAGAGCGGGTGGAACGGCAATCGGCAGGAGCGAACGACCAGCGCCTGGTAGCCGAGGTTCTGGCGAAGGATCGCAAAGCCACGGCGGATTTTGTGTCGCTTTGCGCTGACTGCGTATATCCCTTCGTGCGTCGTCGGCTGCCGCCGAACACGGGCTTGGTGGAAGACCTGGTACAGGAGACCCTCCTGGCGGCCTGGAAGAATCTCCCCAGCTTTCGCGGCCATGGCGATCTGCTTGCCTGGGTTTTGGGAATCGCGCGCCACAAGGTGGAAGACCATTACCGCAAACGACTCCAGCTGGCAGAACTCGAGGACGAAGAAGAAGTTGCGGAGGAAATCGGGCTGCAGCCGACCTTCGATGAACAACTGGATAGTGAGGCGCAACGGCAGAGGATTGATGCGGTGCTGGCCTCACTGCCGGAGGCATATGGGCTGGCGCTGCTGTGGCGCTACCGCGATGACCGTAGCACGCGAGAAATGGCGGAACTTACGGGAAAGACAGAGAAGGCCATGGAGCGTTTACTGGCTCGCGCCCGTGAAAGCTTCAGGAAGAGGTGGCTAGATGCGGGACGCTAATTGGGACCGGGAGTTCAGCCGGATTCTCGCCGAACCGGCTGAGGAAGAGCACGCTCCGTCTTCGCTGAAGGCGCGCCTGTACACCGCCCTGGTGCGGGAACAGCAGGCAAGCGGACCCTTAGCCAGTCTTGACACGACAGCGGCAGCCGGCCACGGCGTGTGCGTGTTCGAGAAACTGGTGCAGATTGTGCCGGTCGGCGAACGCTTGAAGGAGCCTTTCTTTTGTGGCGTTTGCCACGCGCGGATTCTGGGAGAATACCTGGACCGTCCTCCCATTTTCTGGTCCAACTGCCCGTATGTAGCCTTCAAAAAGTCCTAGGCGTCAAAACCCGACCACGAAACCGAACAGGTTTTGAAAATTGGCGAGCCTGCGGGGGGCGGGCGGTGACAAATGCTTGCTGATGTCGTTTTTGCTTAGGCTTTCGCTGAAACTGTAGCGAAAACCCAGCCTGTGGAAGAGCCTGAGATCGATGCCGACATGCGACCGAAACAGTGGCCGTGTGGCTGAGAACGTGGACGGAGGGATTGCCGGTCGTCCGGCAAACCGCAGCAATACGCTCTCCGTGCTGCTCAAGTGCAGTATGCCACCCCCCGTACCCAGATAGGGACGAATGCGGCTGCTGCGGCGCCGGAAGTAGATCAGAAAATTAAAGACGGCGGCATGCTGGGAACTGGCCCGTACCTGCTGGTAGAAAGTGTTCGACGCCGACGAGGCGGAGCTCAGCACGAGGTCGTTCTGGTTCCAGATATAGTCCGCTTGAATGCTGAAGTAGTTGTGAAGGTGTAAGCCCGCGAACACATTCAGGGCGCCACCGTTTTGGGGACTATAGGCTGACAGGCTTAAGCCGGAAGGCGTACTTCTCGAACCCGCATCCGCGGACAGAGTTGAGATTCCTCCAATTATGCCGACATACGGCACCACTTCAGCCTGGACGAAGGATGCGACGACACAAAACAGAAATATTGTGAGACGCATGCCCGCGAGATGCCGCCGCACACCAAAAGTTACAGCTTAATTTATTTTCGAAAGAAATTATTCATGCGGGGGGTATGCGAATACAAGCCGACAAGACTAGTAGCACCGGCGTGCAGCCAGCACTCCACGTGCACATCTTCAGAATATATGCGAGGGAAGAACATGAGTTCCAAGGCGATATTTCTCAAGGGAATGTTGGTATTGGCTATCATGCTGGCGATTTCGTTTGCGGTAGGGTCCGCCCAGGCGTCAAAAACTGGGAGCGGCTTTGTGTATGTCATGACAAACCAGCCCTCGGGCAATACAGTGATTCAATACCAGCGGGCGAGTAACGGCTTGTTGACGCAGACGGCCATGGCCTCCACCGACGGCTTGGGCGGAACGGGAAATGGAGTTGGCGCTCTGGATCCGCTGGGCTCCCAGGATTCGCTCGTCCTGAGCGGAGACGGCACACGATTGCTGGCCGTAAATGCGGGGAGCAACGAGCTTTCGGCGTTGGGCGCCGGTGATAACGGACTGACCCTGCTGAGTAAGGTTGCTTCCGGAGGCGAGTTTCCCAACAGCGTAGCTCTCAGTGGAGATCTGGTTTATGTGCTGAACGCGCATGGAACCCCCAATGTAACCGGATTCCGTCTCGACGCCATGGGGGTGCTCCATCCCATTGCGGGTTCGACCCACGCTCTGCCAGGTGGCACCAGTGCTGCTCCGCATGACGTAGTTTTCAGCCCCGACGGATCACGTCTGTTGGTGACCGAGGGCGGGACGAATCAAATAGATATATTTGCAGTTGGAGATGACGGTCTCCTCTCAGGTGTCAGTACCCAAGCCTCGCCAGGCGGCCCATTCGGATTACGATTTGGTCGCAATGATATTGTGGCGGTCGCCGAGGCTAGCGCCGGCGCACTCTCCACCTACCAACTCACAAGCGAGGACACGTTAATTGCAATCAGTTCGTCCGTTCCCGACGGACAGAAGGCATCCTGCTGGCTCTCTATGACGCGGAACGGCCACACCTTTGTTTCAAACACGGGCAGCGGAAATCTTAGCTCTTACCAGGTCGGTGCGGATGGCACGGCAGCTTTGGCGGAGGCGATTGCGGTCAGCATCGCTCCAGGTGCGCCCATTGATTCCGCTCTCGCGAGCAATAGCAGCCTCCTCTATGTCGACGATTCCGCCGGCGGGAGAATCTTCATTTTTGGAGTTCATGGTAACAGCCTGGCAGGGATAGGAAGCGTTAACGGCCTGCCGACGACGCTGCAGGGCATTGCAGCGCAATAGCTAGGTCAAGCCAGGCTTCGGTGGTCACCAGAATTGGGGCCTCGTACACCGGAGTCTGGCTTGCCCAATAACAAACAGGCGGACTCGAATTCCCGGGACAGAGGGCGTGAGTGTCGCATCGGTCAGGTCCGAATTTCTTGCCGGTTCTCAAATCATAGAAATGGGTTACTAGTTGGCCGCTCTACCACAACTTTTGGCGCCCGATTATAGACGACCCTGGGCGGGTTCAAGCCATGTGTTCCCGTGACGGATACAAAGCGAAAGAGCTAAACTCCGGTTTGTGGAGGGAGGCCGTAAAACGCGTTCTGCTCATCACGGCATCAATCCCGGCTGCACGGAACCTGGCGCACTGGGACGGCAGGCCATCTCCGGCGCTTGACGCCTGCATCGCCAACGCAATCGCAACCGCCGAGCGCACCAAGATCGACCGACTGTGGCCCATAACGCAGCCCCAATCACCGAGGAATAGCCTTGCTTGATCTCGATCTGCTGCGATCCATAGCCCCTCAGCTGAGGGGCGGCACCGCGGTTGAGGTTCAGGGCAAGAAATTGCGGGTCGGGCGCACGAGCACACAGCGCCTCAACACCGTCAGGTTCACGATGAACGGCCACGAATATCAGGCTATCGAGCAGAACCCGGACAAGCCGAGCCGATGGGGCCGGCTTGCGCGCGCGGGCCATCAAGTAGTGCAGTTTAAGGACGTTCAGACAAACAAATTCGTCGCAGTGGCGGTGGATGGAAAGGTTATTGAGTACGGGAGCAGGCGTAGAAGAGGCCACCCTGGAGCTGAACGGAGCTAGAATCTCATCAGACGGAGGCTCTCCCCATGAGAAGCCTTCAGAGCCTGTTGTTGATCGGCGCCATCGGCCTGACCGCCTGCAATGGTGTGGTCTTCTTTAGCTCGGGCTTTCATCCCACCAACACGCTCGTGACCGTCAGCGGGTTCGTGAGCGTCGTTCAGATCACCACAATCGTAAGCGCCAGCGGCACGACAACTCTGGTGACGGTTGTGACCTTTCTTCAGACTGGTACAGCATCAACCATCAATTTCTGTGGTAATTTCGGGAATCAGTTCGTCT
>DASSIO010000255.1:0-4298 GCA_035691825.1 Terriglobales bacterium | reverse complement strand
GTGACCCTTACGAGAGGACTTCAATGAGTGATCATGCAAACCCGTTTTTCGTCCTTACTGGCGTACCGGGATCGGCAAGACATCAAGACATATAGACGCGAGCGGGTTTTCAAGATGTCCCAAACTTTCTGCAGCAGTGTTAGGCTCTCCGCTCCAGTTCTTGTCGACGAGGGCGCATGATAATGGTCAATCCCCAATCGTGCCGGGGAGTTCTTCAGAGGTTCCCTAGGTGTCAGATACACCGCTGCGAGTGAACAGCAGGTCAATATTTCCCTCCAGCACCTGCAGTAGTTCGGTAATGTCGTCCGCCGTGTTGTAAAAGTGCAGAGAAATGCGAACGCCATCACCGCGACTGGAGGCCACAATATTTTGCTTGGCGAGGGCGGCCACCATGGCGTTGGCGTTGTCTTCGCTTCCTGCTTGCAGCACTATCAATGGTCCCACACTGTCGGGCGGCGTCTTGGTCTCGATTTGCCTATCTGCAAGGGAGCGCAAGAACATACCTGTGAGGTCGCTGATGTGGCGGGCTATTTGCGTCATGCCCGTAGAGCGCAAGAGTTCGATGCCGGGAGCAGCGGCATAGACATTGGGGATCGGGGGAGACCCGGATTCAAATCGCCGCGCGCTGGAGGAAAGATCTAGATGCTTCACGTCGAAGGCGAAAGGATTGGACTGAGCGAACCAACCGCTTACCGCCGGTGTCAGCGCGTTGATCAGGTCACGACGAACATAGAGAAACGCAAGACCAGGGGGACCCAGCAAGTATTTAAGTGTCCCCGTGACGTAGAAATCGATACCCATATCCTTTACGTCGATTGGACGCGTTCCACAATCCTGATAGTCATCCAGCATTACCCAGGCGCCCTGGCTATGAGCAAGCTCTACGATTGCCTGAACATCCGAACGGAAGCCATTCTTGAAACATACCCGAGTCAGAGGCACAATCGCCGTCTGCCGGTCTACTGCGCGTTCATAACTTTCGGCGGGTAATTTGTTGTCAAGGGGAGGAACGAACGTGATGTCGGCTCCTCGCTTGCGCTGCGCCAGCCAAACATGACCCATGGTGGGAAATTCGAATTCTCCCAGCACCACCTTGTTGCGTTCCCGGAAGTCGAGTGCGCTCGCGACCGCATTAATACCCGCGGAGGCGCTGGTCACGATGGCGATTTCGCCCTCATCTGCCCCGATAAACCCGGCAAACAGCCGACGCGTACGCTCGTAATGCTCCACCCACATATCCCAGGGAGAACCATGTTCATGCCAGCTGCGGATGTAATCCGTCACGCCGTTCTCCACCGCATCCGACAATGCGCCTTGGGAACAGCTGTTCAGATAGACCTTGTGCTTGAAAATAGAAAATCGTGAGCGAATGTTTGCGGATTGAACGCTGTCTAGCACAGATGAGTCCTTTTCAAGTAAGTTGAAGCGCCGCCAAGTCGGTAGTTCGAGGTGTTATGCTCGACCGGCAGTCTGAATGGACCCCTGCCGCAAGCGTAATTGGAGGATGAATGACCCGTCCAAATCTGAAACACTCGAACTCTCGTGATGCAGAAGCCGTCATTCAAGCCGTGACCACGCTCGAGGAGCAGGTCTGGAAGGCCGCTCAAAAGCGCGATGTCGAGGGCTTCCGGCGCCTGGTGCCTGCCGACGCAGTGATGATCTTTCAGAGCGGCATCGTGCCCCAGCCGGATTACGTGGCCACCATGTCGGAGCGCACGATTTCGCACTACGAGCTTCGCAATATGCGCGGGTTCGTGCCTGCGCCCGGCATTGTCATCCTCATTTATGAAGCAACGCGAGAAGGTAGCTTTCGTGGAGAGAGCTTCCCGTCGGGTCCCGTCATCGAAAGCACGACGTGGGTACTGCGCGACGGCTGCTGGGTGGCCGTGTTGAACCAGGAAACCCCGGTCGCCGCGAAGAAATAGCCCATCGAAGGCTCGTTTCTGCGACCGCCACTGAGCCGTAGCTGGCCGTCCCGGCAATGGTTTCAGAATCTCGGTCAGGTAATCCTGAGCACCGGCGATCAGCCGCAGATGAGGAAAACGTATTCCCTCGTGATAGTCAATCGTGTACGTGGCCAACGACCCGGTATTCGAGGCCAGGATGGTAATCGGCTTCGATGTAGACTTGGAATTTTTCAGCGCTTGCTCTATGTTTGCCACCGAGAAGGTGCGGCCATTTACACCTATGATTTGCATGTAGGGCGCCATGCCACTTTCATAGGCAGGCATGCCCGGTATGGCATTTTGAACGCGGCCTTCTTTCGTGACCACAAGCCCGAGCGAAGAAGTGAAGTCGCCTTCTCCCGAAACCTGCTCGCTGGCCGCAATCATGGCATTCGGCTGGTCGTCGTAGACCAACTGCCAGCCCCCGCCGGAAATTCCGCCTAGAGGGGCTCCCGGGCCATGAGAATCGAGACGCGTGCGGAAAAAATTGCTCCAGTCGTAGGGCGCAATCTGATTAAGAGTGGAAACCAACTCTTCGAACGTGTACGTCTTAATTACAGGATCATGGCCGGGACCGCCCAGAAAGATGCGGCAGAAATCATCCAGCGATTTTTGATCCTGGGTCTGCCGGCGGATGATTACATCGGCTTCCAGCCAGAGCAGCACGCTTTCGGGATAGAAATCCGTGCCCCGGCGGTAGGAGCTCCATTCCCCAGGCGCGAAATAAAGGATCTGGGCGGCATCGGCAGTGTCCTGCAGCGATCGCCAGTTGCGTCCTGCACGGTGGTCCAGCATGGAAGCAATAGCAGCCAGATCGTCCCGCGCTTGCTCGTCTGTCCACAAGCCGCTGCGAGCCGTGAGGATCGTTCCTAAGTACGTGGTCAGGCCCTCGTAGACCCACAGCAGATCTCCCTCCATGGGCTGCTGAAAATCCGGCGTGGCGAGCCCGGTGGGCCGGCGATACTGTCCATTCCAGGAGTGGGTGTACTCGTGGGGAAAGAGCCCAGCCTCGAGCAAGGCGCGGTTGGGATCGGCCAGCGCGTTTTCGGCGACCCGATCGTCACTGCTTTCATGGTGTTCCTGGCCGAGTGGCAGCACGTTGTCGCTGAGCGTAAGCAAGAAGTGGTAGTCGCGGTAATGCTGCGATTGATAAAGCGCGTCGGCTTGCGCGACCAGTTGCTTGTACTTTTCAATCAGCACCGGAGAAATCTCGAGCGCCCAGGCGTCGTCGGTCGCTATATCCAGCTCGTTGGGCGGGGACTGTCCCGCTTTCGTCAGGGGTATGACGCGTACGAATTCGCCGGACTGTACCGGAGAATCGACCAGCAGGTCAAGCGGGACGGGCGCGAAATTGATCTTGTCCCCTGACTGGCTGGCGACGGGCAGGGCGGTATTGAATTTCCATCCCCGCGGCAGCTGCAAGCTAGGCTGGAAGACGATTTGGCTGGCGGGCCGGCCGGCGGGGTAGAGCAGGACTTCATTCCACATCAGGATCAGAAGATGCGCTGAACTGGACGCGGCGAAGTCAATGGTCGGACCTGGCGCGGACAGAAGAAAATCCAGGTGGGCGGTTACGGCGCTGGCGCCGCCCGGCACCTGGAGATGAAAGGCATACATATCCGCCAGATCCCTGCGCCAAGGCAACTCTTTTCCGCCGGCAGCAAATCGTAACCCAGCGAGATTCGCGATAGGGCCATCGGGAGAGTGGTCTGCCGGCATCCACTTCGGGTAATACAGCGTGAGCGGACCGGGCAAAGCGGGAATTTCAAGATCTGCGTGCAGGATTTTTTGCGACGACCCGTGGGTTGCGTCCACGCTGATCCGTATCGGCCGGGACGCGACGGTTTGTGCTTCGGCGGGCACGACCACCAGCATCACGAGCAGGCCTGCGCACAACCATACTCGCCTCCAGTGCTGCACACCCGACCGCGAGCAGTTGCCTCCCCCGCTCACCAGGTGATCCTTCCCATCAGCTGAATGTTGCGTGGCCCTCCCACGCCGAAATGCGAATCGAAGCTGCCGTCATCCGCGGTGGCAGTTATCATTGTGCTCAGATCGGGCGACGGTTCGGCAAAGTTGGGGTGATTGAACGCGTTGAAAAAGCTGGTGCGGAACTGGAACGCAAAACGTTCTCCCAGTTTGAACGTGCGCTGCAGCGAAATGTCCCAATCGTTCAATCCAGGTGCCACAATCGGATTGCGGGGACAGTCCCCGAAGGTTCCCGGGGCTGGGGGCGCAAACGCTCCCGGCAGCACATAGGGCTGGGTGAAATTCGTTAATTGATAGCGGATGGGACCGATGCAGTTCGGTCGCTCATGGAAGTTGTCTATTCCGCTTTCTCCGCCAAAGGTG
>DASSIO010000254.1:0-3947 GCA_035691825.1 Terriglobales bacterium | reverse complement strand
GACTCCAAACATCACGCTTCTCGACCGCAGAAAGCCCAAACCGCATCCCTGGTCTCATACCAACACCACCTTTCGAGCTGACTTACATCAGATGGTGTTGCATCAACCTGTCGAATGCACCGCGCTTACCGGAAAAGTGGAATTGGCTCGAATGAGTATCTATGGCGATTTATCGCCAATTGGGTTGGCCAGCTGTTGCGAAACAGTTGTCCAGCCATTCCTTGTACCATGTTGAGAAAGTTGCGTCTGAGCCGTTAGCTAGCCGCACCGGCCTGAGTCCGGCGTATTCACTGCGCCTATCCTCCCATAATCTTCCCGCCTGCTCGCCAGTCACGACCAGCCAAACTCTAAGCGAACAACCTTCGTGACAGACCGGGAACGCACCATTCATAAGCTCGGAGGACCAGTATCTCTCCTCGAACCGTTCAATCCGCCTGTCGTATTCCTTCACGTCTCGCTTCAGCAAATCAACCTCAGGGTAGTCTGAGAGATCGTTCCACTCAGCTCGAAACGGGAACGGCTTGGAGAGAGTACCGACGCTGCCGTCATTCTCTTGCCAGAGGCGCAGGTCGAAATTGTCGTCCATGAAGCCAAGAGGGAAAACGCCGTAGAACGGACCCGCGCCGCCATTTCCAAGTTCGGTTACGAACCGGCGGTAGTCGGACGGAAGCACAATCTTGTGGTCTTGCTCGAAGGCGGCCGCCTTTGACTCCGACAAAACAGGATTCATCCGGAAACCGTGTCCCTCGGAGCCAAACGCTTTCGCTTGAATTTCGCGCAGCCGGAATATGGCAGCTTTGACAGCAGGAATAGCGAACTTTTCCATAACCGCGAGAATAGCGCATTCGTCCCCGCTGACGGCACTAGAAGTCTGGTAAACCGGGTAACCGGAGACTTGAGTACTGCGCCGATCCTCTTAGCCTGGGCCTCGCGCTAAATAACGCGGTGCACACGCCCTCAACTCATCGACCCATCTCTCGCTCGCAGCATTCTTCTGACCGCAAGCGCCCAACAGCTCCGCCTGACCATCAAATCTGCCCGTTCAACTTCAATTTTCGACCATTCCCTGCATAATACTTGACCAATTGATACCCCCCGTGCTATTCTTCCTCGTGTTTGCTAGTCTACAAGGCTGCCAAGAAATCCGCAAAAACAACATCGTGCCCTCCCTTTCTTTTCAGTCACTTGCAACAGTCAATTTTTGTAAACTCCTTGTTTTGATAACCATCCAAAATGTCGGGGGTGTGGGTACCTCCATGCTTCCTCGCCATATGGGCCCAATCTTCTGTAGATTCTTCCCAAGCGACTATCCGACGAGGATAGTCGTCCTAGGCGAGCGCAGAAAAGCGAAGGATCTTCCCACTTTATTTTCAATCAGATGCGCACTCTTCCATTTTGCGTATAGCATAAGTCCATTGCTTGCCACTCTTACGAAAACTGCCGGGGTGAGGGGTGATTCTTCCCGAATCGGAACTCAGCGCTCGCCATTCCTCTCTGGAGTAGAATCCCGGGCATGAAACTGCAAATCCGATTCGCTTCGATGAGTGCCGTCTTCGTTTTCCTTATTTTGTCCTGGGTTGCTGTTTCAGCCGCCCAGACGGGGCAACCGGCTCAGGCCGAAGGGGCGCAGCAGTTTGCCAAACTTGGCGACTTCCACTTGCAGAATGGCGGCGTCATCCAGGATTTCCGCCTCGGCTATCGAACGCTCGGCAAGCTCAACGCAGAAAAGTCCAACGCCGTCCTCTGGCCGACGTGGCTGGGCGGCAAATCCGAGAATTTATTGCAGTTCGTAGGCCCCGGGAATGTGGTGGATAGCAGCAAATATTTCGTGATTCTTGTAGACGCCATCGGCGATGGCGTTTCCAGGTCCCCATCGAACAGCAAGACGCAGCCACGCTTGCAATTTCCCGAGTTCACCATTCGGGATATGGTGGAGTCCGAACATCGTCTGTTGACCGACGTTCTCCATATTTCACATCTGCGCGCTGTGGTCGGCCTTTCCATGGGCGGCATGCAGGCTTTTGAGTGGGCCACGGCTTATCCCGACTTCATGGACATAGTGGTGCCAATGGCTGGATCGCCGCAGTCCACTTCCTACGACAAGCTGCTATGGAGCAGCGAAATCGACGCCATCGAGCTTGATCCAGCCTGGAACAACGGCAATCCCACGAGGCCATTAACCCGCGGTATAGCGCTTGCCCAGGAGATTGACTCCATGAACGTCAGCTCGCCCGCGTATCGCGTCTCACAGACGAATCCCGCGGGGTTCGGCGAGTTTCTTTTTGGTCTTCGGAAGAACACCAAGGCGGACGGCGGGACCGCGAGCGACCAGATCCGCCAGCGACAAGCCATCATTGGCCTGGACATTCCCAAAGAGCTTGGGCTGACATTGGAGCAGATTGCAAGCAAGGTTCGCGCGAAGTTTCTGGTCATTGTCTCGCCCCAAGATCACATGGTGAACCCCGAACCCGCCCTGCGGTTCGCAGCCGCGGCCAGCGCTCCGCTAATAAAAATGGATTCTCCGTGCGGGCATCTGAGTTTATCTTGCATCTCCGTCGGTCCGGCGGTGGTGCGGTTCTTGGCGGATCCGGGGTCAGTTCATAATGAAACGTTGAAGGAGGCCCCGAGGCACCAATAGTTTTAGCCGCGGTTGGCAAACAGGGGGACGCGCCTGCCGTGCGCAGGCCCGCCGCGGCGGGCAGGCAGGAGCGGACGGCGTGCAGTGCGGCGCGGCACGAGTTAGGCAATTTTGCTGGTGTCTCCTGGAAGAGAAAGCGGCGTCGAGCCGCCGCACTCCAAAATGCCAGCGACGGTCGGGAGGCTGAAGCGCGCCCATGCATGAGGCGCGCTTGCGGCGCGGCGGGCGCAGCAATGCTGCGCCCCTACAAGCGGTTAGGCGGCTGGCACCAAGACTCGAGGCGGTGGGATTCTCAGATTGAGCCAGGCAGGACGGAGGGTGTTGCGGCGTGAGACGAATTCGGGGAGCCGGAGCCCCTGCAATGGCGAAATAGGCTTTGCGCGCTAGTGCCTAATTGGCTACGGACTCTCGATGATGAGGAAAATGCAATTCGTGCGCGATGATTGAAAAAAAAGGAGATGCCCGCGCCCGGCGGAACCACTCGGCTTCCCAGGGCGCTGGCTTGCGGCGTTGCGACTAAAGAGATAAAACGCAGACAGTCCTGGTACGAGCAATGCATATCTAACCTGCAGGTCCGCGCACGTGACGGTCGAGCCCTGGGAGAAATGGTGCAAAGCGGCCCCGTCGAAGCCACCCGCAGCCGGTAACGCGGCAAGGAAGTGGCTCCCGGAGACCGCAGAATAGGCTCCCGCGACCGCCAAGTCCCCCGAGGACACGCCTCAAAAGTGCGCCGCAGGTCGAGATGCCAGGGAAGCTCGGTGCAGCAACTCATTCCAGTGTCCAAACAGGGCTAAAAGCAGGGACAAGGCTCCGCGCAGCTATTCGTAGAAAGTCGGCTCGATTCCTCGTCGTGAGCGTTAGCTTTGCGCTCCTCGCCTGGGGCACGGCGACTTTTGCCCAGGACGCGGTGCCAAAGCCGGACGGGATGATCTCCGGCACGGTCTATTTTCAGGGCGGCGATGCGCCGGCAAGCCAGGTGGCGGTCAGCCTGAAGTGCCACGAAGCAGGCATCTTTCGCAGCATGCTGACCGATTATGACGGCCACTTCGAGGTCGGCGGGCTTCCGCAGGGGAGCTACGAGATCAGCATCGAGGAGCAGGGCTTCGAGCCGTTCCACAGCACCGCGCGGCTCGATGGGGCTTCGTTGAAGCTGGAGCTTCACATCACTTCTACGACGCAGTCGCGGGCGCCCGGGAGCCCGTACACGGTTTCGGTGCGAGAGCTGAAGATCCCTGAGAAAGCGCACAACGAGTACAACAAGGGCTTGGACCGGCTGGCAAAAAAAGACGAGGCGGGAAGCCTCAGCCAT
>DASSIO010000253.1:0-20870 GCA_035691825.1 Terriglobales bacterium | reverse complement strand
GCTATGCAGTTTGCCCGTGATCTGGATTCGCAGCTCGCGGATAAATTCGTCGGGATGTACGTCAACGAGCGGACCCTCGATTATGGAGCAGATGGACGCGAGGCAGTGCGGCGTCTCCTGGATATGGGTCACAAGGCGGGCATCATCGCCCGCGAGTCCAAGGTGGATTTCGTTAGCTAGAAGCACGTAGGGGCGGCCGCCCTCGGCCGTCCGATGAAACACGCTCAACTCGAACCTACGCGGCCGTGCTCATCTTTTTCGTAAGTTCCTGCACAGCCCGATAAGCCTGGTCGATAGCGGCATCGGTATAGGCCTCTCCGCCTGCGTCCGAGTTGGCAATGGTAATTCTGCCGAATGGCTTCCGTCCCAATACCCAGGGTTTTTCTTCTTCGGACCAGTCAGGATCGAACAGGGGATTGTCGTGAAAGGCATAGCCATGCGCCCAGCGGTTCACCGTAATACCTTCAATATCCCGCGCCGGTTCAAATCCAGCGGCGCCAAACATGCGCCCTAACTGTTCGCGGATATTGCGTTCGAAAGTCGAAAATGGGGTGCGCATCAACTCCCATCGGCCGGCGCGGTTCTGGGCACGTTGCGGAAGGCCTGGTTTACAGGGTGTTCTCAGCATGAATAGTACGGCTGGCTCCTCGGGCTTGCTGGGGAACTTGTAGTCTCCTAAGCTCACGGGAAAATCCAGCGAAACGTAATTGTGATAACTGCCCGGCGCGTCGATCTGAAAAACACCCAACTTGCGAAATGCAGTCCAGTCGCGTATGGCCACGTGTGTGTACACCAGTGGACTCTTCACCAGCAGTGCCAGGGCATCCCGCTGTTCTTGTGGCAGTTCGGGACAGAGATACGGAATCATCCCGTTGTAGCAAGCCAGAACACTAGCGCTTGCGGTTGCGGAACGAAGCTTTCCATCTAGAATATATACGACTTCCACTTGCTTGGCAGTGCGCGGGTCCCCCACATGGCGCACCTGCACGACAGTGCTGTTCAAACGAATGCGCGTCCTGGGGGTCGAATGAGAAGAAGCCGCGTCCAGTTTGCTGTAATCAACTTTGGCCGTGACCACGTCTTCCATGGTCCGTCCCGGAATTGATTCCGGAATCAACTGCCGCACTAGCAGGCGCGCGATCGAAGCATTCCCGTCCGGGAAGTGAAATATATATGGGTCTGGCTTCTCAGCATTCCCGCGGCCTTGGCTCTCCCCAAGTTTCAAACCTTCAAAGCCCGGGTACCCATACTCGTCGTAGTCATCGCCGTCAGTGTAGCAATAGAGCGCCGGGACAGCTTCGATGCCAACGCAGAAGAGGTCATGCGTTTTCTTTTGGAAGAAGGGCAGGACGTCGGGATGCACTTTGACGATTTTCGTCAGGAAGTCGGCATAACTGATTTTCCGTAGCCGCGCCCGTTTTTCTTCTACGGACAGACCTGGTAGATAGTCGGGCTTTTCCGTGTAGAGTCTGGTAAGGTCCCGCTTAACGACATCCGAAAGCGGGGTCTTTGCAATAAAGTCGGGCCAGGGCAGCGCGTTTCTGCCGACGACCAGGCGATCTTCTCCAAATGTCTCCTTGTCAAAAAACACGCCTGTCCCAAGCTTTAGTGATGAATACAAATCCTGATCGAAAGCTTGATAGAACTTTCGAACATCAATACCCAACTCCAGCAGCAAGTCTCGCGCGACCTGGCTGTACTTGGAGGGGCTCTCGATGGACTGTGTACCTCCGTAGGACAGCACCTTCCGGCCGCCGACTTCGAATTCATTCCGTTTGGCGTGACCGCCAAAATCATCGTGATTGTCCAAAATCAGAATGCGGGCTTTTGAGCCTGCGCTCTTGTGATAAAAATATGCCGCTGCTAGCCCGCTGATGCCGCCTCCAACCACCACCAGATCGTAGTTTTCGCCCGTCGCCTCCGGTTTCCCTGCTCCGTCCCAGAAATCTCCATCCCGCAGCTTGTGCGCGTAGGTATACGTGCCTTCGTGATTTCCGCGCATTCCTGTCAGCGCGGGTGGGTAGTAGTCCGGTGGTGCTTCGGGCTCAGTCTCAACTGCCGCAAACGCGCATGCGGGCGCCATTGCGGCGCCGACGGTCAACGCCACTCCATTCAAGAAGTCGCGCCGCGTGATGTTGCGATCCATTCCCAGTGCTCGGTCCTTGGGGTCCACAAAAGCCTCCAAGCTTGGGAGTGTAGCCGGAAACGCGGGCTCTTGTCAGGTCGGAGCTGCCGGTCAGAAGGGCAGGGCCTTCGCTAGCAATGACGGCCTGGGTTCGGTGCAGGCCGCTGGCTCAACCCTTAGCCGGGCTGCTGGCCGGCGGGTTGTTTTCAACCGGCTTGGGTGCTTCCGTCTTTACCGCGGCTTCCGCCGCCTGGAAACCTATGCGGCTGTGGGTTCCGTCGCAGAACGGCTTCGTGACCGAACCTCCGCAACGGCAAAGCGAAAAGGCGGGTTTTCCCGCGAGGCTGTATTGATTGCCGTCGGCATCGACGAGTTCGACACTTCCCTCGGGAGCTTCGACTCGATAAGGTCCATTCTTCCTAATCGTAATCTTCACTTGCGCCATTAAGACTCTCCTTATCAGGATATGACCACAACCATTCGATGCCGAATTGGGCTAAGACATCCCAGGAACTCACGCCAGGCTTACGCGGCGGCAGTTTGCTTGATCACGTGGCGGTAGAGCTGCAGGTATTGTTCGACCATTCGCTTCGCGGTAAAACGCTCGCGAGCCCGTTGATAGGCGAGATTGCCATAGGCTCGACACAGATCGCGGTCATCCTTCAAAACACGTATAGTCTCCGCCAAATCATGGCCGCTATTGGTTTCAAAGTAGATTGCGGCGTCACCCCAAATTTCGCGAAACACAGGAATATCATTGGCTACGATCGCGCATCGCGAAAGCGCCGCCTCCAGCGCTGCCATTCCAAAGGATTCGTAGCGCGACGTCGCGGCGTATATGGCCGAGCGGCTGTACAGACTTCGGAGTTGGGCCTCGGATTGGGGACCTTTGAAGGAGACGCGGGTTTCATCGACGGCAAGTTTCACGTCGGCCCGAATCGGGGGATGAAACTGATTGGCCGGACTATCCGATCCGACAATGCATACTGGCAGAGGATGGCTATGCTGCGTGAGCAAGGTTACTTGTTTCGCTGCATCCCGAAATCGCCCCACGGCCAGAACGCAATCATCCTTGTTCGTATAGGGATTGAAATAAATGGGATTCCGGCCGTTGTAGATAACTAATTCGCGCTCCGGAGCAACGTAGTGGCGCCGCAAGCTCTGCAGCATCCATCGTGACGGCGCAACCACTGCCGTTGCGCCAGTAATGCCCCGCGACACAAGCTCGCGGTACTCTTCCAACCAATCCGCCTTTGCAGGTTCATGACCGTGAACCGCTACCCACCAGCCGATTAGATCGCCATTTGCGACCACAATCCGCGGAACGTCAACTGCCAGATCACCGTAGCAATATTGCCCCAAGTGCAGCACATCCGGCTTGATCTCCTGCACAAGCCGCGTCAGATAAGAACGCGAATCCTGATAATCCTCGCGCGCTTCGTGCATCCATTCCAGGCGAAATCCGGTCGGGCGATAATCCAGGCCGTGCAGGGGCTCCATCCATGCGGTTTGCTCAGGCAGCGGCACATCTCCGAAGCTGACGAGCGTAACCCTAATGCCGCTGGTCACGAGACTGGTCACCAACTCGCGTGTGTAGGTCCACACCCCAGTGACGGTGTCGGTCGTGACCAAAATGTGCAACGGCGCTCTCCGAGCAAAAAAATCGCGAGCTGCAAGACGAACGTTCAGTAATTTACCACCTGAGTATTTTAATCAGGTCTCTTTTGGAGAGAAGCGTCATTTTCGCAAGAAAGGATGTGAAAAGGTTTGCAACCTTCCAGGCATCAGCTAAGGAATAGGACGCTGGGCAGGAACGGAAGCTCTGGCGCTCAGTGTCTCAGGACAGGATAATCGGACTTGCCCGCCGCACTTTGCTCCAGGTCCAGCCGGGAGCCCAGTTCGCGAGCTAAGCCATCTACAGTTCGAATTCTTTCTTCGGCGGATGCCGGTAAACGGTCGCCTTTCAGCGCGAGTTCGCAGTTGAGGATGATGGCCGTCAGGGGTTCGCGAATTTGGCTTTGCAATGCCAGCCGGGCGGCTTTCTGCGCGGAAGCTTCCTCTCCTTGCCTTCTCCTTAGAGCTGCTTTTACCAGGCGCACAATTCTTGGGATTCCGTTGACGGCACAGTTCGCATAAACCGGCATGGCGGTCTCAATGCGCTGCACCAAAACCTCGCCGCCCTCGGGATCAGCATCCAGCAGGCACTCATCGATGATGACGACTGAGTACTCCTCCGAACGCAAGCATTCGATCGCTTGCTGAAAGCTCGTCGTCGCACGAACGGTCCGCCCCGTGGCCACTTCGATCGCAGTAGCGCATTCCTCACCGCGGTTGGACGGCGTTATTAGCAGTATCATGTCCAATTCAGTATGCAACTTGCTGGCCATCCGTGCGCCACTGAAAACACGTCACATACAGCGCTTCGTCGCCCATTCATTTCCCAAGTTGGGCATGAGGGAGAATCTGTCACTCAATCCTGGGAAGCGTATTCCTTCAGTTTTCGATAGAGCGTAGTCTTGCCAATGCCTAGCAATCGCGCAGCCAGCAGTTTGTCGCCATTCAATTGCTCTATGGCACGAATGATCGTCTGCTTCTCCAACTCCGCCATCGGTATGATCTTTGCCGTTGGCGATGTGCCGCTTGTGAGGGCGCTCGATGCACCCGTAATCGACGACGGCAAGTCCTGCACATAAATTACCGGCCCGGTCGTCAGCGCACAGGCCCGCTCCAGGCAGTTCTCCAACTCCCGCACATTCCCTGGCCAGTCATATGCGAGCATCGCCTTGACCGCTTCGTCACTGAGCACGTGTTCAAAGCTTGAGGAGCGGTTGAGACGCTCAAGGAAATGCTCCGCAAGTAGGGGGATGTCCTGCCGGCGCTCGCGTAAAGGCGGAATCCGTAAACTGAGCACATTCAGCCGGAAGTACAGGTCTCGGCGGAAGCTGCCTTGAGCTACGGCCTGTTCCAAATCTCGGTTGGTTGCGGCTAATATCCGAACGTTGATTGTCACACGCTTGGTACTGCCCACCGGGCGAATTTCCTTCTCCTGAATTGCGCGCAGCAATTTCGCCTGCAGGTCCACAGGCAATTCGGCGACTTCGTCGAGAAATACAGTCCCGCCTTCCGCGATGGCCAGCAACCCGTCCTTGGATTGTTGCGCTCCCGTGAACGCTCCTTTGACGTAGCCGAACAGCTCGCTTTCGATCAATGTGGGTACCAGCGATCCACAATCAACGGGGATGAATGGCTTATCGTGGAAAGGGCCCGAAAAATGAATAGATCGCGCCACCAGTTCTTTACCCGTCCCACTCTCGCCCAAAATTAGAACGGGATGTGAACTTTGAGCTGCTTTGGCAACAATGCGGTAGAGCTTCTCCATTTCCGGCGCGCGCCCGATAATGCTGCCGAAACCTTGCTTAGACTTGATCTTTTCCCGCAACATCCGGTTTTCAGTTTTCAGCTTCAAGTGCCCCGCCACGCGTTCCAGCAAAAGCCGCAGTTCGTCGATGCTGAAGGGTTTGGTTACATAGTCATAGGCGCCGTTCTTCATCGCCTGCACGGCTGATTGCACGGTTGCATAACCTGTAACCAGAACAACAACCGCATCGGGACGGCGGCTCTTTATCTCGTGCAGCGCTTCCAAACCACCCGCGCCAGGAAGTTTCAGGTCGAGCAGCACGACGTCGGCGCCGTGCGTTTCGACGATGCGGTACGCATGTTCCGCCGAGTCCGCTACATAGGAATTAAAGCCCAGCGATTGCGCGACCTCCCGGCAGGCCTCGCGCACTGCCCGGTCATCGTCAATGATGATCAGGTTGAGAAAATTCGCTCCCTCAATTTGGGCTATCACCGGCGTGGTCAGCTCAACGGTTGCCATACGACACCTCAACAGAAGATTGTTCCTTTGCGCGGGAATCCAGAGCCCGACGAATCGCGCGACCCAGATCCGAGCCAGTGAATGGTTTTTTGACGATTGCAATGCGCTTTGCTTCATCAGCAGTGAGAGTCAGATCACGGTCGTAACCTGACATGAACAAGATACGAAGGTTTGGATAGGATTGCCGTACTCGCTCCGCCAGTTCGACTCCGCTCATCCCCGGCATCACGATGTCCGTGAACAGGAGATCGATTTTTGCTCCACAGTGCTGGATCGCTTCCAGAGCCTCTGGCCCATTGCTCGATTCAACAACGCTATAGCCCAGCTCTGCTAAGACCCGGCATGCCGAACGCCGGACTCCGGAATCGTCCTCCACGAGCAGGATGGTTTCATGTCCCTTATCGTGCTTTATCCGGCGGCGCGGTCGTTTGTGCGTCAGAATCTTTTCCGGATTTGCCGCCACTGGCAGGACTATAGTCACGAACGTGCCGCGCCCTACATCACTCTCGACTTGGATGGTACCTCCAGCGTCTTTAACGATCCGATGAACGGTGGCCAGCCCCAGCCCGTTGCCGTGTCCCGGCCCTTTGGTAGTAAAAAAGGGCTCGAATAAATGAGCGCGAGTCTCGGCATCCATCCCCGAACCCTCATCCGAGACCCTAAGCACAACGCCATCGTGCACCCTCGTCGCCTCGCCGGATGCGAAAGTACAAGGCGCGCTTGCATTCCGGCATTCCAGACTGATCCGCCCTCCGCTCGGCATTGCATCGCGCGCGTTCAATACCAGATTGAGGATGACTTGCTGGAATTGACCTGGGTCAATCCTGATCATGGCCACATGCTGCTCGACGTTGGTAACCAGGCGGACGTTTTCACCAATCAAGCGTGACAGCATGTTCCGCATTCCGAGAACCAGGTCACGAGGCGAAACCACCTCCGCATGCGTGGAGTGTTGGCGCACGGTTGCCAATAATTGCTGAATGAGGGCTTCGCCACGTTCGCTGGCAAAGCGGATTTCCCGAACATGATTCAGAAGTCGGCTGTGCGGCTCCAGTGCAGCAGCTAGTAAATCGGAGTAGAGACTGACAGCGGTCAGCAAGTTATTGAAATCATGCGCCACTCCGCCCACCAATCGGCCAACCGCCTCCATCTTTTGCGCCTCTCGCAATTGGTGTTCGGACTGCTTCCGCTCAGTGATGTCTTCCACCAAACCAATGACCGACGCGGGCTCTCCATTGGGGCCTCGCACCAAAGAGGTGGTGAGCCGAGCCCATCCAGAACTTTTGTCCTTGCGCAGGGACCGCAACTCCATCTGATAGTGGTCACGTGTACCCGCTACCATTTCCTGAAATAGCTCGAGATCCCTGCCAACATCTTCCGGGTGGGTAAAATCTCGGAAGTGCATACCATGGAGTTCCTCGCGGGTGTAGCCAAGCATCCTCTCGAAGGCGGAATTGGTTTCCACCATTCGCCCAGCCATTGTGCATTGCGCAATCCCGATCGCGGCAAAGTCGAAGATCGTTCGGTAACGTTTCTCGCTATCGCGGCCCATGCGGCGCCGCTCTTGTTGACTAACATCATGAGCGCTCAGGATCAGGAATCTTTCCCCTCGCCATATGAACTCGCGGCAGGAGCTTTCCACTTGCCTCGCTGCGCGTCCATCCCCGTTCACGATGTATCGGCAACCGGAGTAACCACAGAAATCTTCTGTTCGTATGGAGGCGTCCGGCTGCGTGCCAACCCGCGCATAGCAGTGGCTCTGTGGAACAAAATCGGCGATTGGCCTTCCCTGCATTTTTTGTGGAGAGGTTCCGAAAAGGCCAGCGAAGGCTGGGTTGGCCTCCAAAACACAGCCTTGCTGCACGATGGCTACCGCTTCGGGGCAGGCCGCCAATGCCGCCGCCCAGAACTCATCGTTGGTTCTCTTAGCGGTCCCCAGCCGAAATGGCACCGCGAGGTTCATGACCAGATCAACAGAGGCAGGCTCGAACGGCCTGACTCAATACCAGATTCCAATTCGGGAACCTGGAAGATACACTCCCCGCCTTGCACGCTCCCCAATTCGGGACAAGCATACAGACCAAAATGGCACTACTTAAGTGCATCCATCACGAACCCCTGTGATTAACCTTGGCGGCAAAACTCGGTCGCAGTAATCGCTTCGGAGGTGATAACCGCCGGAAGGATGCTATTGCTGAAGCGAGACAGGCTCGGTCAAACGAAAACTGAGACGGCGTTCGGGGCTGAAAACCACGTTGTGAGGAGCAGCCTGTGTGGAGGAGGACGGATTCCTCCTTTCAGTGTACCCATTGCCAGGAAGCACTTCTGAAACGTCATTCGTTGCCGAATGGCTCCGGAGGAACGGGTCGCGAGCCGTATGTTGGAAGCCGCTCTTACCGAAGATGCTTGAGGTATGTATGGGGACAACCTTGCCGTTGACGGTAAGGGAGCTTAGCGTGAGCCGCAGATATCCCGTCCCACTCGCATCCGTACGCCGCTTCGCCAGAACGACTCTTCCTTTGACCGCCGCCCCGTGTGCTATGACGGTTTGGCCCTGGATGTTGACAGGTTCGTCCAGCACCGCGTCGAAGGTATCGCCGGAATGCGCACTTGTACTGGAAATCCGTGATCGCAGGCGGATGGTGAGGGGAGTGCCCGCCGGCACTTTCTGCAGTGCCGGAACCAGCGAGGAACTCGGCGCGATGCCGTTCGAATCTCCCCGCTGATCGAACGGTAAGGTCTGCTCCCGCTCGGCCTGGCGCGGTTCTTGAGGCAGAGATGAACCAGGCTGCCGGGAACATCCCGCTACCATGATCACAAGTACGAAAACTACTGCTGTCGGCCTCTTTAATAGAGGACACACAAACCTTGACCGGCAAGATTGATGCCATCATGTAGAAGCTATCGTTTCAGACGCTTCCAACCACAGCCGAGTCCCACTATGTACTTTTTTCACAAAAAGAACTCTTCCTGGAGAACCTTAGATCATTTACTGCGACGAGATTTTGCCGGTCAACATTCACAGCTTGCTCATCTCCAGGCACGGAAAGCTGGTGCTGGAAGAATACTTTTATGGCTTTACCCTGATCGTGTTCACGATATGCGTTCCGCCAGCAAAACGGTCGCCCCAATGCTGATCGGAATCGCCCGCGATCAGGGTGTCAAGCTCGGCCTCGACAGCGCCGTTTACCAGGCGTTTCCGCAGTACAAGCCATTTGCCAACTGGGACGACAGAAAAACCAGGCTGACGCTTGGAAATCTGATCACCATGACCTCAGGGTACGCTTGCGACGACAACGACGATGCCTCACCCGGCAATGAGGACGTCATGCAGATCAGACAGCACAGCCAGACTGGTACAAATACACGCTCGACTTGCCGATGAATCGCGATCCAGGCGGCGAACACGCAATCTATTGCTCGGCCGACATCAACCTTGCCGCTGGAATGCTCGCCACTGAGACCAACCGCTGGCTGCCCGAAATATTCGACGATCTGCTCGCCCGCCCGCTCCAGATAAATTCGTACTACATGAATCTGATGCCCACTGGCCAGGCTTATATGGGCGGCGGACTCTACTTACGTCCGCGTGACGAGTTGAAGCTTGGCCAGCTTTACCTCTCAGATGGCATGTGGCATGGACGCCGAGTGGTAAGCAAAGAATGGGTCCGCGCATCCACCGAGCACCATTCTTCCTTCACTCCAGCGCTCGATATCGAAGGTAGTCATGAGTACGGGTACGGTTGGCACATCCACTATCTCAAATCCGGTCCGCATGTCTTTCGCGATTATGCCGCCGGAGGCAATGGTGGTCAGTTCGTTATTGTGATCCCAGATCTGGATATGGTCATCGCAATCAAGGGTGGAAGCTATGGCCAGTTTCCCAAGTGGTATCGCTGGGAACTGGCGCTTGTGCCGAAATACATCATTCCGGCAGCCCTGCCAAAGACTCAGTAATTCGTTCTCTGTTTCATTCACCTGCGCAGACAGAAAAAAGCCGGGGAGGAATTCCTCCCCGGCCTGATGACTATCCAATAATCTACTGGGACTTAGCCGGTTTCTTCTTCGTGGTTTTGCGAGCGGGAGCTTTCTTCGCTTTCGCTCTCTCGGCCTCACGGCCGCCGATGAGCGTGAGCGAATCCGTCGCGTTGAATGGGAACTGGCGCGCCGACGTCTGACCAGTCGTGCTCAGACGGATATCAACCCGGCGATTGCTGGCCAGAATAATCGTCCGCATATTGCGCATGATTCTGGTCCGCTCGCTGGGGGTTAGATCCGAATTCTGTTCGACCGACGTCTTCACTTCCTCAGGAGTGAGGTTGTGTTGATCCCCTAGTGCCTGCGTGTCGATGTGATCGGCCGGAACGCCATTTTCGACCAGGAAGCTCTTCACCCGATCGGTTCGACGCTCTGACAGCTTCTGGTTGTAAGCTGCTCCGCCACGCGGATCAGCATGTCCCTCCAGGATCAGGTGAGCATCGGGCTTAGCCTGCAGGTACTTGCTGAAATCCGTGGCCAGCTCGAGAAGCGTCTTCTGCTGGCTTGGCACCAAGCCGCCTTTCGGATCCTTGGGGGTCGGCTGAGCTGTTGGGAAATAGACGCTGCGCCCGAGGCCGAGGCGGGCTTCGAGCTGCTTTATTTCAGGCGAAGGTTGTGGAGCTTCCACGGTCACCTGAGTGGAGGCTGAACCAGTCAGGCCGCGAGAGTCAGTACAGGTCGCGCTGACCGTAACCGGCCCAGTTGACGCCCCGGTTGTGTTCAGCGTCGCAGTATTACCCGTTCCAGAAACGCTGCCGCCGCTGGCATTCCAACCCGCCACGTTGACTTGAACATTGTCCGGGCTCTTGCAATCGCAAGTGACGGTTACTGAGCCGCCGGCCTGCAACGACTGCGGATTCGCCGAGCAACTCATCGTTGGCGGATTCTTTGGCGGTTCCTTCACCGTGAAATTCGCCGTGCAACTTGCTTCATTATTTTTCTTGGCTTTTGCGTCGGTAATACGCGCGGTCGCGGTGTAGCTTCCACCGGCAACACCATTCGTATCGATCGAAGCAGTATTGTCCTTGCCAGTGATCTTTCCGCCGGTGCTGGTCCAGTTATAACTAACAGTGTGCTTCGGATTGAAGTTGCTGGGTGTAGCGGTCACGGTTATCGGTTCGCCGACCATCACCTCCGTGGGCTGCGCCGAGCAGGTGGCTGAAGGCGGAACCTCAGGCGCGCCGCCGCCAAAATTGAACACCACGCCAGTCCGCAATCTCGTCCCATTGAAGCTGGGCCGCTTCAAATCCGGCTGATCATCGGGAACGAGGTTTGAAAAGCGGTGATGCCCCCACTGATAGTCCGCCTCAATCAGACGGATACTGAAATACTTATGTACCTTGAGGTCCAGGCCCCCGCCCAAGATCGCGCCAACGCCCTTATCCGCCGAAAAGGGTGTATTCAGCTGATTAAGGCTGAGCAGCGTGTGCAGGAAGTAGTTGACCGTATCGGTTCTCCACGTGAAGCGTGGTCCAAGAGAATAGGTATTGAAGTTAAGACCGTCCTTGCTCCAGTTCCCTCCGTAGTCGCCTTCCAGTGCAAAATTGGGATGAAAGTTGTAGCCGAAGGCGAGTCCAAACCCTTCCGGCATACTCTGTAGCTTTTGGCCTTGCACTGGATTTGCCGTTCCCGGCACCGGCACCTTTCCATTCGGATCCAACCATTGATAGCCGACGAAGAGGTCAGCTTTGGGCGCAGTTTCGTTCTGAGCCTGCATCGCAATGGGCAATAACGCACTGAAACCGGCGAGCATGAAGCCTACAATCAGGCCGCGAGCGCAGCGAGTAAATGACATGATCGTTCCTCCGGAACTTATGTACTCACTTCTGGTAACTGTTGAAAACATGGAATTGGGAGACACAAAATTCTACAGCAGCAACAACCTAAAACAAAACAACTACAACTGCTGGATGATTACTGATTCGAAACTCCGCCAGCATCCGACTCGCGGCTAATGCAACCTGCCATCTACGGGAATTCCTGTCGTATAGCCACTATCTGGGCCCTGACTTGCCGGAATGCACCCCGAGCCTGAATAATGGCGGCAGACCTTTATGAACGAGCAAAAAGTACTCATCGTCGAGGATGAGGAAAACGAACGAACTGGACTGGCTGAGCTGATCTCAGGGTGGGGCTACCGCACCGAAACCGCCTGTGACGGAGTGGAAGCATTGGAAAAAATCTCCAACTGGTCCCCCTCCATAATCGTCACGGACATGAAGATGCCGCGCATGGGCGGTCTGGAATTGATTGAGCGGCTCGAATCCCAGCCCCAGACAATGGCAGTGGTGGTCGTCACGGCCCAGGGCACGATCGACACCGCCGTTGAAGCCATGAAGAAGGGCGCCAACGACTTCATCCAGAAACCTATCGACTTCATGCGCTTGCGCAGCATCCTGCAGAACCTCTCCACCCTGGTAGAAACCCGCACAGAATTGGAAGTCACCCGCCGCAAGCTCCGGGACAGCGGATCGCTCGGTTCCTTGGTGGGCAGTTCCAGGAAAATGCAGGAAATCTTCCGCCTGACCGAGATGGTCGCACCGAGTACGGCGTCAGTGTTGATTACGGGCGCCAGCGGCACCGGCAAGGAACTAGTCGCGCGCACTATTCACGACCTCAGCCCCCGCCGCAGTAAGCCATTTATCGCAATCAATTGCGCCGCTATCCCCGAGACTCTCATTGAAAGCGAAATCTTTGGCCACGAGAAAGGCGCTTTCACCGGCGCTCTCGAACGCCGTACGGGATGCTTCGAACTGGCCGAGGGGGGAACGCTGCTGCTCGATGAAATCGGAGAGATGCCGGTCGCCACACAGGCGAAGCTGCTGCGCGTCCTTGAAGACCGCAAGCTACGCCGCTTGGGCAGCAAGGTTGAGACTACCGTGGACGTCCGCGTCCTTGCCGCTACCAACAAAGTGCCCGAAGAAGCGGTCGCCAAAGGGGAACTTCGTAACGACCTCTATTACCGCCTGAACGTCTTCAACATTCACATGCCGCCGCTACGCGAACATAAAGAAGATTTACCAGACCTGGTCCAGGCGCTCTTGGCGGAGATGAATAGTAAACACAACCGCAAAATTGGAACTATCAGCGACGCCGTACTGCATGCGTTTCAAGCCTATTCATGGCCAGGAAACGTGCGCGAGCTGCGAAATACGCTGGAGCGAGCCATTATTGTCTGCGAGGGACCAGTCATCGAAAGCAGGCATCTGCCTCCGGGATTCGGGCAAGCGACCGTGCGTGCTGCAGCCAGCGACCCAGATGCAGTGCGCCTGGGTGTCGGAACGACCGTAGAAGAGGCCGAGAAGCTGCTCATTCTGAAGACCTTGGAGGCGACCAGCAACAACAAAACGCGGGCTGCGGAAATCCTCGGAATTAGCCTGAAAACCCTGCATAATAAGCTCAAGGAGTACGGCAGCGCCCAGGCTGACGCGGCTGCCGGCAAACCAGAGTAGCTGCAGCGCTGCGTGGGGCTATCGCCGCTTTCTCCAGTGGCGCCGCTTCTTGCTGCGCGGCATTCATTTCATCCATGCGTCGGAAGACGAAAATCGTTCTCAGCATCACTTTGCTGGTCTTCATCCTGGTCGTGTCGTTTTCCTATATCTACATCTCCGAAATGTTGCGGCAACGGATCACGTCGGGTTACGAGATAGCGTCGTGGCTTTCCCAGCAGTTGGCCTATGCGGCCTATAATGCCCAGCCCGATTTGAGCAGTACGCGAGTAGACACCACTAATCCTGCTGCCGTTCGCGCCGCCGTCGCTGAGTACCTGGCAACCGATGTCGATGTCAACAACATATTGGAGTCCGCCGTCGGTAGCTGGCCGATTATTTACGACGCCATGATCGTGGATACCGACAATAGAGCCCTGGTGCACACCAATCCCGACCTGGATGGCAAACCCATCCCGGCTCGACCTGATTTTGCCTTGCTGAAGAACGCTCATTTTCGTGAGCAACTGAAAATCGTTTACAATCCCGCCGCCGTTTATGAAGTCCGCATGCCTTTGCAATTGGACGGCGTCCCGTTCGGCAGCGTGAGAATAGGCGTTTCTACCGTTCTTCTGAAGAACGAAATCACACCCAAGCTGCGCCATGCTGTCATCTTGTCTCTGTTGGCGTTGCTCGTATCCATTGTGCTTGCCGCGGGACTTTCTAATATCGCGCTCGGTCCCCTCGAGAGCATCAGCCGGAGTCTCGATACGGTTACCGGCGTCGACCCACACCTGTCGGACGCCGACGCCGGACACGATGAATACGGTCTGGTCACTCTAAAAATCGCTCATTTAGGCCGGCAGATGCGCGACACCAAGGAAATCTTTTCGGCCCTGAAAGACAATGTCGACCAAATTATGGCCAACCTTCAGGATGGCCTTATGCTTTTTACACGCGATTTCCGCGTGGTTCTGGTCAGCGCTTCGGTGGAGCGATTCCTGGGACGGCCTCGCCAGGAACTGCTTGGCCGGACAGCAGAAGAAATCTTCTCGTCAGCCACTCCGCTTGGCGCTGTGCTGCTCAATGCCTTTGATCGCAAATGGCCCATCCCGCAGCGTGAAATCGAGACCGAAGCGGGCAGGCCTGTTCAAATTGCTCTCGATTTCATTCAGGAAAGGGGCACCCAGATTGGCGCTCTTCTGACCATGCGTGACACTGAATCGGTCAGGCGTATCGAGGACGAGATTGAAACCTCCCGCCGTCTTTCCGCGAGCAGTCGCATCACGCGCGGCGTTGCCCATGAGGTGAAGAATCCGATCAATGCCATTGTCCTGCATCTTCAGCTTCTGCAGAACAAGCTGGAGCAGATTGATCCCACCGCCAAACGTCACATTGACATTATCGGAAGCGAAATTCACCGTCTCGATCGTGTCGTCCAAATTCTCGTCGATTTCACTCGGCAACGCGAGCTGCACATGGAAGAGGTTGATCTTCGCATCCTGGTCGACGAGGTTGCCCTCCTGGCACTACCCGACGCCGATGTTCACGGCGTTCATATCGTTCGCGATATGCCCTCTGAGCCTCTCACCGTCAAAGTTGACCAGGACTTCATGAAGCAAGCTCTGCTCAACGTAGTCATTAACGGAGAGCAGGCCATGCCGCAAGGTGGAACTCTGGCTATCCGGGTACGCCGCGATCAGGCTAACGCACTGATCGAAGTACAGGATGAAGGCCAGGGCATTCCTAAAGAAGTTCAGGACAAGATCTTTGAACTGTATTTCACCACCAAAAAAGGTGGCAGCGGCATCGGCCTGGCGCAAACTTATCAGATCATGCAGTGGCATTACGGCTCAGTGGAGTTTGAGACTGCGGAGGGCCAAGGTACTACATTCCGCCTCCGCCTGCCTGTGGTTGAAATCGTTGCCGAAAATTCCGCTCCGGAAAAAGCCGTCACCGCGCCAAGTTAAGCCATACCCGGAACCGGTAGTGCAAATCGGCAACCCAGCGACTAGAATCACGAGGAGCCACTTGGCGAGTTGGTGCTTCGGAATGAACTTCCCTATTCTGATCGTGATTGGAGTGCTCGCGGCATATGCTGCCGTGGGCACCGGCGTTGCGCAGTCGAGTGCAGCGTCACCCCAGTCTCAATCACAACAAGAACCTGGACAGGCTGCCAGTCCAAGTCAGCAGCCAACTCCTCCCTCCACACAGTCAGGCCAGCCCTGCGCTGAATCGAAGGAGACCTGCGAGCTGCCGCCGGAGGCTACCGCTCCTCATCAAGCCGAGCCCAGCTCGGGCACTCAAGCGCCGTCAAAACCAACTGCGGCAAAGCCCAAGTCTGCTAAGCACAAGCGACGGCACAAGAAGCCTCCCGCTCAGTCGACCTCTGCAACTGGCTCAAAGAAGATCATCGTCCGGAATGGCGGGACATCGGAGCTAAACAGCGCGCTGTCGCCCGGCATCACCGCCGGCCAGGCCAACTACTCGCTTCAGAATACGAACCAGCTGCTCTCAACCACTGACGCGAATCTAAAGGCAGCCTCTTCGCGCCCCCTTAACGCAAATCAGCAAAGTACAGTGGATCAGATCCGCGTCTTTATGGAGCAGGCCAACGAAGCCGTTAAGGCTGGCGATCTGGATCGGGCTCACAACCTGGCGGTCAAGGCCCACCTGCTCTCCGCTGACCTCGTGAAGCAGTGATCGCTGCCTATCTCGTCTTGCTGCGCGCCGCATTGACCTTGGTCAGCAGATCTTGAGAAGGCTGCTGTAGCGGACCCGGAATCTTCACCGCCTCGTTCAAGGTCTCACGCGCTTCTGTGACTTTATTCAACTTGGCATACGCATAGCCAAGCCGATACAGCGCGGTGGCATACGCAACATCGTCCTGCCCTTTGAGCAGCCCCGAAGCCGTCTTCAGATGAGGAACTGCCGCCAGGGTCTTGTCCTGTTTCATCAAAGCGTAGCCCAGCGTCGATTGCGCGACGCCCGCCGACAACTTCCGCGAGCGATCTGCGTCCGGCGCATCAGCTTTCGCTAACTCCACAACCTTTTCAGCATAGGTCATGGCTTTGTTTACTGCTGCAGGCTTCGTCTGCTCGACGTACGTATTGGCCAGCAGCAGCAAGGCCGGCAGATTGTTCGGGTCCTTAGCCACCGCGCTCTCGCCATAGGAGACGAGCCGCGCCGGATCGTTTAATTGACCCGGACCCAGCGTGTACATCACGTATTGCGCGATCTGTTCTTCAAACCGTGAGCCGGGGAAAGCTGTGCTGAACTTTTCGATAAAACTCATTCGTGCTTTCGGATCCTTCTCATCGGCAATGGCATTGAAAGCAGCTGCCTCCAAAAATTCGTAAGAATTCTTTCCCGATACCTTGTCCTGTTCCACATGCCCCGCAAAATCCTGCTCGCTCATGCCGTCGGGCTTCGGCTCTTTGCCGATACCTTGGTATGCCTCGCCACCTTTGGCGGCGTACTCCAGAATTTTCGCGCCATTCTTCATCTGCTGCGCAAGGTTGGTCTGGGACACCAGGATGTCGAGGTTGTGCGGCGAGCCGGCCAGCGCCTTGTCCCCGTATTCCAGCGCCTTTCCCAGATCTCCCGTTGTTTGATACGCCTGCGCAATCTGCCAGTTCCCGTACGCAACGGCCGCCGGATTTGAAGAGAACTTCTGGACAAAGTCCTGGTATGCCGCCATTTTCTTCTGCGCATCAGGCTCATTAGATATTGCCGTGAGCGACTGGTCCTCGGGCGTGCCGGCCGGGATCACAATTCTGTCGATTTGGCCGAAAGCGAGCGGAACCAGGACAAGCGTAAGAACGGCAACACGGATCGCGCGATTCATAGTTGACCTCCAGAGCAGGTGGGCCGGACCTTCACCCAAGTAGCGCGAATCGTATCGCCGAACGCCTCTGGACGCAAGGCTTCGCTTCACAGAGTTAGGTGAGCGAAATCAAGTGCTTGCGTGATGTCATTTGATCTACCCGATCAAAAATTTCCATTCCCGGATCAAGGCCTGAAAATGCAATTTCCGTTAAAGTAAGTAGATGCAGGGCATTCTGCAAAGAACTTCGCTGCGCTACGTGTTCGCGGCGAATCTGATCTCCATGTTGGGCAGCGGCATGAATGCCGCCGCTGTGGCCTGGTATATCCTGAAGGCCACGCATTCCGAAACCGCCCTCGGCGTGCTTGCAGTCGTGCAGACGATCCCCGCCATGCTGATGTTGCCCTTCACCGGGGTAATCATCGACCGCGAAGACCGCCGGCGTCTGGTCATGATGCTGGATGCTGCCCGCGCCCTCGTCATCATCGTGGTCGCCGTGCTCGCGTTCACCGGCAAAGTGAAGGTTTGGGAACTCTACCTGATGAACACGCTGGTGGCGGCGGGATTCTGGATGTTTTGGCCCACGATCACCGCGCTCATTCGCGAGCTCACGCCGGACTCCGAATTCGTGCACTCCAATACGTTTCTATTGGCCGGAGTCCAGGGCGGGTGGTTGATCGCCGGCGCAGTTGTCGGATTTGTGTACGAGCATATCGGTCTGGGTGGGGTCCTCGTCATCGACTTCTCTACCTACGTGGTTTCGTTCCTCTGCTATCTCCTGGTGAGGAAAGGACGACACGTCGTCCCCCGTCCTGCCGAGATTCGTGCCGACATCATCGCCGCAGAAACCCAGGTAGAACGTTTCTGGCGCGAAATGAAAGAAGGTATCGCGTTTCTCCGGAGCCACGAGAGCATCATTTTCCTCGGAATCTGTTGGGCGCTGTTCCTCGGCGCCATGACTACCGGCGGCGTAGTTACACCATCCTTGAGCGACCGCGTTTTTCACGCCGGCGCTACCGGCTATGGATGGCTCAATGCGGGCTGGGGAATTGGCGCGTTTGTCAGCGCTCTCTATGCACCCCAGGCAATCGCCAAGGTAGGCGCGCGCCGATCGATTGCGCTCTCGATGGGATTGTTAGCGATCACCATCATGCTCGCTCCCTACTCATTGTTCCTGGCCATAGCGGTAACCATTTACATGATCATGGGCTCGGCCCGAGGCGTCGGCGGCGTAGCCATGAACACCAGTCTCATGGAGCAAGTGCCCAATCATTTCATGGGGCGCGTGCAAAACATTTTCTATTTCTTCGGCACTCTGCTGCAGGTTGTACTCGGGCTCACCGTGGGAATCGTTGCCCACAACCTGAGCCTCTCTACCGGCTTCGCGATCCTGGGAGTCGTTTACGCCTTGTCCTTTGTTACTGCCGTATGGCCCATTGGCAGACCTGCTGCTATCGCAACCAGCTCGGCAGAATGAGGAGGAAGGCAGAACGAAGAAGGCAGAACGAAGAATTATTAGGGACATGCATTCTTCCTTCTGACTTCTGCATTCGTCATTCTTCATTTTTGGAATTTCGTCATTTTTCAAATTCGTCAATTCGTAAATATTTTCTTCCTTCTTCATTCTTAATTCTGCATTCTTCATTTCGGTAATTCGTCAATTCTCAAGTTCGTCAATTCGTAAATATTCTGACTTTTCCCTCCGGTGGCAAACTTCCTCGTCCGGCTGTTATTCTTTTCCTCCACAACACAGAGGAGAAACAATGCTGAATCTCGACGGCCGTGTTGCCGTGGTTTTCGGAGTTGCCAACAAACGCAGTATCGCTTGGGGTATCGCCCAGGGCTTGCATGCCGCCGGCGCGAAGCTGGCCATCACTTATCAGAACGAGCGCCTGGAACTGGAGGCCAAGGATCTGATCCTGTCACTGCCCGGCGCGGAAGCCTTCATGTGCGACGTCACAAAGGATGACGAGATTGACCGCGTGTTTCGCGAAATCAAACAGCGCTACGGCAAGATCCACGTTCTCGTACACAGCATTGGCTTCGCGCCCGCAGCCGACATGAAAGGGGCCTTCGTTGACACCACTCGCGAGGGCTTCCGTATCGCTCATGACATCAGCGTGTATTCGTTAATTGCTTTGGCTCGAGGCGCCGCGCCCCTGATGGAAGATGGCGGCAGCGTGATCACGCTGACCTATTACGGAGCAGAAAAGGTAGTTCCTAACTACAACGTCATGGGAGTCGCCAAGGCTGCTCTCGAATGCACGGTTCGCTACCTGGCCTATGACTTGGGCAGTAAGAAAATCCGGGTGAACGCCATTTCCGCCGGCCCGATCAAAACACTGGCGGCGCGGGGCGTCAGCAACTTCGGCGACATGCTGAAAGAACATACCGAGCGCTCGCCTTTGAAGCGCAATGTCGATGTCAACGAGGTCGGCTCCACCGGAGTTTTCTTGGCCTCCGACGCCAGCTCAGGCATTACCGGCGAGACCATCTACGTCGATTGCGGCTACAACATTATGGGATTTTGAAAAGGGTTCTTCGTTCTGGGTTCTCAGTACTTGGTTCTCGGTTCTCGGTTCTCAGTTTCTTCTTCTTGGTTCTTCGCTGTCGGCGTCTCAGGACGCCATCGCGCAACTTTCTTCAGGCTCTGTAAAACTCACGTAGGGACAGCCGCCCCCGGCTGTCCGGCCGAGCGAAGCTCGACTCCATCCAGGTTCTCAAACGCCTGCACTCATGAACAGCTTGGTGGTGAATTGAGCAACCAAGACCCACGAACGACGAACCAGGAACGAAGAACTAACGACTACTAATGCGAATCCGTCTCTCTGTCTCTCCTGTCGTTTCCAGCGCAATCTCCACATCGCGCTCACGCTGAAATCGGGCGAACTTCTCGCCCCATTCGATCAACAGGACGGCTCGTTCATCCATCAGGTCGTCGAGAGCAAGAGTCTGCAATTCCCGCGGGGTATCCACGCGATAAAGGTCAATGTGGTAGAGCGTGGCGCGCGGTCCGCAGTACTCGTGGATCAGAGTGAAAGTCGGGCTGGTCACGTCTTCCTGGCTGGCGGCTTCGAACCCCTCCGCAATGCCTTTGACCAGGGTTGTTTTACCGGCGCCCAGATCACCACGCAATAGCACCAGCTTCGGCGGAGTTAGCTCTGCGCAGAGACTCCGGCCAAGCGCAATAGTTTCCTCTGCCGACCGGGTGGTGATTTCTCGCTCAGGCATACTGGTCCCCAACTGCGGGACCAGTATAGCGAGTGCGGAATTTTGAGGGGGGAGGGCTTGGGGAGATCTCTAGAACTTTTGTGCCGAAGCGAAGCTGCTTATGCCCAGTACATTTCGCTCCAGAGCCGAATCCAACGCGTTGCGCAGCCGGCTATGGTCGTCGTCGCTCAGGGCGATAAAGCGAAACGGCTGCACACATCCTTCGGCCAGCTTGCGGGCCGACAGCATCTCTGCCATGCCATGCACCGGACCAGATTTCGTGTCAAACGCTACCTCGACGAAATCCCCGCTGCGCAGGGGCCGAATCATGTGCAGCAACCCGCCCGTAGTCGACAGACTCTGTAA
>DASSIO010000252.1:0-12801 GCA_035691825.1 Terriglobales bacterium | reverse complement strand
CCATCGAGACCTGAAGCCGGCGAATATCAAGCTTGCACCTGGCGGAAAAGTCAAATTGCTTGATTTTGGACTCGCCAAGGCCTTAGGTACAGATTCCTTGCCATCTGATCTCGCCAACTCACCAACCATTCCTGCGGAAGGCACGCGACAGGGGATAATCCTGGGAACTGCCGCTTACATGAGTCCAGAACAGGCGCGCGGAAAACCGGTTGATAAGCGAAGCGACATCTGGTCATTGGGCTGCGTACTCTACGAAGCTCTCACAGCCCGCAAGGCCTTCCCCGGCGACACCGCCACGGACATCCTCGCAGCAGTTATCGAACGACAGCCTGATTGGGGTTCTCTGCCACAGAACACACCGAACAACATTCGCGTGCTTCTGCGGCACTGTCTCGAAAAAGATTCCAAACAGCGACTTCACGACATCGCAGATGCACGCATCGAGATCGAGGAGGCGCTTCGCAACCCGTTTGAACCAGTGTCGCCCGGAGTTGCCCGATCTGTTACTGGGCAGCGGCGGGCAACGCCAGTAGTAGTGTTGGCTGCCCTGCTTATTGGCGCGATAGCAACGTGGAGTGCGATCCATGCAGGCAGCACAGAGAGAAGTCTCCCACACGTCACCGCAGTCGCAAGGCTTACGCACGATCCTGAGTTTTCTGAGTCGCCGACCTGGTCACCAGATGGCAAAATGCTGGCCTTCTCCTCCAACCGCAGCGGGAACTATGAAATCTATGTGCGTCGCATCGAGGGAGGCCAGGAGGTCAATATCACCAGTGATCCTGGTCAGGACTTTCAGCCTAGCTTTTCTCCAGACGGCAACGAGATCGCGTTTGTCTCGACGCGCTCGTCGAGGACGGGAATGGTCAAGGTTGGAGGTGCAGGTATAAGGACCACATTCCGTACGATTGGTGGCGACGTTTGGGTGGTGCCAGCGCTTGGGGGCCAGGCACGTCTACTTGCCAGGGACGGAAACCGTCCGGCATGGCACCCCAGCGGAACCAAATTGGTTTACGTGAGCGGCGTGGAAAACCACCGTTCGCTGATGGAAGTTACAGCTGACGGCGGAACACCGCGACCTGTGTTGCCTAGCGAATCCTCGAATTGGGACATTACAAAGGTCGCCTATTCTCCAAGCGGCCGTTGGATCACCTTCGAGACTGACCGCCAGGTCTTTCTCTTGTCAGCCAGCGGCGGCGCGCCCCGTGAACTGCTGAACGGCATCAGCCATGTTTGGGACCCCACCGGCCGGCGAATTTATTACTGCACCCTGGAATTGTCGGGTGGAACACGCCTGGACAGTGTCGAAATCAACGAGAGCACAGGACAAGTCAAAGGCGAGCCGGAGACCCTGAGTCTATTGACAGGAATCCTGGGGGACTTATCTATCTCCCACGATGGCCACTTTCTTGCCGCGTCCGAGATGGAGGGCTCGCTAAATTTAACGCGGCTGCCGCTCAATGCGAACGGCGACTCTCCCTCAGGTCCAGAAGAAGTGCTCAGCCGTGGCCAAGTGTTCGATCGCCAACCGAGCGTCTCTCCCGATGGGCGGAGCATCGCGTACATGAGCAATCGCCTGGGCGGTCCTGATCAACTTTGGATTCTCCGTCTCGATGGCAAGCATCTCGACCGGCTAGAGCTTCCCGGCCGAGATCTTGGGGTTATATCTGCGCACTGGTTTCCTGACAGTCAGAGATTGAGCGTCCTCCGGATGTGGCCTGATGGAAAAAACTTTCTGTGGGTGGTCGCCGCCGACGGGAGTCACGCAGAGGAGCTGCCGATCCCCGCATTCCTTTCGGTGGGCGAGGGTTTCCCGGTTTCGCCAGATGGGCGCACTCTGACGGTCGCTGGATCTACTTCCAACCCAATCATCAGAACATCTATCGCATGGCAGCTCGGGGCGGTTCTGCACAGCAGGTTACCCACTTCCCCGAGTCGGGACTTTTTCTCGAAGAGCCGACCATCTCACCTGACGGCCGCTACTTGTTGTATAACCGCAGCAATGGCGGTTCCTCTTTGTGGTTGTTGACGATTGGTGGAAATAGGCCAGAGCACGAGTAAGTTGTTACTGCGACTTTCCGGTTCAATCGAGTTGTTTCTGGCCTCGGCCGGCTGTCGCTTGGCGATGGAGAGTTTCTGGTACCACCGCACTGGGTACACGCGAAGAAGCAAACTACGTGGGTGGCGTATGTTTAAAGGGCAGCTTGGTGTACCGAGTCTTCTCGACCTCGACCACGAGCAGGTGAACTGACCGGCCCGCCGCCGGCGCCAGTCTGTCGTCGAGAGAGTCTGGCCCAGACTAAAACTCATCTCATAAATACTCACGTGCCAAAGAATGCTTTGACAACGTAAGCAGTTTTGAATTGCCGATTTTTCTGATTGGATGACCGACCAGGATGCTTTGTCGGTATCCGGATCTTTAAGAAATCCTCTAAACGGCGCTCTTGTGTAAAGTTCCCTTTGGCCAGGGGAGGTCTTTTGATTGTCCAGCAGGCTGGCTCAGATTCAATGAAACTCTGACAGACTCTCGATTGCAGGCTGGCGTTAAGGACTAGAATGGCCCAAGCCTTTTCGGATTAATGCCATGGCGCTCAGTCAATGGTTCCGGTCGCCGCGTTATTTTCTGACGCTGTTCCTGGCGATCATGTTGATCCTGGCCGCCAGCTTGAGTTGGCTGAGCTGGCGGCTACTGAAACAGGATCGTGCTCTAGAGAGTCAGCGGATTCAGGAACGGCTCGACAACTCCGCGGATTTGATCGCAGCCTCGCTGCATCGCAAACTCTCGGAAAGCAAGAACCAGCTCAGCAGCCTTCTGAGTCTGCCGGACGCAGATCTAGCCGCCCGAGCCTCAGAGATTGCCGGCCAGAGTGCGGGGACTGGGCTCATTATCGTTTTTCGCCCGCAAGTGGTTGATGCTTATCCTGGTACCGCCTTGCTCTATTATCCCTTTCAGCCTGTCGCGAGGGACGCCCCAGCCAGTATCTTCGAAGCCGGTGAAGTTGCAGAGTTCCAGCAGAAGGATTTCGCCAAAGCGATTGCAATCTTTCGCGAGCTGTCGCAGTCGAAGGACCCGATGATCCGTGCTGGAGCGCTTCTTCGCCTCGCTCGCAATCTGCGCAAAGCACAACAGTTCAAGGCGGCCCTTGACATTTATGATGAACTCGACCAAATGGGAGCTACTTCCGTTGGAGGGCTGCCTGCCGATCTCCTCGCCCGACACGCCCGCTGCACGCTTCTCAATGAACTGAACCGCACTACAGAGGTGAAGCGGGACGCGGGACTGCTCTACGCCGATCTACGCAATGGCCGATGGAAACTCGATCGGAGTGCTTTCCGCTTTTATACGCAAGAGACGAGCCGTTGGTTTACGCCTGATCCGGCGCTTCAAGCGCACGAACAGGAGGCGGTTCCCACCGCCACTGCTGTGGAGCTTCTGTGGGAAGCGTGGCAACGAATTCGCCGTGGCGAAGATAATGCCTCTGGGCAGCGCAGCGTGTGGATCATAGACCGACCTGTTCTTCTCGTTTGGCAGGCAAGTTCGGATCGCTTGGTTGCGCTCGTGGCCAGAGAACGTTATTTGGAGCAGCAGTGGCTTTCCAGCTTGCGGCCCCTGGTAGATCGCCAGAGTGTACGCCTAGCGTTGACGGATGCCGAAGGGCATCCTGTGCTGGCTCAATTTTCCGGAAGCACAGCTCAGCAGGCAACGCGAAGTTCGGCCGAGACCCAACTGCCATGGACGTTGCGGGTGGTCAGCCAAGATCCGCTGGCGGAGTTGGCGCAGGAGAGGAATCGGCGCAGCCTCCTGCTGTCGGCATTCTTGTTGTTATTCACGTTCGTGCTGGTGGGCGGTTACTTTATCGCGCGTGCGGTGACGCGCGAACTGGAAGTGGCGCGTCTTCAGTCCGACTTCGTTGCGGCTGTTTCACACGAATTTCGCACTCCGCTGGCCTCGCTTTGCCAGCTGAGCGAAATGTTGAGTGATGGCCGAGTGCCAAACGAGGCGCGTCGGCAGGAGTACTATGAAGGCCTCCGGCACGCAAGCGAGCGGCTCCGCCGTCTGGTTGAGAGCTTGCTCGATTTTGGAAGGATGCAAGCGGGTGCGCAGCAGTATCGCTTTGAGTTGCTTGAGACAGGGTCCTTCTTCCGCGGGGTGGCGGAAGAGTTCGCCCAGGAAACTCGGGAAAGGGGCTACCAGGTCGATATCACGCAGCAGTCTTATCTACCTCCTTTGAAGGCCGACCGCGAGGCCCTGGCGCGTGCGCTGTGGAATTTGCTGGACAATGCGGTGAAATACTCACCAACGAACAGGACAGTGTGGGCGAAGGCCATCTGCGAAAATGGGCGCGTCGCAATCAGCGTGAGTGACAAAGGAGTGGGGATTGCCCCACATGAGCGCAAGAAGATCTTCAAGAAATTCTTCCGGGCCGCGAGCGCAGCGGTTGCCGGAGCCAAGGGGACAGGTCTCGGCTTGACCATGGTTGAGCACATCGTTGCCGCGCACGGCGGCCAAATGCTCGTCGAGAGTGAGCCCGGCGTCGGCAGCACGTTTACGATTCTGCTGCCGAGCGCGAAGGATTGATATGGCTCGCATTCTGGTCGTGGAAGATGAGCCCCCCATTGCCTCGGCGCTCGAGGACGACCTAAAGCTGGAAGGATACGAGGTCGAAGTCGTCCGCGACGGCGACGCGGCAAGCCGGCGGGCGCGGGAGCAGTCGTTCGAGCTGATCATTCTCGACGTCATGCTTCCCCACAAGGATGGCTTTGAAGTGTGCCGTGAGTTGCGCCGCGCCGGGCTACGCATGCCAGTCATCCTACTCACCGCAAAAACGCAAGAGTCTGACAAGGTACTTGGCTTAGAACTGGGAGCCGACGACTATGTCACCAAGCCTTTCAGCCCGCGCGAGCTGCGTGCCCGTGTCAAGGCAGCGTTGCGCCGAACTGCAGGAGAAATGCCTGAGATTTACCGATTCGGCGACGCGGAAGTCGACTTCACTCGATGCGAGCTCCGCCGAGGCGGCAGAGCTTTGGAGATGACTCCAATTGAATTTAAGCTCTTGGCTGCTTTCATTCGCCATCGCGGCCAAACACTGAGCCGAGAAAAGTTGCTGGACCAAGTTTGGGGGCGAGAGACCTTCGTTACCGACCGCGTTGTGGATACCCACGTCGCCAATCTGCGAAAGAAGATCGAGTCCAAGCCGAGCGAGCCACGGTTCTTGGTCAATGTCCGCGGAATGGGTTACCGCTTCGATGGCTGAGCCCATGCGCGAAGCAGTCCTGACAGAATCTTCACGAAATCCTGACACAACCCCCATCACAATGAGACATTCGCTGGTTAGCCTGTCGCAGTCTGTGGGGGAGGAACAATCATGAAGACCAATAGCCTGGGCCCGATCCTTAGCCGTCACCATTGTGGCTGGGTTGCTGACGGCTTTCTCCTCAGCGCGCCCGAACAATAGTCGGGCCGAAGTGCCTCTGCAAACAGCCAATCACGAACGAGTGGAACACTGCGATCATCCTTCGGGTGCGGTGAACCCCCTTCTGCATTCTCAAGGGAGACAAAGACCAGCTTGATCCATTCGGTGATACTTGGTTGCTTTTGCGCCGAGGTCAAACAGTATCGGCAGAGAGTTGCCCCATGCGCCACTGTTTGAGTGACGCGACATTTGTGGGTTGCTGCGGCAGCTTTAGGGTTTTGGGTTTCGACCGTCTTGGGGCATGTTCCGTGTTGGAGCGTTGCCTTGAATAGGCGTAACAACAATGAGGGAGGACGCCCCATGAAGACCATACGCGTAAGGCGATTGTTGGCCGTGGCGATCCTGGCCGGGATGCTGACTGCCTCATTCGCCATCGCCCAGAAAGATGACCAAGCGGAATTGTTGATGCAGGCAGGTCACCAGAAGGAACTGGTGGAAGGCCAGCTAGAACAGGCCATCCAGCTCTACAAGCGAATTGTGCAGGAACACTCTGGGAATCACACCTTGGCGGCGCAGGCTTTGCTTGAGATGGGCCAGTGCTACGAAAAGCTCGGCAACACGGAAGCTCGGAAAGCTTACGAGCGTCTGCTGCGCGACTATGGCGACCAAAATAAAGCCGCTGCCCAAGCCCGTGCCCGGTTGGCGGCAATTTCTGGCAAGATTGCTTCCGGCAGCTCCGAGATGGTGACCCGGCGCGTTTGGGCTGGGCCGGACGTGGACGCTCAGGGCAGCGTTTCGCCCGACGGTCGGTATCTTTCGATTGTGGACTCGACAACAGGAGACCTTGCGCTGCGCGATCTCGTCACGGGAAAGATGCGCCACCTCACCAACAACACTGAATCCGGCGGAACTGTTTTTTTTCTTTCGGCTATCTCGCCAGATGGCAAGCAGGTCGCCTACGAGTGGATTAAGAAGGATGGTTCTGGCGAGCTGCGTCTTGTGGGACTCGACGGCTCCGGGCTTCGGAGTCTGGAAGGGTTAGTCATACCTACCGATTGGTCGCCGGATGGAAAGTATGTTTTAGGAATAGCTCTAAGACTCGGGACTCAGTTCCCGACCCAGATTGCCTTAACTTCAGTGGCTGACGGGTCGGTGCGCATCTTGAAGAAGTTCGAGTGGTCGCATCCGGGAAAGGTGAAATTTTCTCCGGACGGGCGCTATATTGCCTATGACTATCCGCCACAGCAGGAGTCGGACAACCGGGACATCTTCTTGCTGGCCGTCGATGGCAGTGGCGAAATCCCCCTGGTCGAGCACCCCGCCGAGGATGAGCTGCTTGGCTGGACGCCGGACGGCAAGCACATCCTCTTCGCCAGCGACCGGTCCGGGAGCATGAGCGCCTGGATCCTACCCGTGGTAGCTGGGAAACCGCAGGGACCGCCGGAGCTGGTCAAGCAAGACATAGGGCAAGCTCAACCGATCGGGTTTACGCGGACCGGTTCCTACTACTACGGCCTCGAGATAGGCACGAGCGATATTTACACCGCACAATTCGATCCGGCAGCAGGAAGAGTGGTGGCACAACCACAGAAGGCCACCCAGCGGTTTGTCGGATCGAACTTCTCCCCCGCATGGTCTCCAGATGGCCAGTTCCTTGCCTATGTCTGCATCCGCCGTCAGGGCCTGTTCGAGCACGACGTCATCTCGATTCTCTCGCTCAAGACGGGCGAGGAGCGCGACCTTTCGCCCAATCTTCTTGAGCTGTGGGGGCCCATCCGGTGGTCCCCCGACGGGCGGTCAATTCTTGTCCCAGGCAAAGACAAGAAGATCCAGCATGGTCTTTATCTGGTGGACGCTCAAACCGGCGAGTTCAGGTCCGCGCTGCAGTCGGATCTGGACTCAGATATTTCTCATCCTGCCTGGTTTCCGGACGGTAAAAGGCTGCTCTATACCGACATACGCGGCGAGTCAGGAACGATCACCGAGGCCGTTGTCGTGCGCGACCTTCAGACTGGCCAGAAGACGGAGCTCTTCCGACCGACCCGCGGCCTGAAGATCGACGACATCGCCCTCTCTCCCGACGGCCGCCAAGTGGTCCTCACGCTGCTTGAGAAAGAAACGCGATCCTCCGTCTTGAAAGTCTTGCCGGTGGCGGGCGGAGAGGCCAGCGAATTGGTTCGGGAGAAGGAGCCGGAGACGATTGTGGGAGACTCGCTCAGTTGGTCATCTGATTCGCAATACATCATCTTCGGCAAGGGCCGGTCCACAAGCCAGGAGCCGAAAACCCAACTACTCGCGATCTCTTCCCATGGCGGAGAACCTCACGGCCTTGGGCTGGCCATGGATTCTGTGGGCAGCCTTTCTTTTGATCCGAGCGGTCACCATGTCGCCTTCTCCGCGGGCAGTGCCAGGCGTGAAGTCTGGGTGATGGAGAACTTCCTGCCGACACTCAAGCCGGCTCAGCGACGTTAGGGAAATATGCAGTCTGGACCCGACGGACCGATCCACTCCGCGAAAAGATCAAGCGTGAACAAGATGATCCCGAAGGAATCGGCCGCGGTACATCTCCAACCCACAGCTTATTGATCGTTGCTGAGGGAAGAGTTAAGAAAACGGGTGAGTCGTGGAATATTCGAGCTTTTTCCCGGAAACCGCATTGGCCCTTCTTCATGCCCTTGTTTATGGCATGGCTTGCATCTTGGCGGGAGCGTCGCTAATTGGCCTTTCCGTGTACACTGCCCTGCTGTGCTCGGAAATATTCTTTTCCCAACCTCGTTCGAAGTCCCCACGAGCTAAAGTCCCGCAATTGGCTCACCGTGCGCCTGTGGCCGAGGAGAGTCTCGATCTCTCCGCCGTCGAAACGCGAACTTTGGCTGTGCCAAATCGTCTAGGGGAGGAAGTGGTGCGGGAGACTGCTCCTGCACGTGGCGCGCAAATTCCGATGACGGTTCCTGCCACTCTGGAAAGTGAACCCACTTGGTCCTGAGGTTTCCTTAACTTCTGGGGTTTCGGGTGGAAAATGATTGAGTCGCCAGACTTTCCGGCACGAAGATGGCAAGGATGATCAGTTTCTTCAGAGCACACAAGCGCCTGAGCATAATATTTGTCTTGTGGGCTGTCTTATGCTCTCTCATACTCCTCCCCAATTGGCGCGAGGGGCCCTTCTATCTCCTGTTCTTCTCCACCCTCTTCTTGATGCTAATTGCCAGCCAAGTGTTCTGGGTAGTTCGGGTCGTCGACCTTGGGGAACGATTCATCCCCGGGAGGCGGCGCCGTGGCTGGCTTACGGCTATTGCGTGCGTTGTCTGCCTGTTCTTCTTCGCGTACAACATGGGCCCGTGGCCCGTCCCGCGGGGCAATTCGACCCATTTGACGCTGCGCAGCATTCTGTTTCAAGCGCCTTTCTGGTGGTGGTTCGTGGGGTCGTGGGTGGGCTTTGGCTTGGTGATGGTTTTCTGGACGATAGACCGAGGAGGGCGCGCCGCTGCGTGGGTTTACCGCAAAACGCGCAAGGCTGCGGTAGGTCACGCCGCTCCCATGCCTGCTGCCACAGCTCTTGACCCGCCCTCGCCCGCCCGTCGCCAGTTTCTCGAGCAGGCCGCCCTCGCGGTGAGCGCCGTACCATTTTTAGCCGCGGCCTATGGCCTTCTCTACGAGCGGCTCGACGTGGAAGTCACTCGCCAGCGCGTTGCTCTCGCACGCCTGCCCAAAGCTTTTGAGGGCTTTCGCATCGTCCAGCTTTCCGACTTTCACATCAGCCCCTTCATGACCGCGGAGGAGATTCGCCGTTGCGTCACGATCGCCAACGGGCTGAAAGCCGACCTGGTGGCGCTGACCGGCGACTACGTCGCCGACGATCCCGAAGCACAAGCAGAGGTGGTGCAGGCGCTCGCCGGCCTTCGTGCGCCATTCGGCGTTTTTGGCTGCCTTGGCAACCATGAGTTCTTCACTGAAACCGAGGATTCCATTACCCGGCTTTTTGCCGCGGAAGGGATTCGCATCCTCCGGCAGAAACGAGTACCCATTCAATCGCACGGCGAAGTTCTGAACCTGATCGGCGTCGATTATCAGCAAGCCCGATTCTCCAACGATCATGAAGGGCACCTTGTTGATCGATACCTCGAAGGAAGTGAAAAACTGGTCATGCCCGACATGGTCAACATCCTTCTGAGCCACAATCCCAATAGCTTCGATCGCGCCGCCGCGTTGGGCATCGACTTGACGCTGGCCGGGCACAGCCACGGAGGCCAGTTGACGCTCTCGTTTATCAATCGGGGCCTCACCCTCGTACGTCCGGAGACTCGCTACGTCAGCGGATGGTACGAAAAACCGGGCAGCCAGCTATACGTCAACCGCGGCATCGGAACCACCGGTCCGCCCATCCGGCTCGGCGCTCGGCCGGAGATTACGCTGTTGGAGTTGACCAGAACGTGACTCCAGCGTGTCAGACATCTAGAATCGGCGAGATCGGCGGCAATTTTCTGCTAGTCTACCGCCGCGTCATCGCTCATTGGCGCGTGATCGTTTTGGGATTGATCCTTGCTCGTGCTGTCTTCTACGTCATACATCCCGATGAGTTCGGCCTCTTCTTTGACCTGCTCAGCTTGGGCCTGCTCGTGGCTTTTATCGGCAGCCAGGTTTTCTGGATCACACGCATCATCGATCTCGTGGCGCGTTTCCTTCCCAGCCGTATCGGGCGCACCCGGCTCGCAGTCGTCGCGGCATTGATCTATCTCTTCGTGTACGCATATAGCTACCCGGGCATTCAATCCACGAATGATCACATTTTTCGGACCGGCTACGAGCGGCCGCTGACCATGGTCACGGAGGCATTGTTCTGGTGGTGGTTCGTGGGTTCGATGCTGGCCTTTTTCTTGGTCTTGGTTTTCGGCGCAGTCGATTACGCGGAGCGGGCTATCACATGGACGTACACCAAAATACGAGACACCACACGGCAGCACGCAAGTGTGGTGATATCAACTCCAGCCTCGCCCAGCCGCCGCCACTTCATGCGGCAGAGCGCGGTCCTGGTCAGCGCTACGCCGTTTGTGGTTGCGGGATATGGGCTCCTGTTCGGTCGCGAGGATGTGGAGGTCGTGCGGCAGCGCGTCCGCCTTGCGCATCTGCCAAAAGGCTTCGACGGTTTTCGCATCGCCCAGCTTTCTGACATTCACATGGGTCCCTTCACTACCGCAAACTACATTCAACGTTGCGTCGCGATCACCAACGGCTTGAAGCCCGACCTCATTGCACTGACCGGCGACTACATTGCTTGGGACCCGGGGCTGGAAAGGCGCGTAGTTAGTGTGCTGGCGGGCCTACGCGCGCCACACGGCGTTTTCGGATGCCTCGGCAATCACGAAGAAGAGAGCGAGACGGAAGAATACGTCAGTGGCTTGTTTACCGCTCAGGGCATCCCCATTCTGCGCCAGGACCGGACGCCGATTCGATTAGGCGGCGATGAGCTGAACCTGATTGGCATTGACTGTCCGCGCACGCACAGTGAGCAGGACGAAGAAGAAGAGTATCGGCGCGACGTTAATCGACGGTTGCACCGGCAACTGGTGATTCCCGGTACCGTCAACGTTCTCCTGAGCCATGAGCCGAGCGTGTTCGTGTTCGACCGCGCAGCTGACCTCGGCATCGATTTGATGCTGTCCGGACACACCCATGGTGGGCAGTTGGCGCTCGGGTTCCTCCGCCGCGGCCTGAACCTCAGCGACTTGTTTTATCGGTATACCACTGGATGGTACGAACAGCGGAGCACGAAGCTCTACGTTAATCGTGGCATCGGCACCACAGGCTTTCCCATCCGACTAGGCGCGCGCCCGGAGATTACCCTATTCGAATTGACCAGGGGAGTTTAGCGTGGCTGTCGTCATGGTGGTTCCGAGCACCCGGCTTAGGCTTTAAATGATTCCATGACGATTTTCTGGAGTGAATTTTATGCCCGCACTCAATGCCCGAGACCTGACGGATCTCCAATGGGTAGTCCTAAATGACCTCATCCCCGAACCACCGCGCCGCGACGACAAGCGCGGACGGCCCTCGAGAAGTCGGCGTAGCGTCCTCAACGGCATTCTATGGGTGCTCCGCACCGGCGCTCCTTGGGCTGATCTGCCCGAACGTTATCCCTCTTACCAGACGTGTCATCGCCGATTCCAGCAATGGGTGCGGTCAGGAATCATGCGAGGTGTCCTCGAAGCTCTAGCTGAAGATCTGCAGATTAGAGGTTGGCTGGATGTGCGTGAAGCCTTCATCGACGGTAGCTTTGCTCCAGCCAAAAAAGGGGAGCGAAGGTCGGCAAAACCAAACGTGGCAAGGGTACGAAGATTATGGCGGTGGCAGATCGCAATGGTCTTCCGGTGGCCGTATCCATTGAAAGCGCAACTCCACACGAAGTGAAGTTGGCCGAGTCCACCCTTGTGCAGATGGTGATCCCCGAGCCTCCGCAGAATCTCATCGGCGACAACGCATATGACTCCGACAAATTAGACGCCAGACTCAGGAGCAGCGGGATCGAACTGATCTCCCCTCACCGCAGCAACCGCAAAAATAGAACGCAGGATCTGAGACGCCTGCGACGTTATCGCCGCCGCTGGAAAATTGAAAGACTGTTTGCGTGGCTGCAAAACTTTCGCAGGCTCGTGGTCAGATACGAACGGTACGCTGAAAACTTTCTCGGGATGCTATATCTCGGCTGCTGCATCATTCTTCTGAGGCATTTGTGAGATGCGTTCTAGTTGTGTTCAATGAAACTGGAAGCCACCTCTCTGCAGCGGTTTCAAGTGGACGCATCGGCAAGACTCAAGTGTATCTAACAATGGATGACTTGGAGCGCCTTCGGAGCCTTATCACATCGGCACAATCTAAGCTGTAAAAAGAGCCTCCCAATGCCAGCGCGAAAGAAGCAGCCGAAAGCGCCACCGAAGTCCAAAGCACCGCTCCAATCGCCACCGAAGCTGAGTACCAGAGAGCAAGACCTGCTCTGGCACATGAGCCACGGCTACCAACTAGAAACCTCCTCTCTGTGGGACAATCCCATCCTGCGGCACCTGGAGGACAACACCGAGGTGCGTGCGACCGCAAACCGGGGCACCATAGAGGCACTGGAAAAGGATGGTCTGATCAGCGTGGCGAAGAGCGGGACCGTGCTGAAGCCAACCGTCTGGCGTTTGACACCGAAAGCAAGCGCAGTAAAGCTGACAGAGCCGCGTTAGCAGCTAGAGTCCCGCACCATGAGCGACCCGGTCGCACACGTCCCAGCCACTCTCCGGCGCTCCCTTTTCCTCGTATCTGCGCTCGAATAGTTCATCGCGGCCGATCATCTGCGAGTAGCGCCGGTTGCGGATCTTGACCCAGGCAGGATTGTGGTCTGCTACCGTGTACC
>DASSIO010000251.1:0-7797 GCA_035691825.1 Terriglobales bacterium | reverse complement strand
GGCTGGATCCAGACGGCGTCTTCCAGCGAGAAGGAAATTGCGGCCGGAAAGAATACGCCGGCGCGACGTCCCGGCACGCCACGGGAAGTGGCAGCGGCGATCGCTTTCCTCGCCTCCGAAGAGGCTTCGTATGTCACCGGACAATTGCTGGTTGTGGATGGCGGAAATACCGTGCAGGAATTCAAGGGCCCGCCAGAGCTGTTCTACTGAGAGACTCGCTGCGCCGGGCAGGTGGGGAACGCCCTTCGACAACCTCTCGAAATTCCCGTGTCTCGCAAAAACGCGAGACATGGGGCATCCCCGTCTCATTGATCAAGATTAGCGACTAGCCACGCCGGTATTCATTAAGGCGGCGAGCTCCGTCACTCCTGCTGTCCGTGCTTGTCGGGCGGCAAATTCCAACAACGCTTCTTCGTGCTCGGTGGCGATTGCCGGTCGTTGATATGTCGATACCAGATCATCCACGCGCCGTTGCGCGCGGGTAAGGATGTCCGTTGCATCGCTAATTCCACCCCGATCAATGACCTCGGACGGGAAATGTTGCTCGGAGCGAAACAGTGCCCGTGTCTCTTTCAATTTCAGAAAATCCCCATGAAGCCCGGTCTGCGCAAACATGGCGAGGGCCAACGATTCCGTATGTGGCTCGATGCCCTCAAGCAGACGCTGGGCCGAAGCGATCGCCTCGGCATCAATAACCAGCTTTTCGATGCTGTGGCAGGCCAGAAAGTCCAGCATGCCCGCGCCGGAGATCATGTTGACTCCTCCCAAGGCACCCAAGATGGCAGAGATGCCGCTCTCCATCTCAGTTTGCGCATCGATCAGCTTGCCGTCTCCCGCGACCAGGTAGCCATGGGTTGGCACGTTCAGTGACTTGCCAACTTGTGCGCATGCCAGATCCAGCATCACGGTTTCGATGGCGCCCATGGGAGTGCGTCCGGTACGCATGTCGAAAATGGCCGGCGCGGCGCCCCATACGATGGGAGCGCCCGGGCTGACGAGCTGGTGGATGGTGATGCCGCTGATGCATTCCGCCGCGTGCTGCACGACCGAACCAGCGAGTGTGACCGGGGCCGTAGCGCCCGCGAGCGGCATGCTCACGATTTCGGCGGGAACGCCCGCCCGCGCCAGTTCCGTGATGTTGGCCGACGCGAACTCCGACCAGTTAAGCGGCGGCGACGGACATACGTCGAACACGGCCCGAGGCTTCGTCCGCATCACCTCCCGGCCTCCACCGTCGATCGCCAGTAGTTCCAACATCGTTTGCAGGGTGGCACCGGAAAATGCGCCTGTCACCACCGGCTTGTTCGAGTGGAGAAGGACCAGCAAGAGGCGGTACCAGTCGCCCATTTCCTGAGGAACATCGTTGCAGACCATCGCCGTCGATTGCGCGGCGTACTGCGGCAACATGTCGGCGACCTGCACCAGCCGCACCAGGTCCGCCGAGTCCGCCGGGCGCGGTTTTTGTGTTTCGCTGTCCAGAATATTTAGGCAGGACGAGCCAGGATCGAAGTGAACATGATCTCCGCCGTAGTGCACTGCGGGATGGCCGGCGCGATCGTACAAGAAAAATTCTGAGGCGACGGTCACCAGCGCCGCACGCGCGACCTTCTCTGGGATATGCGCGACGCCGTCTTTTACTTCCACTCCCGCTGAGCGCAGAACCTCGATCGCGCATGACGCGACACGAACACCGGGCTCGCGGATGAGCTGAAACGCTTCGCCGAGAATGCGGTCAACCAGTGGTTTGTCGAGGAGCTCTAGTTTGGGTCTCACTTGGCCTCTATAGCGCAACTACCGGGGTTTTTTCCTGCATGATATTTTGCGCCAGCGCGACGGCGCTCATGGCATCTTTGGCGTAGCCGTCGGCGCCGATCTCCTGCGCCCACGCCCTGGTCACCGGTGCTCCTCCCACCAGCACCTTCAGACGCCCACGCAGCCCCGCTCGTTCGAGCGCTTCAATAACACCACGCTGGTTCCTCATGGTCGTGGTCAGCAGCGCCGAGACACCAACGATGTCAGCGCTGACGTCTCGCGCTCTGTTGCAAAAAGTTTCGGCCGGAACATCGACTCCCAAGTCGACCACCCGGAACCCATGCGCTGTCAGAAGCGTGCCCACCAGAATTTTTCCTATTTCGTGAATGTCTCCCTTGGTGGTACCCAGAACCACCGTGCCGAGCGCCGGGCGCTCGCTGCCCTGTTTCTTGAGCTCAGGATCGAGCACCGCCATGGCGGCACGCATAGCTTCCGCCGACGCCATCATGTCGGGCAAAAACATCCTGCCTTTTCCGAACTCTTCGCCAACCGCGTGCATGCCGGGGACAAAGCCGTTATTGATTGCGTCCAGGGGAGCCATTCCGGCAGCTATGGCTTCCGAAGCAACGGTGGCGGCGCTTTCGGGCGCTCCGTCAACAATGGTTTGCTGCATGCGCAAGAAGATTTGGTCTGACATAGGCCCTCAAGAACCGGTCCCAAGCGGCGATTTCGCATGTTGCCCTTGACCTGTTGATTTCACCGCGCCCGCCGCACAACTGTCTGTGATCCAAGTCACTTCCCGGGCATCTGCGGCCTATTCTTCTGTGCGTGTTAGAATTAACAGCAGCATTCCCTGCCATGCTTCCTGAGCTGAAAAGTCTGCTGGAACTCCAGGTCGCCGACCGCGAAATTCTGCGTCTGAACGAAGAAATCGCCGCTTTACCCAAGCGGGTGGAGGCGATCGAAGAGAAGCTGGCCGGCACCAAGGCGATCCTTGAAAAGGCGAAGGGAGCCGTCAAGGCCGACGAGGCTGCCCGCCGGAAATACGAGTCCACGATCCAGGACCTTCGCCAGAAAATCTCCAAGTATCGCGACCAGATGCTGGATGTGAAGACCAACGAGCAGTACAAGGCCTTACAGCACGAGGTCAACTTCGCAGAGCAGGAAATCGGCGTCAATGAGGACAAAATCCTCGAATTGATGATCAACGCCGAAAGCCGGGACAAAGAAGTGAAGGCCGCCGAAGCCGATCTCAAAGAAGAGACCGCCGAAATTGAGAAGGAAAAGGCGGATGCGCGGCAAAAGACCGCGGAAGATGAGAAGCTGCTGGGTGAATGGAACACGAAGCGCGACGCCTTTCGTACTGCCGTACCTGCTGATCTCCTGCGCCACTACGATCGTGTGGTGAAGCTGCGCAAGACTGGACTGTCGGAAGTTCGCGACCACAAATGTATGGCATGCCAGGTCATGCTTCGTCCGCAGACTTACAACGAAGTACGGGCTGGCGCACAGGTTGTTATCTGCGATTCCTGCCAGCGCATCTTGTATTTCGATTCCTCCAAGGAAGCTCCTGTGGAACGGCCAGTTGGGCCGGCAAAGAAGCGCCACCATCCCAGAGCCGATGCACCCCAGGCCTGGATTTATCGGCCAGACTACCCCGAGCACGGCGAAGTTTTGATCGCGCTGATCAATGAAAAGGACAGCGCGTCCCGGCGGATTTTCGACTTCAACACAGGCCGTCAACTCGGCGACATCCTGGTGCGTGAAGGCGACTATCGGCTTGCCTTCCCAGAGGACTTATCCGGCGACTATATCCGCCTAAATGGAAGCTGGGACGAGGAAGAAATTGAAACCTGGGGCGAAGAAGTTCCCATGGTGGTGCTCGACAGTCTCCATGCCGACCTGCAAGCCGCCCGCGCCGAAGCGGGTAGCAAGAATCACGCCAGGCAAGAGCAGGCGGTGAGCTAGTTAGTCGTTACTGGTTCTTGGTTCTTCGTTCTTCGTTCTTGGTTCTTCGTTCTTGGTTCCTCGTTCCTCGTTGTTGGTTCCGACCTTCGTTAGTCTGCCCCACGACACCTCGCACAAGTTAAGCGGCGGAAGCTGAGCCTCGGACTGAACGCCGGAACAGGCGATCGACCCCGTAAGCAACCGGTCCGAGGAGAAGAGCGACCGGTCCCCAGCGGCGGGCGAAGGCGTCGCTGCCGAGCAAGGTCAGAGCGCTCATGATTACCGGCGCGATTACGACGTAGAAGAGTCCTAGCCTGCCGCCGGGGATGACATACGGGCGTGGCAGATCAGGTTGTTTTCGCCTCATTCCCCAAGCTGATAGAACTGTGAGAACCGTCGTAGCCGCACGCAGCCAGTTGTAAATCGTAATCAGGCCTGTGAGCGTCTGGAATGCGAGCAGGGCATAAACCACTGACGACGCGATGACCGCTAGCCAGGGAGTTCCGAAGCGCGGATGAGGCGAGTTCAGCTTTTTCGGCAAATAACCGTCTTCCGCCATCGCCGCAGGCATGCGGGTGGTGGTTAGCACGGTACTGTTTAGCAGAGCCACATTGGTGACCATGGCGGCCACGGTCATCCAGAATCCGAGTTGCGGCCCTCCAATCAAACGCGCAGCCTCGGAGAGATATTCGGTATGCCATTGTTGCCAGTTGCCCAGCGCGGCTAGTGACGCAAACGCCGGCAGGAAGTAGGTTGCGATCGAGAGCGGCACTACCAATGCCAGCGCCAGCGGATAGCTCCGGCGAGGGTTGTCTACCTCTTGCGCCACCGTCGACAGTTGTTCGTATCCGGAATAGAGCCAGAGTCCGAGTGCCAGGCCCACGCCGAAAACCTGAAACAGCGGTTTATGCGGAGGAATCACCGGGACGAAGGGATTGTGGTGCCACTTGGCTAAACCCAATATCACCAGCCCGAGCACCGGAACGAGAATGAACAACTCCAGTGCGGTCGCGAATTTTCCCACCAGCTGAATGCCGCGCACGTTTACGTAGGCAATGACCGCGATCAGCGCCAACGAGACCAGGTAGTGCTTCCATCCAGTGACTTGCGGAAACCAGAATTGCAGATAATCGGTAAATAGAACGGCGTACGCGCTTCCCAGCAGAAACGAGGCCGACCAGTTCCACCAGCCTGCCAGGAAGCCCCAGAAATCGCCGAAGGCGGCGCGTGTCCAGCGATAGAACCCCCCTTCCACAGGCATGGCGGTCGTCAGTTCCGCCGCAACAAAAGAAACGGGTATGCACCAGAAGAAGGGCAAGACCAGGAGATAAATCAGGGTCATGCCCGGCCCCGAGGTGGTGATCATGTCCTCCAGGCCGAACGGGCCACCGGTCGTATAGGAGTACATGACGAATACGAAGTAGAAGAGCGTCGCCTTGCGCGCAGTCGAGGAAATAGGGCCTCCGCGAAGCAGGAAGAGTACACGGAAGCGAACAGCTTATGCGACAGAAATCGTGCCGTGACGGGAAAGCCAGTCCAGTTCTGCATCAGCACGAACGCCTTCGAGCTCGAGAAGCTTGCGTTTAATGTGCAGCCCGCCCCCATAGCCGCACAGCGTGCCATCGGAGGCGATCACTCGATGACAAGGAACAACAATCGCTATGGGATTTCGATTATTTGCTAGGCCAACGGCGCGAAAGCCTTTCGGGCTGCCTACGGCACGGGCAATATCGGCGTAAGTGCGAGTCTCTCCATACGGAATCTGCAGCAAGGCACGCCAACACTTCAACTGGAAGGGTGTTCCACGGAGATCAAGCCGAAAACTGAAGTCATGGCGTTCGCCCGCAAAGTACTCGTTCAGCTGCTGAACGTATTCCTGCAGTCTTGCCGGATCTTGGCGCCAGTCGGCAATAGGCGTCTTAGGCGGGAATACGCCGCGATCAAACTCCAGAAGAACAAGGCCGGTGATTGATGCGCCGAGGACCAGCGGGCCGATGGGCGAACTCATCCTGCAGCAGTAAAGCGGTTCCATAGCTCCGAAGTGTACCGTACGGCTGCAAACAACAAAAAAGCCTCTCGCTTTCGCAAGAGGCTTGGGGGAGGTGGGATCGGGTTAGATCCCGGGGTTGAACCTATTGTTGCTGTTGCTGCTGCTGCGGCTGGCTCTGTGGCGCAGCCGGAGCACCGGTCTGCGAGCTGGAAAGCTGCTCGAGATCGTTCTTCAGCAGACTGATCTCGACGCGGCCGCCGGAGATGCGCTTCGGCTTCGCGCCTGCTTCAGCCGTGGTCTGAACCGGGGCATTGCCCATGCCCACCATGTAGATCCGGTAAACCGGAATGTCATGGTTCAGCACGAGATAACGCACGACGGAGTCGGCCATCTTCTGTGAATTCTGGATCGCAGACTGACCTCGTCCTGAAGAGAAGCCCTGAACTTCGACGATGTACCCGCGCTGCCCTTTCAGGTTGCCGGCCATATCATCAAGAGCTTCTTTGGCCTTCTTGCTCAACACAGTCTGGCCAGGGCGGAAACGGATTTCCGTCTGGGTGGTGGCTTTGTACTGGTCGATGTTGGTCACGACTTGCTCGACGGTCTGCAGGCGAGTGTGCGCCTGCTGGGCGGTCTGCTGAGCCTGCTGGGCGCGGTTGCCGGCATCAACGGCGTGCTGATCGGCTTCATTGGCCTTGTTCGAGGCCAGCTGAATGCCCTGCTGGGCACGGGAATCGACGTCCTTGATCATCTTGCTGTTGTTGGCCGTCAGTTCGTCCAGCTCGTTGATGCGGTCGCGGATGGGCTGGGTCTGCCGCTGAACATATTTTTTGCGCGCGAACGGATTCAGATGACCCCAGAAGCCCTCGTGCGTTTGCGGCTGCAGCGGTTCTTTGCCGCTGGCGCCAGCCTGCGTCGTTGTCGGCGCATTCTGATCACTGGACGTTTGCGCGGATTGTTGGCCAGATGACTGGGTGGATTGGGTAGCTGCCGGCTGCGAGCCGGACTGAGTGTTGTTGTCGTTCTGTTGCGCAAACGCGGGAAGCGCGAGTGCGCCCGCCAGAACCAGGGTGACAAGTGCGCGATTCATCATTGTTCACTTCCTCCGAAGTGGGGGAGCATCAACGCTCCGCTCCAGCACGCCCGCGAGGGCGTGTCATTTTTTAATTTAATTGCGTCGGTTACTGAAATCTTGTCCTGGGCCACGGCGAGTCCACGGTGACGCTACGGGGACCAGACCCAAACTCTTCGGTGCAACCCCGGGGCCGCACCTGACCAGAGTCACTACAACTCTGATGCCAAAACGTCTGCCAGGGTAGCACGTATAAGTGCTTGTGCTATAAGCAGATTGTCTACCTCGTCTGGTAACTTACTTCCCCCCATGCCTGCTCGGCAGGGTAAATTTGCCGATGGAATATAAAAAGTGCGGGGTACCTGGCACGCGATTTGCTCACGGTGATCGATCGTTACTGTAGCAGCCGAAGCCGCTATTTCCATACTTGAGACCCAAGACGGACGGGCATGCAACCCATTGCACTCTTTCCCATCCTAATTCGGACCGTTGGAGGGGAAAATATGCATTTTCTGTGGTGGATCATTGTTGGGCTGATTGCCGGCTGGGCGACGGGGAAGATCATGCGGGGCTCCGGGTACGGTGCTTTCGCGGACATTCTGATCGGAATCGCCGGCGGTATCGTGGGCGGCTGGATCATGCGAGCTTTAGGCTTTCAAGGGCAGGGCGGGACGATTTACACCGTCCTGGTGGCGATTGGCGGAGCCGTCGTCCTGACCTGGCTGTACCGCCTTGCTATTGGCGATCGTGGCCGGGGGGCCGGTACCGGCTCGGGTCCCAATTTGAGAAAAGTCGCCTAACTTTTCGCAATCTACCGAGGCGAGCGCTAAAGCGCTCGCCTTTGTTGTCGGCGGGCGATCCCCCACTGGTGAATCAGCCGTAGCTGAAAAGCCGGTCGTGGTAATCTGCCCAGCGCCGGACGGAACAGGTTTCCGGCGGAGGCGGCATGACGATCTGCAATGGGTCAAGTCTGGAACATTCTCAAAAGCTTGCCGTAGCATTTTTCCTTGTCACTTTTTTTTCGGCAGTACTTACA
>DASSIO010000250.1:0-13296 GCA_035691825.1 Terriglobales bacterium | reverse complement strand
GATGATCCTGGACCGCAAACCAACCTCGGAAATCCGCCGCGCCGCCCGCGAAGAAGGAATGCATTTCCTGCGCGAGTCGGCGCTTGATAAAGTAAAAGCCGGCATCACCACGCTGAAGGAGATCAACAAGGTCACGTTTATCGAGACCACGCGTTAGCCTTGCGCCCGCGCGCGGCTGACCTGATGACCAACACGAATGGCTAGCTCACACAAACCACGCATTGCCTGCGAACTCACGCCGGACCGGGTGATTTCCGCCCGTGCCGGAGACGCCGGCGCCGTCGACGTCGTTTTCGCCCGCACGCTTCCGGTCGGCAGCCTTGCCCCCGCGCTTGGCACGCCCAATATCGCCAACAGTCCCGCCGTTCGCGATGCCGTTTCCGATGCCTTGTCCGCGGTGGGTTCCCGCTCACGCGAGGTCATTGCCGTGATCCCCGACGCGGCGGTCCGCATCGTGCTCCTCGATTTCGAGGAGTTTCCTGAGCGCCGCCAGGACGCTGAGTCGGTGGTCCGTTTTCGGCTCAAGAAATCGCTGCCCTTCGATGCCGACGAGGCCGCACTTTCCTACGACGTGCGGCGCGCCAATGGCGTGGTCAAGGTGATTGCCGCGGTGGCGCCCTCCTCCGTCCTTGCCGAGTACGAGGGCGTGTTCCGCGATGCCGGCTATAGTCCCGGCGTGGTGCTGCCGTCGATGCTGGCGGCGCTGGGCACGGTGGAAACCCGGCAGCCGACTTTAATTCTGAAAGTGGACCTCAACAGCACCAGCGTAGCCATCGTTAACAGCGGCGACCTGCTGCTCTACCGCACCCTGGAAAACGCCCACGGCGACCGTCTGGACGCTGCCGCTCTCGCCGATGACATCTATTCCTCCCTCGTCTTTTTCCAGGACAATTATGGAATGAAAGTTGAGCAGATCCTACTGGGGGGAGTGGCTTCCGCCGAGGGAATTGGCCCCGGGTTGGAAAACCAGACCGGCGCCCGCGTCAGTGACCTGGTGACCCCTTCGCAAATCGGAGGCCAGAGCAGTGTGCCGCCGGCGCTGCTGGCCGGGGTGGTCGGAGCACTCGCCGGGTGATCTCAACAAGGGCAATCGCTATATCATGAAGTTCAAGATCAATCTCGCTTCCGAGCCTTACGAAAATGCGCGGCGCTTCTATCTGCAGTGGGGAGCGCTGTTGCTGGTGCTCGCCCTCATCACTGGGGCGTTGATCCATGCCGGGGTGGTGGGCTGGCGTCAGGGGCATGTCATCTCGCGGCAAATTGCCGCGGAGAGGGTCAACCTCGACAAGCTGAACCGGCAGGAACAGCAGGACCTGGCCATCCTCAACAAGTCCGAAAATCGCGATGTTCGCGATAAGTCGCAGGTACTCAACAGCCTGATTCGCCGCAAACAGTTTTCCTGGACCCTGATCTTTGCCGATCTCGAGAACCTCATGCCGACGCGGCTGCACGTGCTTTCCATTACGCCTCGCCTCGATCAGAATAATGACATCGAAGTGCACATGATTGTCGCCGGAACTTCCCGCGAAAAGGCGATCGAGTTGGTGCAGAACATGGAGAAGTCGCGCGAATTCCGCCACGCGCAGGTGCGGGTCGAAACCGACGCTCCCCATACCGACGCTCAGGGCGGCGACACGGTGCAGTTTGAAATTGTGGCGGAGTACGTTCCCGGCGCTCTCACCGCGCCTACGACGCAGGAAAGGAGCGGACAGTAATGGCCAACCTGCGCCAAGCGCGAAAATCGGTTTATACCTTGATTGGCGTTCTGCTCGCCATCGACCTCGTCGCGATCATCGTGCTGCTTACGCCCGTGGCCGGGGCCGGCGCCAAACGCCGGCAGGAGTTCGACGCCGTCCGTCGCCAGTTGCAGCAGAAGATGCAGGTCGTGATCCCGCCCGACCAGGTCCAGACACGCGTGGACGAGGCGCGCAAGCAGATTGACACTTTCTACAAGGACCGGCTTGCGACCGGCGCCTCTTCCCTCACCATCGAACTGGGCAAGTTAGCCTCCTCGAGCGGCGTCCGCCTGCTTTCGGCGAAGTACGACGAGCTGGAGACCGACCTTCCAGCACTGACGCACGTCCGCATCGGCGCCAACATTATCGGCGACTATGTCGCGGTTGTGAAGTTCATCAACGCCGCCGAACGTGACAAAATGTTCTTTATCGTGAACGACGTGAGCCTGGCCGAGCAGCAGGGCGGAGAGGTGCGCCTGACCGTCGACTTGGAGACCTACTTGAAGGGCGGAGCGGAATGAAGCTGGGTGCGGAAAATCGTACCGCGACCGTTATCGCGGTTGTCCTGATGGTCCTGGCCGTCTTCCTGCTGGTGCGCATGTTTGCCGGCGGAAGCCAGCCCGCCGCGGCCGCCTCGGCTCCGCAAGCTGCAGTTCCCGCCGCGCCGCCCGCCCCGGTGCGCGTTCGCCGCGGCGTTCGCGGCACGCGCGCGCCCGTCGTCCGGAACGCGCAGACCTCGGAGAACAGCCTCGATCCGCGGCTCCGCCTCGACTTGCTGAAGCTGAGCGAAGATACCCAATACAAGGGGGCAGGCCGGAACATATTCCGCGCCGATGCGGAGATTCCGAAACCGGTCGAAAACCCGGTAAAGCAGGCGGCCAACACTCCTCCTCCGCCACCGCCGGTCCCGACCGGCCCGCCGCCGCCGCCGCCTATTAACTTGAAATTCTTCGGCTTTGCCAGCGGTTCCGGCGAGCCGACCAAGGTGTTCCTCGGCAGTGGTGACGACGTTTTCGTGGCCGGAGAGGGTGAGGTCGTCAACCGCCGTTACAAGGTGGTGAAGATCAATCCCAAGTCCGTCGAGATCGAGGACCTTCTCAGCAATAACCGCCAGACCATCCCGCTCACCGCGGGATGAGCCGGGCCCCGGTATAGTGAAAGCAATGCGCTGCTCTCTTCGCCGTCGCTCCGGTCACCATGGTTCCGGCCAGTCCGGCTACATGCTCATTGTCATCCTGTTCATGATGGCGTTGATGGTAATTGCGATGGTCGCCACTGCTCCCGCGGTGAAAACCGAGTTGCAGCGCGACCGCGAAGAAGAAATGGTCCATCGCGGAGCCCAGTACGCCCGCGCCATCAAGAAGTACTACAAGAAATTTGGCCGCTATCCCGCAACCCTGGAGCAACTGGAAAAGTCCAACGACATGCGCTTCCTGCGCAAGCAGTACAAGGATCCAATGTCCGCCGACGGCAAGTGGAAGCTTCTCCACGTTGGCGACGTCAAGTTGAATACCACCATGGTCGGCACGCCCGTCTCTGCCATGGGTACGCAGGGAGGCGCGCCGGGTAATGTGGGACAGCCGGCCAGCCGATCGGCATTTGGATCGTCGAACAGTTCTTCATTCGGCTCCCCTTCTACATTTGGCTCCTCAAGCAGTTCTACATTTGGATCTTTCAACAGTTCCGGATTTGGATCGCTGGGCGGTCGCGGTTCCTCTGGAGCCATGGGCGGGCTTTCTGGAAGCTTTGGTGGAACCCTGGGCGGCACTAATAGCACCAGTGGATTGCGAACGGAGCATTCCCAACCTCAGACTGGCGACGCGATGTCTTCACAGAACTCCACTACCGGCTCCAGCAGCATGATCTCCAGTACCAATGCCGTCGGCGGGGGCACGATCATCGGTGTCGCCAGCATGAGCGAGAAGGAAGGCTTGCGCGTTTACAACGAGAAGACCCACTACAACGAATGGTTTTTCGTTTTCGACCCGACCACCGACAGCGGCGCCCTTATCAAGGGACCGTTTACGGGTAAGGTTTTCGCCAATGCCCAGAACGCGGGCCGGGGCATCGGTACTCCTGCCGGCGCCCTGAACCAGATGATGCAGCAAGGTGGGATGGGTTCGCAGGGTTCAGCTTTCGGCCAGCCCTCGTCCTTTGGCCAGCCTTCGTCGTTTGGCCAGCCTTCCAGCTTCGGCCAGCCGTCTACTTTCGGGCAGCAACCGCCGCAGCAAAATCAGCAACCCCAGAACCCGCGATAACTTTGGAACCAATAAAAAGCCCCGCGGTCTGCGGGGCTTTGCAACTTGTGTTTCGCCGAAGATCTTACACGTTGAAGGACGAGCCGCAACCGCAGGTGCTCTTCACGTTCGGATTCTCGAACTTGAAGCCCGCGCCCTCGAGGGTCTCGACATAATCGACTTGGGCGCCATTGAGATACATCAGCGATGTCGCGTCCACGAACACCTTGAGGCCGTCAAAATCGTAGCTCTTGTCCATCAAACCGGCCGCGTTCTCGAACGACATAGAATAAGAAAATCCGGAGCACCCGCCGCCCACTACGCCCACGCGCAGCCCCGCCGGAACCGGGTTCTGCTGGGACATGATCTCCTTCACCTTCGCGATTGCGTTCGGTGTCATGTTGATCGGTGCGGTTTTGGTGGGGGTGGTCGTGGTGGTTGCCATTTCTTCTCCTCGGAATGATTTACGAGCAGGATTATAGCATTTAAACCTATCAGGTCACAGGCTTGCGTGACAGGCGTATTGGCTCTTGGAATCCCACCGATTAGATGTCGAACCGGGCCTTTTCGTCGCACCTTGCCAAATCGCAGTTCACCTTCCACTTACGGGCATTGATCCAAGGACGGCGAAAATAATCCCAGTTTTCAGCTTTCCCGCAGGCATATAATTTCCTGAGGTCCCGCGGGTTTGGGGCCTGGGAACCTAACAACTGAGGTGGCGCATGTCATCGACGTTGACCTACCTGCTGGCTATCTGGGGCGTGCTGACCTTCGTACTGATCATTCTCCTCATCTACCGCAGCACTTTGGCGATGCGCGAGGACGATCAGCTCTTTTTGAACGACTCCGAATCCCACATGCAGGTGGAACAGCAGCAGGTGATCGCGCGGCTTAACAAGGTGAATCTGCCGGTGCGCATCCTGGGCGGCGCCTCCGGCCTGCTCATCCTGGTAATCGCCGGGATTTGGATTTACGAAGGGCTCAGCCGCGTCCAATAAGTCTGGGCGACCAGCAGATGGCGGTCGTTCCGTACGACTTAGCCCAGCCCCTGCGCGCCCCCATCTCGCCTAGCGCTCGATGAGGTCTTCCTGCTCCAGCTCGGCTGAACCTAGGTCGGCCAACTGCAGCCGCAGGTTGCCGGCGTTGCTCGCATACGCCAACCCCGTCTTCATGTCGATAACGCCGTCCCGGATCAGTTTCTCGATCTCGCCGTCGAAATGTTGCATCCCCTCGATCGCGCCGTCTTTCATCGCGTCCAGCAGCGACCGGCCTTCCTGCTCGCCTCTCTCCACGTAGTCGCGGGTGCGCATGGTGGATTTCAGGATTTCCAGTGCCGCCACTCGCCCTTTGCCGTCCTTCCTGGGCAACAGTCGTTGCGAAATAAAGTAGCGGAACGAAGCCCCCAGCCTCTGCCGGATCGCCGCCTGATCTCCCATCGGAAATACTCCGATAATGCGTTCCACCGTTTTGGGCGCGTCGATCGTGTGCAGCGTCGAGAACACCAGGTGCCCGGTTTCGGCTGCCGTCAACGCGATCTCAATCGTCTCCTTGTCGCGCATTTCACCCACCAGGATCACCTTCGGCGCCTGTCGCAGCGCCGCGCGCAGCGCCAGCGCGAAACTTGGCGTGTCGCTGTGCAGTTCGCGCTGGTGGATCGTCGCCTTCTTGTGCGGGTGCAGGAACTCGATCGGATCCTCGATGGTGATGATGTGCTCCGCGTAATTGCTGTTGATCACGTCGATGATCGCCGCCAGCGTGCTCGATTTCCCCGACCCGGTCGGGCCGGTTACCAGCACCACGCCGTTCTTCAACTCCGCGATTTTCTTTAATTGCTCGGGCAGCTTCAGGTCTTCGAACGTCGGGATCCTGGTCGGGATCACTCTCATCACCGCGGCGTAGGTTCCCCGCTGCCGAAAAATATTGACCCGGAACCGGCCCTGCTGTGGCAGCGAATATGACAGGTCGGTCGACCCGTGCTCTTTCAATGTCTGTACCGCCTGCTTGTTCTGGCCGAGCAGGTCGGCGGCAATCCGGGCGGTGTCATCCGCGGTCAGCTTCGCCAGTCCCGCGATCGGCACCGGCACCAGCTTGCCCGACAGCTCCACCTGCGGCGGCCGTCCCGGCGAGATGATCAAGTCGCTGACGCCTTTCGCGAACTGCAGCATGGTCGAAATCACCTGCGCCGTCGGCATCGCTGCACTGGCCGGCGCCGGCGCCGCAGCAGCGGCGGCCGGTTCAACAACCGGCGCGGGCGCGCTCGCCGTCGTGACTTGTGTGGACATGAGTCCTCTCTGACTTCCCGAGTTCTGCAATGTGTCTTGCACCCATCAGCGGGCGACAGTTGAGCGCAGCATACCAATAAAGTCCCAGCGTGCGTAAGGACCGGAACCTTGTGCGACACGGGCGATCCACATCGCTGTTTTGGGCCAGGCCCTTTTCGATACCCGCTGCAGAGTTGGCACGCTGGTTGAGTAAGACATTTCCCAGCAATGTGCATCTTTTTGCGCCTAAGGGGTTTCACTGGGCACAGGCCTAAGAGTCGGAAAACTTGCACTGTTGTCTTATTTTCAGCTACTTACATTTCGCTCAAATTGAAGGGCTTCGGTGGTTGCCAGATTGCTGCATTTATGTGCAAGTTTGCCGCAACGAAGTGTTCCTTCCTTTGTTGACGCTTTCTGGGCCCAGCGTCTCTGTGGAGGATCTCGTGCTAGCCAGCAAGAATCTGTGTGTTGCCATTCTCAGCGTGGCCGTGCTGTGCCTTGCGCTGTCGAGTTCAGCTTTCGCCGATTCCGTGGTTTGCAACAACCTTGGTCCGGGCGGTACTCACAGCTCTTCAACTTTTGCGGTGACCAATGCGCAGCAGTTAGCCACCAGTTGCGTTGGCAACGGCCTCTTCCTGACGGAAATCGATATTCCTCTTACCAATTGGGGCGGAAACAATTCCATCATTGTCGAACTGCTCCCGGATTTGTCGGGGATGCCGAATGCTTCCATAGTTCTGGAACAGTGGTTAGTTACCAACATCCCGACTTACCCCACTTCCCAGCTTTTCCAGCTCACCTCGAATCTTCATCCGTTCCTCGCTTCCGGAGTCACGTATTGGGTGGCAGCTTTTCCTGCGTCTTCTGCCTATACCCATATTGGCTGGAACTACAGTTCGGCCGGCTTTCTTGGGTTCGCCATTACCAGCAACCCTAGTAATGGATGGAATTTCGATGTCTCCGAGAGTCCCGGTGTCACCGTGACTGGTCATACTCCAGAACCATCGAGCCTGCTGCTGCTGGGCAGCGGATTGGCGGCGGCGGCCGGCCTGGCCCGACGCAAGCTGCGGAAGTGACCCTACTTTTGCCTTTTTTGGGTGGCGTTTCTGTTTGTTCAAGGGTAGAGTTCTCGAGCACCCGTGCGGCCATGGGCACGGACTCGCGAGAAGGTCGAATGAAAATCCTGTACGCCGGTCGGGAGTGGGAGTGCCACTGGGTCGGATCTGGACCGGCAAGGGGCGTCAAGTGCCCGGCATGCGGCACCGTGTTGTCGACAAATCCGGCCCTGCAACAGCGTAATGGCGCCCTGGTAGCCTTCATGGCCCACGTTGATCTCAGTCATTCGTACCTCGGCGCGCAGCATGTCAAGAACCACCGTCGCAAGTTTTCGTGACGCGCGGCCTGCTTGAGTACCGCCGTTACCGCTGCTAGGGTCAGATCGTATTCGGCAGACGGATCCGTTGTGGTAAGGCTTCGTCTGTCGCAAAAATGGGCCTACAGGTGGTCGCCGTGTAGGCCCTTTGCCCGTGCTTGGGAGAGTTGGTGAGTAGATAGCACGGAGCAATGCCCAAGATGGCCCTGATGCGCATGCTTGCCAATCCCCCAGAAGGGCTAACCGGAACAGCTTGCCGGCTGAGCGCCTATATTGAATTCAGTGCCGACCGGACCAAGAAAATGCGGCCCTGCAAGTCATCTCATAGACGGTTTTTGGGCAGAGCAGGTTTTGGGAAGGGCCACGGCTTCAGCCGTGCGCCCAGAGCCGTCAATGATGAGGCTTTTAACCCCTGAGGGGTGTGATGCGAAGGAGACATCCGGGCCGATCCCCTGGGATTGCGGGAAGTAATCGTGTACTGAAATGCAACGCCCTGCACTTCTCCTTGCTGAGGGGTAGGCAATCGCCCTTTCTTTTCTTCATCAAGAATGGGGATTCAATTGCTCGATTCGGCAGAGAAGAGGGGGGACTTATTGTCCTGAACGGTACCTCCAGTTCCAGAGCTCGGGTTGTTTGTTCTGCTGGGCACCGGTTTGGCAGGCTTTGTGGGAGCCATGCGTCGTAAACTGAATCGGTAAAGCTTGCCAAGGGAGAGAGCGAATATGAAGCGACTCGTGCTCGTCATCGCGTTGGCTTTACTGCTATTGCCAGCCATGGTCGTCGCACATGCCGACAGCGTTGTGCCAGTTGCCGGGGAAACAATCGCGATCAGCGGCATAGCCACTCAGACATCCGGCTCGGGATGCTGCACGCATGGTGGGCCCTTTACCGGAACATTTACTCTGGGGGCAGCGCCTAGCGGAATGGACTGGCCTGTGACTGCCTTGAGCATCGACTCGACAGGTTTCGGGTGCAGCTTCGGGCAGACGCAGTGTGCGGCATTGGTCTGGACGATCTCGCTGCAGTTCGATGCCGGCAACGATACACTCTTCGGTACCGCATCGGTATCTTTCATAGGTGGCGGCGGGGACCACCGGTTCCTTACCATAACCTTGATCGACGGCAACACCACCACCGATCCCTGGACGAATCTGGATACGGATGTACCGGATCACTCGAATGACAGAGCCGGCACGCTTAGCTATAACGTTGCTCCGGTGCCGGAACCATCCACGCTCCTCCTCCTGAGCAGCGGTGCGTTCGGGATTCTAGGTGTGATACGGAGGAGATTCCGGGCCTGACGTCGCCGCTTCCCCAACCTTTTCAGCGAGCCGCCTCATTTTGCTGGCATAAGCGCCTATCCCCTGGGATGGCGGGAAGGTTGCCTGAGATTGGAAGATCTCGCTTGGGAAGGTGGCGCTGCCGCCGAGCCGACAGCATTCCAAGCTTTCTTTAACTCCTCAAAGATTCGATTCGGCAAAATGGGCTATTTGAGCGCTTCGATCTCGTCTATAAGCTTCTGCTCGAGGCTCGTGACCGCTTGTCTCCGTCCCGGCGGCATCTACGAGAACCACCCGGCAATCAACCGTGCTGCGCCCCGCACCAAAACCAACAAATTGGATGGGCGAGAGAAGCACTGTTTTCAATATAGCGAACGAACCGCATGATTTTGCCCCTCCCCCATTGCACCGCACTAGGTGCAAATTCGTAACTTACGATATGCGGATTTATCATCGGCTACACTGGGAGTGGTTTTGCCTGGCGTTCGATTAGTGAGAGGTGCTGTGACGCATGACGCTCACCAACATCACTGCACAGAATGTGGCCGGAACGCAACTCGACAAACCATTGTCCGAAGAACAAGTACACCGGGCAGTATTGGACATCCTCGAAGCGAACACGCTTTGTGCGATGAGCACGGTTACGCCGGAGGCCCTGGCGCACATCAACACCGTCTATTTCTCCTACTCGGACGAGCTTGAACTCTACTTCCTCTCGCATATCCGTTCCACGCACTGCCGCAATCTGGCGACGAACTCGTCTATGGCCGCGGCGATCTACACGCCAAATCAGCAATGGCTGGGTCCAGACAGGGGATTGCAGTTGTTCGGAACAGGTATTCCGGCAGAAGAGGCAGAAGGCCATAAAGCTGAGGAGTCGTTTGCGAAGCGATTCCCCGCTTACAAAAGCTGGAAAAACACCCGCTCTGACCAGTTCAATTCGGAGTACCGGTTCTATCGCTTCGTAGTTCTCCGCTTAAAGGTCCTCGACGAGGCCAACCTCAGAGAGGCTTTATTCGTTTCTGCCGTGGTTCACAGAAAATAACATCGGACCAGACACCAACACCGTGCCGCAGCGCATTTGACCGCTATAACGTCGTGAGCGAGTCTGACCTGAATGACGCTGCTCTCAAGATCGAAGCCGGCAAAAAAGTCTGGGCAGAAGTTGGGCAGAACCTAGCGGCCCGTCACGATGACCCGTCTTGGGGCGTATAATTCGCGCCGCTATGCTGAAGCGCGAGAACGACAAGATTGAGCAAGAGACATTAGAGTTGGAAAACTCGCACCTCGTAAACTGCGTCGTTAGAAATTGCGACGTGTTCTACTCGGGTGGATCTTACGAGTGGCATAACGTCACTTGGGATAATGTTCGGTGGCATTTTCGCGGTCCCGCATTGAACACCATCCAATTACTGCAAACCATTGGGGTGCTGAAGGCGGGGCAGAAACCACCGCCACAAGTGACGGGAAGTACAACCGTGAACTTAGATTAAGGTGCGCCGGCTGCTTCCGCTGGCGCGATATAAAAAGCAAAGGCCTCGCCATCATGCCCACCCTCCCCAGAGAGGCGTGACGCGAAGCCTTCGTCTCAGGGGAAACGCTGCAGGATACTCGGAATCAGTGGCTTTGGCTAACATAATTCTTCCTCCTGTGGTAGAACGGTCACACCAGCTTGTGACTGGCTTCAGGTTCGCGTACCGAGCGGGCAAAATCCAAAGTGCCTCAACTTCCCTCACCTGAAGGAATGCCCCAACATCAGGCACCTGTGCAAGGCTCCAAATTCAAATACAGCATTTGGGCGCGAACCGTCGAGGGCGACTACGCCCAACGCACACGATGGCTCGGGCAAGACGCTCTCTTCGTTCGATAACGTGGCCTTTTTATGGCTTCGCCCCGTCCGGAACGGAAGGAAAGGGCCGTTTGCGCCCGAATTTTATCTCTTCGAACCTATATTTCTTCGGGGCGAAGTTCACCCTATTGGTAGGAGGGTTGCTGGATCGTGTTCTGGCTACCCCTTCGCGGGAAGGCGGTGAAAAGGGCTCTAGAGTCTCGGCGCCGCCACCGTTTAATCTCACCGTCCTTACACCGTATTTCTGGATAGCAAGAGTCGCCGAATTGGAACGTACGTGGCCGGAAATCGGCACATCCAAATTTTGGTTACCGACGAAAACACGATGCGGAAGCTAAACAAAAAATGTTCGAGCGGGACGGTGGGCGCTGCGTCGGACCGCCCAGGCTGGGAATGCCGAGATGCGGCAAGCCTGCTACCTGTTGGTCTCATCTACTTAGCCGCAGGTATATCCCTACGCGGCATCTGCCCGAGAACGCGATGGCCTTCTGCTTCGGCTGCGAACTCAAATGGCACGATTCGCCACTGGAAAGCGGAACTGGTTTGACGCCACTTACCCGGAGCGACGGGAAGTTTTAATCCAAAATCGTTTATCTTGTTGAGAAAGCCCACCCACCAATCCCCGCAAGGTTCTTGTGATCTGACGGAGCTTGAAAAGCTGGTCATGGTGGGCGACTCATCTAGCTCCTTTTGCCGAGAACAGGAGCCGCTATGCGGTTGCTGCTCAGTCATTATTTCCGTCGAAGGGAGAACACCAATGAAAGTCAGCAAAATCGTGCCGGCACTGGCAGTGCTTGTCCTCGGAGCGATTCTGGCAACGCTCACCAGCCGTCCCGCTGGGGCGCAGTCTGGAAACAACAGTCCCACAGGAACCAAGAGGCACCGGTTACCATCGTAAGCCCGCTGCCGGTGCCGGTTAGCGTAGGTAATTTCCCCGCGACGCAGAGCATAACGGGTACGGTTAATGTGGCGAACTTTTCAAACCAATTCTCATTCCGTGACAGCAGGCGGGCTGTGCTTCTCGACATACGCCAAAGCACGGAAACCATCGTGCTTGATCTCAAAAAGCCAATCGGATGGGCGAATGGGGCAGGTCGCCGCTCTAGCGACATAGGTTGGATCGGGGAGGGCAGCACTGTTTTCAGATAGGCGAAAAGAACCGCATCTGATTCTGCATCCCCAACCGGACGATCTCTTTTCCCTTCATAAGTGCAATGGATTGCTACTTGCGCAATGCCCCTACCTTACTAAACCAAGAGCTCAATGATGGGATATTCCTAGATTCAGGTGCTTACGTTTTGCCTTTGGTCGCGAAGGCGTGGCGACTGAATTGCTCCTGCTATTCGCGGGCCTCACAACATCGGCCCAATGTCGTCACTCTGTTTCACCGAGCTGGGAGGCTTCCTCATGAATCGGACCTTTTTCCGGGCTCTTGCGTTGGCACTTACGCTGTGCTGCGTAGGAATGAACGCGAGCGCCGCGCCCATCACTGGAGTCACCAACATTAGTGGATCGATGAACATCGGCACCGCGGGTTCCCTATACGTGGACTTCTTTTCCGGGCCGATTCCCTGCGCTACTCCGTCACTCGGGGTCGCAGGCTGTTTCGCTGTGAATGCCAGCTCGACCGGAAGCTTCCCTGCGCCAGGACCGGCGGAAGGCACAATTCAGGACCTGCAGTTCCCGCCATTACCGGTGAGCGGTTCCGCAAGTCTTCCCGCGTGGATCACGTTTATCGGCGGGTCGAACGTCATATTCGACCTCACCACCCTCGTTCCCGGCGGTGGCGTTGATTGCGCCACCTTGACACTGGCTCAACTGGCTGCGCCGAATCAGTCTTGCACTCCGCACTTCGGTGGCGTGGCTACCGCTTTTACGCTGACGAATGACGCCTCCGCAACCCACGTTACCATTTCGTTCTCGGTCGGTGTCAACGGGTATATCGGCACCTCTGCAACGGGTTCGTCTGCGTACAGCGGCTTATTTACAAGCCAAGATTCCGGTGACCTCGCGACCATATTGAGCGCGATGAATACGCCTGCAGGGATTGCGCCGGGCGGCATCTCATACTCCGCCAATTTTGTCCCAGCACCGGCGCCGCCAGTGCCTGAACCCGCGAGTCTCGTGTTATTCGGCAGCGGCCTTGTCGGAGTCGCCAGATTGTTTCGTCGCAAACGGAAATAATGCAGCAGACCTGTGGGAAGGCAGCCGTGCCAAGTTGGCGCGGCTTCTCTTTTTTCTGAGACTCTTTCTTGTCCCGAGCACCAAGAATCACGTCGCGTCAGGATGCCTATAAACAGCTCTCTTGGTTTCCGATACATTCACGCCATCACGTCCACTCTCCCCAGAAAGGCGCGATGCGAAGCCTTCGTGTCGAGGGAAACGCCGCCGGATTACTCGGAATCAGTGGCTTTGGCTAACACAATTCTTCCTTTTGTGGAAGGACCGTCACACCAGCTTGTGACCGCATGAGTACCGCAGCCAGGACTTGCAGCAAGCATTGCCAATTGAGTAAGTTATGTTCCAGTGCGAGAGTGGCGGAATTGGCAGACGCACCAGAC
>DASSIO010000249.1:0-24451 GCA_035691825.1 Terriglobales bacterium | reverse complement strand
TGCGTACTCGAAATATCGACGTCGTCGTCGAAATCGCACCCGACCTCCCGCCCATCGCGCTCGATGAGGACCAGTTCAAGCAAATTCTTCTCAATCTTCTGAACAACGCAATCGATGCGGTTGAACTCGGAGAAGAACCACGGCGCATCGTGCTGCGCGCTTCTGAAAAAGCCAACCGCGCCATCATAGATATTGAAGACACGGGACCTGGCTTTTGCGATCTCAACCGGGCCATGGACCCGTTTTACACGACTAAGCCGGTTGGTAAAGGCACAGGCCTCGGACTGAGTATCTGCTACGGAATTATTAAGGAACATGAAGGCGAGATCAGGCTGGAAAATATAGCGCCCCGCGGCGCCCGGGTTACAGTCGAACTCCCACTCGGCGATACCCGCAGTAGCGCATCCGCACTTGCCACTTACCAGGGTCTATTTCACAAATACGTGCACAACGGTACCGTTCGATAGCTGAACGGCGTGGCCCACCCTTGCGCGTTTTTTGCGCAAGCGTGACGCAGCATCAGAGTGAATGCCCAAAGGAAAGCCAAGCTAGCCCACCCCGAGAACAAAATTCAGAGACCCAAGCTGGTGAGAAACAGGTCGACTTGGTGTTCGAGCTTAGGCCTGTCGTAAGAAAGCAATGCTGTCCGAAACAGCCCTTGGAAGTAAGTACCGATGATCTGCGCTACAACCTCCGGCTCGAACTCGGGAAGCAATTCGCCTGTATCCCTTGCCGATTTCAGACGTTCGGAAAGCGCACCGAAAAAGGCAGTCATGTCGAGTTGAATGATTTTTCTTAGGTCACCCTCAGCTAGAACGTCCGAAGATACGCTGCGGGCAATAAGGCAAACCCGCGGGGTCCGTGGATCATCGAGTTCATCGAGCACGGTTCTGAAGAGCCCCCGAATGCCTTCCTTGGCGGAAGCTGGGGAGAGCAGTGCGGTAAGACGGCGACGGCCCACTGTGTTGTTGTAGTGCTTAAGGCATTCAACATAGAGCTGTTTCTTGCTTCTTAAGGTGTTGTAAAAAGAACCCTCCCCGATCCCCAGGCCCTTGAGCAGGTCGCGTACGGACGTTCCTGAGTACCCCTTCTTCCAGAAGATACGGGTAGCCTTGTCAATCGCACTGTCGTAGTCGAATTCCAATGCTCTGGCCACGTTTCAGCTCATCTCAATTGCAAGTATATCTGTTGTGTAGCAATCGATAAAGAATGTTCTTGACTCCTACTTCAGCCTCCGCTTATTATTTGTAGCATTTGCTACACAATTATGCTGATCTAAGAAGGAGCACATGAAATGCAAGAAAAACAAAGATTTAAGGCAGTTGACTCGGCTGCTGCAAAGGGCGAGGCCGAAGATCTATTAAAGGCCGTGGAAGCCAAATATGGCGCTGTGCCCAATTCTTTCAAAGTCATGGCTAATTCCCCGAAAACATTGAGCGGGTTCCGTGGGTTGTCTGACACTCTAGGAGAGGGTCTTTTGCCGTTTGAAACCAGATACCAAATCGCAATCGCAGTTTCAGAATTGAACAAGTGCCCTTACTGCCTTTCAGCTTTTACTGCGCTAGGCAAGGCGGGGGGCATTTCCGACAGGGCTTTGGAAGCGTGTCGCTTGTCCGGATCAGATGATCCAAAAATTGACGCGGCATTAAAGTTTGCAAAAGCCATTCTAAAGAGCCACGGCTCGGTCAGTGATGATGATTTTATGAAGATAAGAGCAGCGGGCTATTCTGATGGCGAAATTCTGGAAATTGTTGGAAACGTGGCGCTTTATATCTTTGCCAACTATCTCAACCTTGTATCCAAGACTGAAATCGACTTTCCCCTGGTAACGCCGCATATGCAAATGGAACATCAGGTGGCTTCCTAAACGAACAACTTCTTCTTGGCCAGCGACGCTTTGGCAATTTATCTTGCCGGGTACCCCAGGTTCGCGCCCGCCGTTCTGGGCGCCAGCCTGGGAGATCCACGTTTGCCAAGAGCGCAAGGGTAGAGCAGCCTCGCAAAATGAGTGAGGAAAAAAGACTGGGCCAGCCCACCCTTGTCGAGATTTGTGGTATCCGCTCTTCTGAGGCCACTCCCTTACCGTTGGGCTGCAGCTTGTCGATGTGCTGCTGGTGGGTAGCGATCCGGGTTTCCATATTTGTAATGCAGCGCATGCTCTCCCCTTAAGCACGCCTACAAACGGGGGTGCCCCACTCTTGCGCTCTGTGCGCAAGGGTGGGATTCCAAAAACTTGAAACCAGAAAGCCTGCACTTCGTGGATCGAGAAGAAGCGGTTCCCTACCCCACCGCCACCGGCACGGGCTCTTCTACGCTCGCTTCCCGCATAAACTTTGCAGCTTCCTCCGGCGGAGTCGGATTGATATAGAAGCCCGTCCCCCACTCGAATCCCGCCGTCTTGGTCAGCTTCGGCATGAATTCGATGTGCCAGTGGTAATGATCATTGGTGGGATCCTGCACCGGCGAAGTATGGATCACGAGGTTGTACGGCGGATTGTCGAGTACCCGGTCCGCTTTCATGAGCAAGGTCTTGAGCGCTTTTGCCAGGTTCTCGAACATGTGTGACGAAGAATTTTCAAATGCCGATTCATGGCGCTTCGGCAGCAGCCAGGTCTCGAAAGGAAATCGTGGAGCATACGGCGCCAGCGTGAGAAAGTCTTCGTTTTCGGCGACCACGCGAATCCCGTAGTCGGTTTCCTGGCGGATGATGTCGCAAAATACGCAGCGCTCTTTGTAGATGAAGTACTGCTTCGCGCCCTGGAGCTCTTCTACGACGTAAATCGGCAAGATGGGCAACGCAATAAGCTGTGAGTGCGCGTGCTCGAGTGAGGCTCCCGCCGGCTCTCCATGATTTTTGAAAATCAGGATGTATTTGAAGCGGCGGTCTTTCTTGAGATCGAGAATGCGGTCACGAAACGTCCACAGCACGTCTTCGATACGCTTGGCCGGAAGCGTCGCCAGCGTGGCGTTGTGGTCGGGGGTTTCGATGATGACCTCGTGCGCCCCGATTCCATTCATCTTGTCAAACATGCCCTCGGCCTGGCGGTTCAGATTGCCCTCGATTCCCAGGGCCGGAAACTTGTTGGGCACGACGCGCACCGTCCATCCCGGGGTATCACGGCTGGGCGGCGCCCCTCCGTTGGGATTAGGGCGGTACGCCTGGATCTCGGGCGGGGTCTTACTTTCGTTTCCGTAACAGAAAGGACAGAATCCGCCCTTGTTTTTTACTCCCTCCCGAACAAAGTCGGTGGGACGCTTAGCACGATCCGTCGAAATAATTACCCAACGTCCGACAATGGGATCTTTTCTTAATTCAGGCAAGCACTGAATCCTTTCAATGGGATGGCCGAAACCCTCATTTTACGACATAGAAAACGCATTCTGGAACAACTCGATTGTCGGCTGGCAGGTTTGGTCCTCATAATACACGCTCACCACGTCGAAGCGCCACTGGCACGAAGGTGGCATATGGCGAAGATAATCGCGCGCCACCAGGGACAAATCGTGCTGTTTGCCGCGATCCACCGCCGCCTCGGCCGGCTTTACGTCGTGCGAAGTGCGCGTCTTGACTTCAATGAAGCACAGCACATCGTTATCCCAGCCAACCAGATCAAGCTCGCCACGATGGCTTGGCGAGCGGAAATTTCGCGCCACCATCACATAGCCGCGCTTACGAAGATAAAAGTAAGCGTCTTCCTCGCCACGGCGTCCGGTGCGCTGATGCTCAGGACTGTCTTCCGCAGGCAACGTGTGCTTGGCCACAGAGTCGAGAAAGCGCACCAGCGCGTGCGTAAGTCGCCCAGACATCTTCGATCCGAGTGTAGGGCTTATAACTGGACCCTGGTATGGCGAAAGTCACATCCATCAGGAAAATTTCCGTAACCGTCCCATTCCGAAACTCCCCCGAACGGCCCCTCAGTCGCTTTCAGCTCCGGGCATAACGCTCGCTATTCGGCTTCGATCCGCTCACCGCAAAGAACAAGATATAGAGATAACAAACAGCCGCAATGATGAGCGCGTGGTGGATACCCTGGCCCCACAGGGCGCCGGCATAGAAGCGGGCATTCACGAGGTCAGCGACTTTGCCCACAATCCAGGGAATGACTGCGCCGCCTACGATGGCCATGATCATCACGCCGGAGCCATCTCCGGTCAGTGGCCCGAGTTCGGCTACGCCGAGGGTAAAAATGCTGGGGAACATGATGGAATTGAAGAATCCCACCAGCAGGATCGACCACATCGCCGCCGAGCCGTTGCTCAGTACAGAAATCGTTACTAGGAGCGCCGCCATGACTGCGCATAGCGCCAGCAAAGTGCCGGTCTTCATCTTCTGCAACAGCGCGGACCCGATAAAGCGTCCCACCATGGCTCCGCCCCAGTACAGCGAAATGTATTTCGCAGCCAGCCGCAACGCCTCTTGATAACGAGCCGCAACGTTGGTCACAGCCGAGGGCGACACCAGATACCCAATGTTGTCGAGCGCAAGATAATTGGCAATCGAACTGCCAATCGAGACTTCCGCCCCGACATAAACAAAGATCGCAATGGCGCCAAAAATAAGATTGGGGTGCTTCCAAATCGAGTCTCCGACTTTTTCTCCGACATGATGTTGCGCAGATTCGATAGCCGGAAGATGAAAACTCCCAATCATCACCGCTAGCAGAACCAAGGCGCCACCGAGAACAGCATAAGGCGTAATAACCGACGCGGCCTGTTCTGTGGCACTGGCGGCCGCGCTGGCAGCGTCGCTCAAAATAAAGTGAGCGCCGATCCACGGCGCAATCGTGGTCCCAAGCGAGTTGAAAGCTTGCGTCAGGTTCAACCGGCTGGACGCTGTTTTCGGATTGCCCAGCACGGTCACGTATGGATTGGCCGCGACCTGGAGGAGAGTAATTCCGGCAGCGAGCACGATGAGTGCTGCCAGAAACAATGCGAACGAGGGCACCTTTGCCGCCGGCACAAACAGAAATGCTCCCACTCCCATTGTCAGCAGACCTGTCACCATAGCCCGTTGGTAGCCCATCCAGTCGATCACTTTCGCCGAAGGAATGGAGAACACGAAGTAAGCGGAAAAAAATGAGGTCTGCACCAACATGCTCATCGCCAAGCGGAGATGGAAGACATGCTGAAAATGCGGGATCAGAACGTCATTGAGCGAGGTCAGCGCCCCCCACATGAAGAACAGCGTCGTGACTACCGCCAACGGACCTTTGTAGCTGGAAGCCGCTGCCGGCGCGTTCACGGATGTGCTGTTTAGGTTTGCGAGTGCCATGGGAGTTGATTCGTAAGCTCCCAGAGTAATTCATCTCCTGCCGACAGACCAACGGCAGAGACAAAGTTTCATACCAGTCAGCTGCTGATGGTGACTATAGCGGGATGTCGCATAGCAGAATCGTCTTGGTGATTTGCGCGACGGCGGGTTTGATGTAGTCACGAAAAGAATCGGGAAGCTTCACTGATGCCGTGTGTCTATTACCTGACTTTTTGTGGCCGCTTCTTTTCAGGTCGGACCTTGCTCACCAGTGCGAAGTAGGTCTCCCTCGCCGTCCCCGGCTCCTCAAGATGCCGTAAAAAGAAACTCTTCAGAACTCGACGGCTGATTCGGCCTTCCAGGTAAGCGTCATAGATATCGCTGCCCAGCATGTAGCCGAGCTGGCGAGTGACGTACTCGAGTTTCTCTCGTTCCCACTCAACGCCTTCTTTGATCTGCATCGGAACGTCGGCATACCGGCTGGGGTTCAGTTCAAACCCGCGATGGAGCGCGAGAAAGTCAAGCATCTCGATGAAGTCGGGAAATTCAAAAGAAGTTTGCTGCTCGACATCACCACGTGTCTGTTCGTAAAGCGCATACAACTCTGCTTCCCTCAGCGGGGCGCGCTCCGGACACAGGACCCGGGAGCCGAAATAACCGAGCGCATGTTCGAGTGTGCGCGTGTAGAACAGATCGGACCCCGTCGCGATGCCGCCGGTGCCCGCACATTCCGGCAATCCCCGGCAGGCGTGATGAAGGAACCTGGCAGCCTCCTCGCTCGCGTGCGTCATCTCGAATCCGCGGATGTAGAAGGCGTTTGCCTGCGGCAGATAGATGCTGCCCGTCTCCTCCAATCGGCGCAGCAGGAGCTTTCGCGTGCCATCACTCATTGCTTTTCTTGCAAGCAGTTTTCGCAGTGCTGTGTCAGAGTTCCGGGAATGCACTTCCGGCAAAGAGTCGACCAGGAACTTGGGCTGGCTGGTGTTGTGTGGCGAATAGGCGTTCATTCCCAGGAAACGAACCAGGCCGCCGATCAGGTTGTAAATGGTCGGCCCAAGGTCTGGATTTCCACCGCCATCGCAGCTCCAGCGATCCAGGCAGAGGCGATAGCTTTCATATTTCTCTAGCGGGGTGGCGTTGAATACGCAGGCCACGTCCTCGCTCACCTGGACGGCCTCCACCCGGTCCTGCGATTCGCCGGCCGCGCGCCAGTAGAGCGCGTCGACATTCTGCAGAACAGTCAGCACGCGATCAGTGCGCAGCCGCTCATAAAGAAGGCGAGGCAGGTGATTGGGCGCGAGATGCGATTCGCCGAACAGCACTACGATCAAGGCCTCCGGGTGTTGCTCCCGCATTTCGGCGATCTTAACGGCCGCGTGCCGGTCCCGTGCCCCGATCTTCCGTAAATCTTGCCTCGGCATGCAGTCGAGGCCATAGATTGCCTTCGCGTATTTCCGGGCTGAATTCAGCAGAGCATAGAAAGGCTCCCACTGATAGCCCCAATCCAGGTCGAAACGAATGCGTTCGCGCAGCTCGGCTTCATCGATCTCGCCCTGCTGCCACTCCTCCAATATGTGCTGGTCGCGCGAAAAGATAGTTTCCAGACCTACAACAATCTCCCGAGACTCGCTGCTTTCGCGCAGACGCTGCAACAACTTCGCGGCGAACTCCTGCGAGGCCGGCAGCGCATGGTAATCACCGACGAGCAAAATGTCGGCTTCGCTCAACCACTCGGAAAAGCGCTCCAGCGGCAGGACTGCATCGTACGAGCGAAATGCTTCGCTGAAATCCACCAGGTACTTGCGACGGCTGTTTGGATCGGTTGCCCGAATCTGTCGCTCGATTCCCGCGAGCGCGTGCATCTGCGCTGCAGTTCGTCGTAAGCGCAATGTGGCGGTACTCGCCATTACAGTTTCGATGCCGGGCAAAAGCTCGCCTGCTATCGGCTACGGCATCGCCCCGCTCTCTCTCCTTGACTTGCCTGAGCTGGCATCCCTATGCTCAAGAGCTTCAACATTCGCCCAAGTCACGGGAGCCAACACTTGGCCCAGCAGCAACATCCAAACAAGAACTCTCAACGCGCGCCTGCCCGCAATTTGACGATCGCAACTACTGGCGCCAGCGGCTCTCTTTTCCTGCAGCAGTTTTTAATCGCTGTCGAACGAGATGACCGCATTGCGGCCGCAAATTTCATCGCGTCCGATAGCGGCCTGCGCGTCATGGCCGAGGAGCTCGGTATCTCCGGCCGTCGCAATTTGATCGAGCAACTGCTCGGCCGTTCCTCCGCCAAAATCAGCGAGCAATCCAACGCAGATATCGGCGCCAACGTAGCCAGCGGCTCCTATCCAGCCGATGCCATGGTTGTGCTGCCTTGTAGCGTCGGTACTCTGGCGCGGATCGCCAATGGCATCGCCTCTCATCTCATCGAGCGCGCCGCCGACGTTTGCCTGAAGGAAAAGCGGCCGCTGGTGCTCTGTGTCCGCGAGACGCCACTAAACAAAATTCACATCCGAAACATGTACCGTGTCGCGGACGCCGGAGCGACCGTCTTCCCCCTGATCCCAACTTTCTACAATCGGCCCGAGACGCCCGAAGTCATGGCACGGGAGTTTGCATATCGCGTCCTGGCCCATCTTGGTCTACCTCAACCCGACGCCTTCCGCTGGAAATCCTGAAAGATCTTGTATTTAGGGACACTGGGTCCTAAAGGGGAGAGGTCCAGTGTAGGAACCTTTCCAGGACCGGGCCAGATTTCGATCGTCCATGACCAGCCGGAGTTGACCATTTCGCTTGACCATGGTCAAATAAATCTATGAAGGAAGTGGCAATCTCGGAATTTAAGGCTAAGTGCCTGGCGCTCATTGATGAGGTCGATAAAACCAAGCAGCCCTTGCGGATAACGCGTCGCGGAAAACCCGTCGCAGAAATCGTCCCCCCTGCTCCCAAGCCGGAGAGCAATTTGCTCGGCTTCATGCAGGGGCGCGGCAAAATTCTGGGCGATATCGTCTCGCCTGCGGCCGACCCGGACGAATGGGAGGTTCTGCGGGATTGAGGCTCCTCTTGGACACGCACATTTGGCTATGGCTTGCTCTGGAGCCGTCGCGCCTAGGACAGAGAGTCCAACGAGAGTTGACCGATCCCCAAAATGAAAAGTGGCTCTCTCCCATCAGCGCGTGGGAAGCGCTACTGCTTCATCGAAAGGCCAGGATCAACTTGGAGGCCGATTCCGCAGCATGGGTCTCTGAAGCCCGGAGTCGGTTCCTCGAAGCTCCACTAACCCATGAGATTGTGCTCGCAGCGGAGCAACTTTCCCTGGAAAGCAGAGATCCTGCGGACCGCTTCATCGCGGCAACAGCCTATGTACTCGACCTGACGCTCGTCACGGCAGCTCGTAGTCTCCTTGGCCTCGGCGAGATCTCCACCCTCGCGAACCGCTAGTGTGATTGGCCTCACGGAATTCACATTTGTGGATTCTTGGTTCCTCGTTCTTGGTTTCTCGTTGTTCGTTCCTTATTGGTGGCGTCAGTTCTCTATTCGGGCTTCTCTCCGAATTCAGGCTTCTCTCCGAGACACCATGGACTACGAACCAGGGACCAAGAACTGCTGTTGATTTTCCCGGCACTCCACCTTCGTGCGGTTGACGCGAAAATCGCTTCCGGTTTAAGGTGGAGATAACACTGGAAAGGAGGTGGTCCGATGACAAGTTCTGACTGTAGTGGTAAACGACTAGGTGAGGTGGCTGAGGCTTAGGGCTGTCGCTCTAATCCCTCGCATAGCTTACGGTGAGTTTGGGAACTACCCGCCTGGCGTGAGTCGCGCCAGGAACCCGGAGTTAGCCGCAGAGAAGTCACCCAGGATAGAGTGACCGCCTCAGGCCAATCCCAACAGTCTACCGGCGACCCGCAGATGCAAGTCTGCGGGTCGTTTTATTTTGAGTTTCTACCTTTGAGCTCCTGGCCGCTAGGAAAGAACCTTTTCGACCTCAGGCTGCTTGCGCCTTACGGGGAGCGGATTCCTGTAGTTCCAATGGCAGATGTGCATCCATCAACGAAGCACCTCCATCGACGTCGAGAAGCTGACCCGTAATCCATCCAGCCTCTTCAGAGCACAGTAAGGAAACCGCATTCCCGATGTCCGCAGGCGTGCCCAGCCGGCCCATGGGAGTCCAGCCCGATTTCTGCCAGTCCCTCAGCGCATTCTGAAAGGCGTCGGGCAGGCTGTTCAGAACACTGTCTTCAATCCAGCCAGGACTGATCGTATTTACTGTGATGCGACGGGGAGCGAGAGATACCGCGAAATAGCGCGTGAGTACCTCCATCGCCGCTTTGGCGGCGCCCATCGCCACCCACGGTTGCCAGCTGCCAAACCGGCCCCCGGGGGCAAAGCTAATCGCGATGATGCGCCCACCATCGGGCATCAGGGATGCCGCTTCTCTCACGCCGACCAGAAATGCTTTTGCCTGCGAGTCGACGGCAGTCTGCCATTGCTCCAGCTTTATTTCCATGGGCGGGCTATAGAACGTGGGAGCCTCAGTGCGCGCGTTGCTCACGAAAATATCCAACTTGCCGAACTTGTCTTTGGTTTGCTGAAACATTTTCTTGATTTCATCTACACGGCAGATATCCGCCTGGACAACAAAGCCATCGGAACCCGCCGCCTGGACTACGGCCAAGGTCGCTTCCGCTGAGGACCGGCTCTGGAAATAATGCACTGCGACTCTCGCGCCATCCTGCGCCAGTTTCTTGGCGATACCCCGGCCAATGCCGCGCGAGCTGCCAGTTATCAGCGCTGTCTTGCCAGTAAGTGCCATAGGGACCTCCAATTCCGGCGCGTCATGTTAGTGCCGTCCCTCCCAAAGGTCAATAGGACTACCGCTATGGCGAGGTCTGGAATGGGGCTTTCCGATATGGACCGCGGCCGCACAGGCTCCTCGATTTGAAGCGATCCCTGTGCAAAACTCCCCACACGAATGGCGTATAATCCGCCTCGCTTCGGATTCTGACCGGCAAGAAGCTCCCGCCGGAACTGACCTCACCTTAAGATCGCTTGCGGCGGGCCGGACCTTTCACTTCCAACCAGTGCGAAAGGAGAGTTCAACATGTTTACGCGCATTGTGGAATGTCGTCTGAAACCGGAAAAGAAGCAGGAAGCTGCTGCTCGGATGAACAATGAGGTATTGCCCGTCCTGCAAAAGCAGCCAGGATTTGTTGACTTAATTAGCCTTACCCATGAGCACGAGCCGGAGCGCATGGTCGCCCTCAGCTTTTGGAAAAGCAGGGAAGACGCGGAGCGCTATCACCGTGAGCACTTCAATCGCGTCACCGAGATACTCAAGCCGTATCTGACCGACACGCCGAAGGTCGAAACTTACAATGTCGACACCTCAACCACTCACCGTATCGCCGCGGGCAAAGCTGCCTGATCTCACCGGCCCCGGCGACCACCATGCCGGGGCCGCTCGTTTGCTCTCTCAATCGCCCGCAGGTTCCAGTTCCGGAACGTCTTCAGTCTTCCTCTGCTTCACTTCCGCGCTCGTAACAAGGATGACGGCTAGCACCACGATCGCGCTGCCTGCCAGGATGAAATGATCCACGACTTCGTTTTCAATCAGCCATCCCAGAAAAACGGCAACCACGGGGTTCACGTAGGCATAGGTCGAAACTTTTGAGCTGGGCACATGCCCGAGCAGCCATATATACGCTGTGTATCCCACCCAGGAGCCGAAGACGATCAGATAGGCGATCGCGCCCATGCCCCGCGGCGTCCATACGACCTTGGAGAAATCGTGATTTCCGGCAGCAAAAATGAGGTTCGCCGCGCCGGCAAACGTGATCTGCCATGCCGTTGCACTCAAGTGGTCCGCGCCCGATTCCCATCGCTTCGAAAGAATCGACCCCAGCGACCAACTGAACGATGCCAATGGCAGGCTCAGTGCCACCCAAAGCTCGCGACGACCGATCGATCCGGTGGCTCGCAGGTCGGGCCACAGCAGCACCACCATGCCAACGATTCCCAGCCCCAGTCCGGCAAAGCCTCGGGCCGAAATTCGATGATCGCCTAACAGCAGGCTATCGAGCACCAGGAACCATAGCGGCGTCATGGAAATCAACAACGCCGACAAGCCCGACGGAACAGTCTGCTCCGCCCACGCCAGCGTCATGTTGCCACCCATCAGCAGCAACGTGCCAATCACCGCCATGTGCAGCAACTGGATGGGGCGGTAGCGGATCCGGTGACCACTCAACCCGCAATACGCCAGCATCAGAACGCCCGCGATCAGGAATCGCACTCCGCACATCAGCGCGGGCGGAATCTGCTCGACGGCAATCCTGATGCCGAGGTAAGTCGATCCCCAAAATAAATACACTAGGCCGAAGTTGAGAACGACTTTCCAGCGTTGATGCTCCAGGCTCGTCATGGCTCGGCTCGACCGTTCAACTAATTCGACGCTGCAATCTGCTCTCTGTTGGTGGAGGGCTTAATCCAAGATGCCAGATCGCGCTGGAAGCTTCAAACAATTCAACATCAAGAGCAAGCTCGAAAATGGGCAGAACTCCAGTGCTTCCGAGCCATGGCTTCTGTGTTCTTGACGCAGGAGGCTTGGCACCAGCCGATGCTTGTCCCGAAAAAGCTCTCGCCGATCCCTCTGCATCCCAGACCCCCAATACTGCTCGGAGTGGACGTTCCTAATTACACCCTTGCACCGTTTGGAAACTTGTTGCAATCTTAGAGTCACTAGTTATGCGCAGACATACATTATTACTAAGTGCCTCCGCCTTCCTTTTGTCCCTTGCTAGCTTTGCTGTTACACCCATTGATCCTGTCGCAATCATGGCGGAGTTCGACCATATTTCTGCCACTCCGCTATGGCGCGGCTTCGACCCGCAGCAGGTTCCGATCGAGATCTACGATGGCCGGCAAACCTGGCTTTTCCGGCATCCGCATCCGCCGGAAGGTTTTGTCGAGTCGCCTCAGCACAAAGGCGTTTTCCTCTTTTCGGGCATGCATCCATCCGTGCGCGCTAATTCAAGCACGCAATTGGGAGGTGCGGAAACCGCAACCGCCGTGCTGGACAAACGCTCCGGCAGGTCCGATCACGAATTGGCAGCCTTAGCTATGCACGAGGCCTTCCATGTTTTCGAACGCCAGCATCACCCCAACTGGCAGGCCAACGAAGCCGACTTTTTTATGTACCCGGTCGATAACTTTTCTCTGCTGCAATATCGGTTTGCAGAAACCGAATCGCTGCGGCGCGCTCTTCTGGCGCGTGACGTGAACGAGTCCGCTTGTTGGGCTGCTGAAGCGCTCCGCTTCCGCAATCGCCGCTTTGGCGGCCTCGATGCTGTTGCCACTGCCTTTGAGCGTGGCACGGAGCTTAACGAGGGTCTGGCCACCTACATTCAAGTTCGTGCCGCCGGCAGCGCATCATCATTCAGTCTGCCGCAAAACGACTTCGCCGCCGAAGCAGTACGCGACCGCGCCTACAAGGTGGGCGCCGCCCTGGCTCTATTGCTGGACCGCATAGCCAATGGGTGGCAAGCGGAACTGAATGCGGGCGCTTCCAATTCGCTGGACGAGTTGCTCGCGGCAAAAACCTATTTCGCTGCGCCAACCTGCTCATTTTCCGACACCGAGAATGCCTCGCTCTTGGCGCGGGCTCGTTCAGCCGTCACCGCCCTGAAAGACCGGCGCGCGCAATTCAAAGCCGACTTCTCGGCTGCAAAGGGCAAGCAGCTCATCATTTCCTCTTCCACCCCTTTGCAGGTCGAGGGTTTCGATCCTTCCAATCTTGTTGAACTCGGCAATGGAGAATTGCTGCACCGGCGGTGGATTAAACTCAAGGTTCAGGACGGGGATATCGAGGTTCTAGACCGAGCCGCACTGACCGAGCCTGCGGGAAAACATCCGTTGATGGACGGAGTTCGAGAAATTACCGTCTCCGGCATTCCCGATAATCCCAAAATCGTACCCAATGGTGACTCGGTGGAGATCACCTGTGACGGCGTCCACGCCAGCTTCAAGCACGCAAATATCCGGACCGTTGGGGAGAAAACCCTAGTACAAATCGAACCCGACCCGGCAGCAAACCCGGGAACGCCCTCCCACTAGCCTCGTCGCGAGAAGATACTCGCGAGCGGATTACCCCAGTGCCTTGACTCCGTCTTCTAGCCAGATTTACCTTCACAATTTCAGCCAATTTTAAATTTGACGAGAGGTATCGTGGCACGCTCCTCGCTCATCACGCTCACCACCGATTTCGGCCTGCAGGATCACTTCGTCGGAACTATGAAGGGTGTCATGCTGGACATCGCACCTGAATTAACCTTTGTCGATATCTGCCATTCGGTGCAGGCGTTCGATGTGTTCGATGGCGCCCTCACTATCGCGCAGGCGTATTCGTACTTCCCTTCCGGAACCGTGCATATGGTCATCGTCGATCCCGGCGTCGGCACCGCTCGGCGGCCCATTGTGGTCAGCAGCGAAAAACATCTCTTCATCGCTCCCGATAATGGCGTACTCTCCCTGATCTACGATCGCGAAGAGCGTCTGAGCGTGCGTCACATCACTGCTGATCACTATTTCCTGCAGCCGGTCAGCCAGACATTCCATGCCCGTGACATCTTTTCGCCGATTGCAGCTTACCTCGCCAAGGGAGTCGATCCAGCACGCATGGGCGAAGAAGTCAAAGACTACGTCCGCTTCTCTGCTCCACGGCCGAAGCCGGTCGATTCAACCTCGCTACGCGGAGTTGTGCTGAAAGTCGACCGTTTCGGCAATCTCATCACGAACATTACTCCGCAGGATGCGCCCGCTCTGTTCCAGCCCGATGCGCCTCCTTTCAAGATTCAGATAGGTACGCGCGAGATTACGCAGATTCGCACCGCTTACGCCGACGGCGCTCCCGGCGAGGTTTTCGGGATTCTCGGAAGTATGGGCTTTTTGGAAATCGCCGCCAATCGTGCCGCCGCTTCGCGCCTGGTCGACGCCGCCAAAGGCACTGACGTAAACATCATGCTCGGCGGCTCCGCTTCCGCCGGCAAGTAGATCAATTAGTCAGTTTCTTCTCCGGTTCACTCTACTGTCAGCGGCGGCCCAGTTACGATGCCTTCACTTTAGGCCGCGCGTAGCGCTCCATTTCCCCAGTCCACTTCAAGAAGCGCCAGAGGTTTCCTCGTTCCCTCCAAACGAAGACCCAGAACTCGATGAAGTGGATCTGCTGCATCTTGACGCCGGTGTAAGTTTCCATGCGCCAGAGCAGATAAGGGCTCCTCCAGGGTGCGAGCCGGTGCCCGCGCGTCGCATTCCAAAGAAAGCGGAGAATGTAGCGCATAGAATTCACCACAGTATAGCCGCTGCCCGGAAAAGCGGTTCAGTACAACTTGGCTACCTTTGTTAGTAATGAGAAGATAAAAGCACAGGATGATTCAACTCTCCGGCGCCGGCAAACGCTACGGCCACAAACTCCTTTTCGAAGACGCGAACTGGCTGATCACGCCCCAGGACCGTGTCGGCCTCGTGGGAGCCAATGGATCGGGCAAATCCACTCTGCTCAAAATACTGGCAGGCCTGGAGTCGCTCGACTACGGTTCACTCAGCACCAACAAGGGGATCAGTTTCGGCTACTTACCCCAGGATGGGCTCTCGCTTTCGGGGCGCACGGTTTTCGATGAATGCATGTCAGTGTTCGCCGGGTTGCGCGAACTGGAGCGGGAGATGGAAGTTCTGACGCACCGCATGGCGGAAGTCGATCCCTCGTCCGCCGAATATGCGCAGGTAGCTGAGCGCTTCCATCGCATCGAGCATGAATTCCAAACCAAGGACGGGTACGCCCTCGAATCCAAAGTTGGCACCGTTCTGAATGGCCTGGGTTTTGGAAAAGAAGACTGGTCTCGCCAGACCGAAGAATTTTCTGGCGGCTGGCAAATGCGCATCGCGCTCGCCAAGCTGCTTCTTCAGCAGCCCAATCTGTTGTTGCTCGATGAACCCACGAATCACCTCGATCTGGAAGCGCGCAACTGGCTCGAGAGCTATTTGCAGGAATATCCCAACGCTTTCCTGCTGATCTCCCACGATCGTTATTTTCTGGACGTGACCGTCAACAAAATCGTCGAGATCTGGAACAAGCATGTCCACTTCTACCCCGGCAATTACGACAAGTACATCGAGCAGAAGAACCAACGGCGCGAACAACTCGAAGCTGCGTATCGCACCCAGCGCGAACGCATCGAGCAATTGGAAGTGTTCATCAACCGCTTCCGTTATCAGGCAACCAAAGCCAAGCAGGTCCAGAGCCGCATCAAGGAACTTGAGCGCATGGAGCGCATCGAACTCCCGCCCGAAGAGCGCACCATTCATTTCTCGTTCCCGCAACCCAAGCCCAGCGGACGCATCGTTGCCGAATGTATCGCCGTCAGCAAGAGTTACGGGGCGAAGCAGGTCTTCCGTGATGTCAATTTCCTGGTCGAACGCGGTGATCGCATTGCTCTCGTGGGCGTGAACGGCGCCGGCAAATCCACTTTGATCAAGTTGTTGGCCGGACGGGAACCTCTCTCCTCCGGCGAATGTCGCCTGGGTCACAATGTGCAAGCCGATTATTTCGCTCAGGATCAGTACAAGGAACTGAATCCCGAGGCCAGAATCCTCGACGATTTGGGAGACCTGTCGCCACGTTCGACGCAAACCGAATTGCGTAACCTGCTGGGCTGCTTCTTGTTCTCGGCAGACGACGTTTTCAAGAGGATCGGCGTGCTCTCGGGCGGGGAGCGCAATCGCTATGCTTTGCTGCGCATGCTCCTGCATCCGGCAAACTTCCTGTTGCTGGACGAACCCACGAACCACCTTGATATGCGCGCCAAGGACGTTCTCCTGGAAGCACTATCTAAGTACATAGGTACGGTCGTGTTCGTCTCGCACGATCGTTACTTTATCGACCGGCTGGCCACCCGCATTTTCGAGGTTGGAGATGGGCGCGTCGAAATCTACCCCGGAAATTACGAAGATTACATCTGGCGCAAGCAAGGCGGTGCTTTGCAGGCACCCGAGCTTCCTTTCGACGGCGGGCACAAGAACTCGGCACAGTCAGGTGGAAACCAATCAGTTGCCAACCAGCCTCGGCCCACCCCCGAGAAGCGTCTCAACCCCATTAAACGAAAGCAGGTACAGGATCGCTGCCAGGAACTGGAAGATCAAATCACCAGTACGGAAACCGCTATAGCGCAATGTGAGACTTCCTTGCAGACCTTCGTCAGCAGCGAAGAAACGCTTCGTCTGACTCAGGAACTACATGATCGCCGCGCAGAACTCCAGACGCTGATCGCGGAATGGGAAGAGCTCGCCCAAACGCTTCAGGAGCAGTAAGTCACTTCGGGCGCCCCGGTACATGCTCTTCGGAAATGTAAACTTCTGTAAATCCGTAACACCTTTGAATCCTTTGTCTTCCTAACCTCCTCCAATACAATTTGAGCCTTTATTGAATCCAGAGCGCCTGGGCCACTGTTGGCGGCGCCCCGGTGCCTGGAATCGTCGAAACCCTATGTGGATTGTCCGCCTCGCATTACGACGTCCGTACACTTTTGTCGTCCTCGCTCTGCTGCTGCTGATTCTGGGACCGATCGTCATCCTGCGCACGCCCACTGACATTTTCCCTAACATCAATATTCCCGTTGTTAGCGTCCTCTGGAACTATGCCGGGCTGAATGCACAGGAAATGAGCGACCGGATCGTCTCTCAAACCGAGCGGGTGCTTACTACGACCGTGGATGACGTCCAGCACAGCGAATCGCAGTCGCTCAATGGCATTGCTGTCGTCAAAGTTTTCTTTCATCCCCACGCAAATATCGAGAGGGCCATTGCGCAGATCACCGCAATTTCGCAGACGCAGCTCCGGCAACTGCCTCCCGGCACCACACCGCCGCTCATCATCACCTATTACGCTTCCAGCGTACCGATTCTTCAACTCGCGCTTTCGGGACAGAAACTCTCGGAGCAGCAACTTTTCGACTTGGGCGTGAATTTCATTCGCACCCGCCTGGTGACCATACCCGGCGCGGCGATTCCATATCCATATGGCGGCAAGCAGCGCCAGATACAGGTCGATCTCAATACTCAGGCTTTGCAGGCTAAAGGACTGTCGCCGATCGACGTGGTAGATGCCATCAGCGCGCAGAATCTGATTTTGCCTTCAGGAACCTCAAAGATCGGCCGGTTCGAGTACGACGTCGACATGAACGGGAGTCCCCGCACGGTTGACGAACTCAACGATCTCCCGGTCAAGACGGTTGGGAACACGACCATCTACATTCGCGATGTCGGCTACGTGCGGGATGGCTTTCCGCCGCAGACCAATATTGTTCGTGTCAATGGCAGACGGGCATCGCTGCTGACCGTTCTCAAGAGTGGCAATACGTCAACCCTGGACATTATTTCCGGCGTGAAATCGCTGCTTCCCCAGATCGAAGCCGGGCTCCCGCCCGAGTTGCATATTCAGCCCCTGGCTGACCAGTCTCTGTTTGTCAGGGCCTCGATCAATGGCGTTTTGCGGGAGGCGATCATTGCCGCCTGCCTGACCGCCCTCATGATCCTGGTGTTTCTCGGCAGCTGGCGCAGCACAGTCATTATCGCGGTCTCTATTCCGCTCTCGATTTTGACATCGGTCATCGTGCTGAGCGCGCTGGGCGAAACCATCAACATCATGACCCTGGGCGGGCTGGCCCTTGCTGTAGGCATTCTGGTTGACGATGCCACGGTCGAAATTGAAAACATTAATCGGAATATTACCCAGGGCAAGGAAGTTCAGCAGGCCATCCTCGACGGCGCGCAGCAGATTGCGGTGCCTGCGTTCGTCTCCACGCTCGCCATCTGCATCGTGTTTGTGCCCATGTTCTTCCTGACGGGCGTCGCGCGCTACTTGTTTGTTCCATTGGCGGAAGCTGTTGTGTTCGCGATGCTGGCGTCTTACCTGCTTTCCCGAACCCTGGTGCCGACCATGGCCAAGTATCTCTTGCGCGGACACGAGCAAGAAGTGGGCCACATCCCGTCACAAAGTCCCAACCCGCTTATCCGGCTGCAATTCCGCTTTGAGCAGGCCTTCGAAACTTTCCGCGAGCATTATCGCGGCTGGCTGGATACTTGCCTGAATCATCGCCGAGTCTTCTTGTGGGGATTCTTCGCCGCCTGCCTCGCATCGCTCCTCTTGATCACGCCCTGGCTCGGACAGGATTTCTTTCCAGCGGTGGACAGCGGTCAATTCAAACTCCATCTGCGTGCCCGCACCGGAACGCGGATCGAGGAAACGGCCCGGCTCTGCGACCTGGTCGAGCGTTCCATCCGCCAGCAGGTTCCTCCTGATCAACTGGGCAGCATCATTGACAACATTGGCCTGCCCTATAGCAGCATTAACCTGTCCTACAGCAACTCCGCTCCGATCGGCTCATCCGACGCCGATGTGCTCGTTACTCTCGCCGAGCATCATGCGCCGACCGCCAAGTACATCCATGATCTTCGCATGAGCCTTTCGCGCCAGTTTCCCGGCGTGACGTTCTCATTCCTGCCCGCCGACATCGTCAGCCAGATTTTGAATTTTGGTTTGCCGGCGCCCATCGATATCCAGGTTATTGGTTACGACCTCGAGGCTAACCGCCATTTCGCCGACAATCTCTTGCAGCAACTTCGGAGCGTGCCCGGAGCAGTTGACCTGCACATTCAGCAGGCTTTCGATCAACCCTATTTGCACATCGATGTGGACCGCACTCGCGCTCAACAGGTGGGATTCACCCAGCGTGATGTGGCCACCAACCTGCTGATCTCGCTGAGCGGAAGTTTTCAGACCTCCCCGACGTTCTGGCTGAATCCAAAAAATGGCGTGAGTTACTCGATTGCCACGCAGACGCCCCAGTACCGGATCGAGTCGCTGCAGGATTTGGAGAATATTCCACTCACTAGTCCGAGCAGCAAACGTCCGGAAATCTTGGCGAGCCTGGCTTCTTTTAACCGCGGGGCAGGCATGGCGGTTGTTTCTCATTACGACATTCAGCCGGTCATCGATATTTTTGGCTCGGCTCAGGGCCGCGATTTGGGCGGGGTGGCGCGCGACATCTACCGAATTGTGAATCAAGATAACAAGCAACTCCCCCGCGGCTCTCAGGTCATCATTCGGGGCCAGATCGATACCATGCGCTCCTCCTATATAGGCCTTCTCAGCGGGCTGCTGTTCTCGATCGTCCTCGTGTACCTGCTGATCGTCGTGAACTTCCAATCATGGCTCGATCCCTTCATCATCATCTCGGCGTTGCCGGCTGCTCTTGCCGGAATCGTCTGGTTCCTCTTCATTACCCATACGACCGTGAGCGTGCCGGCACTGACCGGGTCGATCATGTGTATGGGAGTGGCAACCGCTAACAGCATCCTGGTAGTCAGCTTTGCCAAGGAACAGATGCAGGAGGGGAAAGACGCCGTCACAGCGGCGCTGGAAGCGGGCTTCACCCGTTTTCGCCCTGTGCTGATGACCGCCATGGCCATGATCATCGGCATGGTGCCCATGGCTCTGGGCTGGGGCGAAGGCGCCGAGCAGAACGCGCCACTGGGCCGCGCCGTAATCGGCGGCCTTATGCTGGCCACGGTCGCGACCCTGTTTTTCGTGCCGGTATTTTTCAGCCTGCTGCACGGGTTGCGCTCACGCCGCCACCAGTCGGCCGTAATTTGATCGATCATTCATAATGGTTCGGAGTCTTGATGAGGGTGGAACAGGAAGTAGAGTTGGAAAGTCCGACCGAAAGACGCGACATGGAATATAACGATCGGGGAGCTGGACAGAGTGGCAAACGATTTTGGTGGATTGCCATATTCGCCGCCGTAACCGCGGCCGGCATCATCGTGACCGGGATTCTGCCCCGCATCCAGGCTCGTTCGACTCTTCGCCGGGAAACCGCCGAGATGGCAATTCCCACCGTCGCCGTGGTGAAGCCCAAGCGGTCTGCCCCGGCACAGGAACTTGTTCTTCCTGCCGATGTTCACGCCTTTGTCGACGCTCCTATTTACGCCCGAACCAATGGTTACCTGAAACGCTGGTATGCCGACATTGGCGCTCGCGTGAAAGCTGGACAATTGTTGGCCGAAATCGATACTCCCGAAGTCGATCAGCAACTCCAGCAAGCTCGTGCGGAGTTAGCCACTGCTCAGGCTAATCTTCACCTCGCGCAAATCACTGCCGAGCGCTATGCCGGGCTGCTGAAGTCCGATTCCGTTTCCAAGCAGGACGCCGACAATGCCGAAGGTGACTATGCCGCTAAAAAAGCGGCGCTCGCCTCCTCGGAAGCAAACCTCAAGCGCCTGCAGGAACTGCAATCGTTTGAGAAGATTTATGCGCCCTTCACCGGCGTGATCACGGCACGCAATACAGACATCGGCGCCCTGATCGATTCAGGAAGCAGCGGCGGGACCCGGACAGAACTGTTCCACATCGCGCAACCGGAGAAATTACGGGTTTACGTTAACGTTCCCGAAGCTAACTCACAAAGCATGAAACCGGGCTTGAAAACAGACTTAACTGTGCCTGAATTTCCCGGCCGGCGCTTCCAGGGAACCCTGGTCCGCACCGCTGATTCCATCGATCAAGCTACCCGCACACTGCTGGTGGAAATTGATGTCGAAAATACGACCGGCAACCTGTTAACTGGCGCCTATGCCGAAGTGCATTTCAAATTAGCGGGTGGAACCTCGTCTTTTACTCTGCCGGTCAACGCGTTGTTATTCCGCTCCGAAGGACTGCGCGTCGCTGTCGTAAATGATGGCCGGGCAGAATTGAAGCCCATCACGATTGGACACGATTTCGGTTCCGAGGTCGAGGTCGTCGCCGGTCTGAACGGCGACGAATCCATCATCGTGAATCCTCCAGATTCGCTTGTCTCCGGCGAGGCGGTGCGCATCACTCAGGCGACCGAAGCTGCGGGAGAGGCGCAGTGAAGCTTGTTTGCGCAAAGGGGTATCTAATACTTGCCGGCCTTGTCTGCTCCTTGATCCTCCTGGCCGCCTGTACCGTCGGGCCGCACTACTCTCGTCCCGTGACCCCGGCGCCTCCCGCTTACAAGGAAGTTCTTCCCGGATGGAAAGTCGCTCAACCCAGCGACCAGATCGCTCGCGGAAAGTGGTGGAAAATTTTTGGCGACACGGAACTCAATCAGCTTGAGGACAAAGTTACAGTTTCCAATCAGGCGCTCAAGGCGGCCTTAGCCCAGTTTCAGCAGGCCCGAGCGCTGGTGCGCTTCGATCGCGCCGATCTGTATCCAACGGTAACCGCCGGCGCCTCTGGCTCACGCGCTCATCAATCGCAGAACCGTGGCACCGCTTCCCGCATTTCTGCGACCAACTTTAGTGACATTCAGATGCCATTCGTTGGCGTCTCCTACGAGCCTGACCTCTTCGGACGCGTTCGCCGGGTAATCGAAGCGGCTCGCTCTAACGCGCAGGCAAGCGCGGCAGACCTGGAAAATGTCAGCCTCAGTCTGCACGCTGATCTGGCAGCCGACTATTTTCAATTACGAGCCCTGGATGCTGAAGAACACTTGCTGAACTCCAGCGTGGACGCGTTCGAAAAAGCTCTGCAGTTGACTCAGAACAGATACCAGGGTGGCGTTTCATCTGCAGTGGATGTAGCCCAGGCCCAAACCCAACTGGAAACAACCCGTGCGCAAGCTATTGATGTTCAGGTTGCACGAGCCCAGTTTGAGCACGCAATCGCAGTGCTCATTGGCGAGCCTGCTTCGAGCTTCAGCATCGCAAGCGCAACCTGGACGGCGACACCGCCGAGTATCCCAGTAGGATTGCCGTCCGATCTGCTGGAGCGCCGCCCCGACATCGCCGCTGCTGAGCGCCGTGTGGCCGCGGCCAATGCGGAAATCGGAGTGGCTCGCGCGGCCTACTTCCCTTCTCTGAGCCTTTCAGGGTCTGGCGGATTTGAGAGCTCCTCGATTACGAACCTGCTCACCGGGCCAAGCGCATTCTTTTCAGCCGGTGCGTCCGCGCTCGTGACGGCCTTGGATGTCGGCCGCCGGCGCGCTTTATCCGAACAAGCCCAAGCGGCTTATGACCAGAGCGCGGCAAACTACCGCGACAACACTCTTCGCGCCTTTCAGGAGGTCGAAGACAATCTCGCGGCGCTCCGCATCCTGGCCAGCGAGGCCGATACGCAACAAGCCGCGGTAGCTGCCGCCGAGCACTCGCTCGCTTTGTCCACCAACCGCTATAAAGGCGGAGTAGCGACCTATCTCGAAGTCACCACTGCTCAGGGTTTGGCTCTGTCCGATGAGCGGGTCGCCGTGCAGATTCTGGGACGAAGAATGACAGCCTCTGTTCGACTGATCCAGGCGCTTGGTGGCGGTTGGAACACAGCCGAACTGCCGCAGGGCAAAATCCCCTCTTTGTCTTCCTCGAATACCGGGCAATAAAATAGGGGCCGGTGCTCTGGCCCCTGCTTGACGCCATTCAGAATGGGCTACTGCTTCGGGCTCTGGCTCATGTTGCCATTCGGGCTCTGATTCTGAATGCTGGCCGGGCAAGTCTCGGAAATCATGTCAACTCGCGAAACCAGAAGCTCCGGCTGGTTCTGCCCGCTCTGGGTTCCAGATGCTGTGCTGCTGGTTCCTGAGCTTGGAGACGTGCTCGCCCCGGACGTCGCTGAATCGTTGTTCGGATAACCGGCATTGTTGTTCGCGCTTGGGGTAGAGTTCGAGTTGCTCGTCGAACTGTTGCTGCCGGAAGTAGATGTGCTGCTGGCAGTGCCATTGTTTTCCATCTGGCCCTGTACTCTCACGTGATGTCCGACATGCTGGCTCAGGTCTTGTGACGAATTTAGCTTCACCATCTGTCCATTCTCGGGCTGCAGAAAGTAGTCCGTCTGCTGCCTCACGATGCAGCCTTCCATGTTCTGCTGGTTAGCGCTGCTGGTCGTGCCAGATTGAGACATGGTGCTGCTCGAATTGCTTTGATCATTCGACGTCGTGCTGGGGGTTTGTGTCGTCCCTGAATTGGGGGCGGTTGCCTGATCGGTCGAAGTGGAACTCGGTGTTGTGTCAGATTGCGCCATCGCGCCCAGTGTCATTGCCAGGATGAATGGCAACAACAGTGACAAAAGTCGTTTCATAAGCATTACCTCCTGTTTCGAGCGATACGATGCGCTGGAAGGCGAACTCGTTACCGTGACATGAGAGAACCTACGCGCGGGCAGAGACGCTGGCCAGAGTTCCTGGTCGTTATGGAGCCTGGTTCGTAACACCTTACAGTTTGTCATCCCGAGCCGTTCGCAACCGCGCTTGCGCGGTGAGCACGGTCGAGGGATCTGCTTTTCACAAGTTTTCAGCGGCCTCTCTTAACGTGCCGCTTAATGCCGCAAAAATACGACTCTTCAGCGTGCCGCCCAGAGGGCATCCAATTCCTTACGCCGCATCTTCGCCCGGCTCATCTCTTTGCGGAGCCACATCCTCGGGCCGGCGGTACTCCGTATGCGGGTGCACAGGCCGTTCGGGATGATCGGCAGCATCTTCCGAGCCTTCCACCGCCTCCGCTTCCAGGGCCTGATCGGTGTCGGCGAGCTCCTCGACACTTTCTTCCGACGCCTCTTCAATGGGCGACAGATCCTGTGGATCGCCTGACTGACCTGCGCTGTCAGGCCCCACTTGTCCAGGATCAGTTCCTAGTTCGTCCAGCTGAGCCTCATTGTCTTCGTGCCGGTCTCGCATAAGCCCTCCTGAATTCCTAAAACGTAATTTGTTTGGATGCCACCAGGTGCCCTTGAGCCGTCTCGTCCAACAAATGCCCGAAACCAACGCATGCGCATGATAGGCTTTCCTGCTCAGGCAGCTCACGTTCCCATATGAATAATTCGCAATCATCCCATTTTGATCTTCAACAAGCCGCCCGCGAGTCGATGATCGAGCGCGGCTTCGAACCCGATTTTCCTCCCCAGGTGCAGCAGGAACTCGCCATATTGCAGAGCAACCCTCCGAGCCTGAAGTCCGACGGCAACATTCGTGACTTGCGCAATCTGCTCTGGTCTTCCATCGACAATGACACCTCCCGGGACCTGGACCAGATCGAAGTTGCCGAGCGCCTTTCGGGAGGCAATACCAAAATTCTGATCGGAATCGCCGACGTTGATGCCTTCGTTCACAAACAATCAGCAATCGATCAGCACGCAGCCAAGGAGAC
>DASSIO010000248.1:0-3522 GCA_035691825.1 Terriglobales bacterium | reverse complement strand
CTCCGCTCGGGATGACACACCGTAGTAGCGGTGCAATCCCTGATTCGAGCAAAACTGGCCAGCCCGCGGGGCGCCTCGGGTCTCTGACCGCCTCCCGCCCACCCTTTGCCCCAACCGCAACGGGCGGGGCACCCTCGTGTTTCGTTTATGGGATATACTTCTGCCGCACGAGAAAGGGTGCGCCCCCCGCCCACCCTGAAAGTGTGGGCATCCGCCCTGCCCTGAGCCTGTCTGAGGGATCTCGTGCCCACCCCCTCTCATGATTGTCATCCTGAGCGACACGCGAGTCGAGCCGGCGAGATGAGCGCGAGTCGAAGGACCTATGCGTTTCTTGTCGTGAAGCTGCGGCTCGGGGGAGTTCTCCTGAGAAACTCCCTGGAGCCGGCTCTTTGTATCAAGTGAGTAGGGGTCCCTCGACTGCGCCGGCTGATTCGCAGGCGAACCAGCCGCCTCCGCTCGGGATGAGATGCCGCAGCAGCGGTGCCATTTCTGAGTCACGGAAACATGTCAAGCCAGCGACGGATCGGGTCTGTAACCGCCTCTCGCCCACCCTTCGCCCAAACCGCAAAGAGCGGGGCACCCTCGTGTTTCATGTTTGGGATATACTTCTGCTGCACAGGAAGGTGGACCACCCGCCCCTTTACCAAAAACCGCAAAGGGGGGCTTCCCGATTCGGCCATGCGCGCGAATGGGCCACCGGCCAAACAGATCCCACGATGTTTGTGCTTGAGCAGGCGTAGGTGTGACGGCCATCGCCTCACCACAAATGCATTCATTCCGGGATTTCCCAATTTGGAGCAATATGAATTCCCGATTGTGGAATAGATAGTAACAAAAAATGAAATGACCATTGACGCTTGCTTGGCAGTTGAACGAGCCTGATCTTGTAAATCCGATACAGGGAAAATCGAAATCAACTTTCCACCACCGCTTGCCGCGCCCTCCGGTGAGTGACTGAGACGACAAACTCCAACAAGCAAGCAGCCCTCCGGAGACCTCATTTGAGGTGTTCACCGGAAATGGAGGTGCGTTATGAAAGTCCGGCTACTGGTACGAACTCTCCTCATATTTGCCCTTTGCAACACATTCACCTTTGCGCAAGTAGGCGATCAATTTGTCCAAACTGGCAACATGAATATGGCACGCTCTGGACACACGGCCACCTTGCTGAAGGACGGCCGCGTGCTCATCGTTGGCGGCGACATTGTTTTTCCGCCTGGATGCATTCAGGGTTCCAGTTCTGCCGAAATATACGATCCGGCCACTGGGCAATTCACGTTGACCGGTTCGCTTAACATGGACCGAGTCGGGCACTCTGCGGTTCTTCTCGACGATGGGAGAGTTTGGATCGTCGGCGACTACGGCTGGTGCAGCGCAACTGAGAAAACGGAATTCTACGATCCGGCCACTGGAAGCTTCAGTTGGGGCCCGGATTTGCCGACCGCGATGGGTTCCAGCGGTGTTGACCACATTCCAATAGCAAAACTATCGGACGGAACCGTTCTAGTATTCGACGGCGCACCGTACTACAACCCCAACAACCGCGTCTGGAAGTTTGATCCGACGTTGAACGCCATCACTGAAGTGGGGCACACGGTAAATGATAAAGGCTGGAACGGTAGTGAGGTCACGTCACTCAAGACTGGAGAAGTCGCCCTGATCGGGGGATCTGGAGCAGAAATCTACGATCCGGCAACGAACACGGACAGGGTGGTTCAGAATGTGCCATCATATGTGCCCCGCTACGGCGGAACAGTGGCAACACTCAACGATGGCCGGGTAGTCATTTTCGGCGGGACGACCGTGGATTTCCAGAACGCCAGGCCCCTGGCCATCTACGACCCGGCAACCGACAACTTCACGCAGGTCGGAGACACCCTATACTCGGCGAATGGAGAAGGGAAGGGTGCTCTGCTCAACGATGGTCGGGTGTTATTCAGCACATCTTACCCGCTAGGGACGCTCTTTCTCTTTAATCCGACTGACAATTCGATGCAGGACGTACACGTGCCAAGCGACGATACGCTGGCCAATTTCAGTGGTTGGCGGACGCTGACTGTTCTGAAGGACGGCGGTGTTCTTATTACCGGCGGGGCAAACGGCTACACGCATTCTTTGACTTCTGCTGCCGAACTGTTCGTGCCTAAAACCGCCTACTCCTGCAGCGGCTTCGAGGCACCATTTAACACTGTCATCACGATGAACTCCAAATCGCATCGCCCTATCCCGCTGAAGGCGCATTTGTTCGACGCGAAAGGGGTTCCGGTGACGCCGACTTCTATCGCAGGCGGTCTCGCTCCCGTCGTGTTTATAACCTCGGTGAATAATCCGCAGGATTCGAGTTTTTGGAAGAGTTTCAATTTCGATGCTAGCACGAATACTTGGTGGATTAACCTTCAGCTTGACGATTTCTGGTTCGGTGATACACCCGGCACGTATGAGGTTTGGATGAAGACCCCAGACGTGGCCCAGTACGCCTTTAATCCTGAATGCGTCGGGTACTTTGTTAGGAAATAGCGCACGGGATCTTAGAAGAGGTGACTCGTACACAGGAACAAGAGCAAAAGGCCCGCGCCTTCGCTCAGACCTTTTGATTGAGTTAACGGCCAAAAGCTAACAGCCAACAGCCAACGACCGCTAGCAAAACAAAAGGCCCGCGCTTTCGCGCGGGCCTTTGGCTAGAAGCTAATCAGCTAGTCGCTGGCAGCTGCCCTACAATGAGCTCATATTCGACAAAAACTCGCTGTTGGCTTTGGTCTTACTGAGCTTGTCAATCAGCAACTCCATGGCTTCCACCGGCGACAAGGGGTTCAGCACCTTGCGCAGCACCCAAATCCTCGCCAGGTCTTCCTTGGGGATGAGCAGCTCTTCTTTTCGGGTGCCGGAACGCTGGATGTCAATGGCCGGGAACACGCGCTTATCCACTAGCTTGCGCTCCAGGATGATTTCCGAGTTGCCCGTGCCTTTGAACTCTTCAAAGATCACGTCGTCCATGCGCGACCCGGTATCAATCAGCGCGGTAGCGATGATGGTCAGCGACCCGCCTTCCTCAATATTGCGGGCCGAGCCGAAGAAGCGCTTGGGACGCTGCAGGGCGTTGGAGTCCACGCCGCCGGAGAGCACCTTGCCCGAGGGCGGCACGATGGTGTTGTAGGCGCGCGCCAGGCGCGTGATGGAATCCAGCAGGATCACCACGTCGCGCTTGTGCTCCACCAGGCGCTTGGCCTTTTCGATCACCATTTCCGCTACCTGCACATGGCGGGCGGCGGGCTCGTCGAAGGTGGAGGAGATGACCTCGCCCTTCACCGAGCGCTGCATGTCGGTAACTTCTTCCGGGCGCTCGTCAATCAGCAGCACCATCAGCACCACTTCCGGATGATTGGTGGTAATGGAGTTGGCCACCTGCTGCAGCAGCATGGTCTTGCCGGCGCGCGGCGGCGAAACAATCAGGCCGCGCTGGCCTTTGCCCAGCGGAGTGAGCAGGTCCATGACGCGCGCGCTCACGTTCTCGCGCGTGGTCTC
>DASSIO010000247.1:0-12429 GCA_035691825.1 Terriglobales bacterium | reverse complement strand
GTGGTGAGGACTCCGGATTTAGATTTATGCGGGGACGGGCGTCTCACCCGTCCCTTCATTCATCTACAATCCTTGCGTGCGCCTCGCCTGCATCGCCCTACTCTTCGCGGTCACGTCATCGTGGTGGTCCGTGCAGACTTCCGGCATCGATACCAACCTCCGGGGCGTCAGCGTCAAGGGCGCGGACGGCACACGGCGTCATGTCATCTGGGCTTCCGGCTCGAACGGAGTCATTCTCCGCTCCCTCGATGATGGGCAAAGATGGAAACGCCTGACGATCCCCAGCGCAGGAAGTCTCGACTTTCGGGACGTCGAAGCATTCGATGCCGACACTGCTTACGTCATGTCGAGCGGCGATGGCGACCAATCCCGCATTTACAAAACGAGCGATGGCGGAAACAGCTGGAAGCTGCAGTATTCCGACAAGCGTCCCGGTTTCTTTCTCGATTCGCTGGCGTGCGATTCGAAGGTGCACTGCGTGGCGCTGAGCGATCCCGTCGCCGGCAAGTTTCTCGTCTTAGCCACCGATGATGGAGAACAGTGGCGGGAACTGCCTCGCGACAAAATGCCTCCTGCTCTTGCGAGCGAAGGCGCGTTTGCGGCCAGCGGAACTGCCATCGCGATCTGCGATGGGACGCTCTTCTTCGGGACCGGGGGTCCTGCGGGACGCGTCTTTCAATCGGCGGATCAAGGGCGATCCTGGACAGTGACGGAACTGCCACTCGCCAGCAGCAATGCTTCGAGCGGTATTTTCAGCCTGGCGTGCCATGGCGAAAATGTTGTTGCTGTCGGAGGCGACTACAAGCGGCCGAACGATGCCACGCGGAGCGCGGCTTATTCCCACGACTTCGGACGAACGTGGCACCTAGCGGAAACTCAACCCGGAGGCTATCGCTCAGCCGTGGCTGCCCTTTCGGGCACGAATTTCGTCGCTGTTGGACCAGACGGCACCGACCTCAGCCGAGACGGCGGCATTCACTGGCAACATGCCGACTCGGCTGCGTTCAATACAATCGCAGTCGATGAAGGCGAGGCCTGGGCGGCCGGGCCAAGCGGGACAATTGCCAGGTTTAACTCACGATAGGCGGCTCCTGTTTCGTGGTTTTTGCTTTCTCCCTCGTAAAAACCTGCACGCGTCTGCTGAGGCAGCACGTCCGTGATTCATTGTCATGCTGAACGGAGTGAATCATCCCTTCTTTCGCAGCACGCTAGCAATAGGGATTCCTCGCTTCGCGTCGGAATGACAATGCAAGAAACTATGGCATCTGCCCCTGCAAAAGCGCAGGAGCGCTCATGGCCGGCCGCGGGCAGGAGTGCCCGCGCCACACAACCTGTTGTGGTTTTGCGAATTCAGAAGATAAACACAATATGTTGTATGGTCCGCGGTAAGCCCTTTGTTTCATGGATTTTAGGTTTTCAAGTTATTATTCCATAAGTCCTAGAAAACAAATGACTGGCGGCATCGTGCTGTCCGTAAAATCCGGCGATAACACGAGTTACAGGTAAAATCCGCCATTTACGGGAGTTAGGCCGGCCAAGTGAGCTTCTGTTTAAGTTCTTTGCAAGTTTTTCGGCGGCTGAAGCCGCCCCGATGAGGGCGCATTCTTGGGCGCCCTGAGAGACTGGCTTTCAAAGTGGACCTTAATCAGAGCTTCGTTGGCTCTCGGTTATCGTGCCGATTTTCAAAGATCGTCGTGGCCGGGGGAACCGGCCGGGAGGCTGATGGTACACCTCCCCCTTCGACTGCGCTCAGGGCAGGCCTTACTTCCAGTATGACGGATTGGGTCGGGTGAATGGGACATTTGGGGTAGAGGTATATTTTGTTTTCAACCAAGGGATTGTAGAAAAGTGAGCTGGTTAGTGCACTTGACGAGGGCTCGGATAATTGACAGAGGTTACTCACTGAAGCAAAACCGGGTTGAGTTGCCCATCAGTCCGGATGGATCCAAATTCCCTTGGATCTTAAATCAGCAAGAATTAACCTCCGCCGTGAGGAGGACGAGATACGTGGATCAAAAACGCATCAAGCTCCGTCGTTCTATTGTTGAGACTGCCATTATTCTCCTGGTTATTACGTGGGGCATGGTGTCTTGTTTCAGCATGCCAGAAATCGTGGAACTCCCAGCCGGTTACTCCGGTTGGGTTGTGGTGAAGTACGAAGACCCGCATTGCTCCCGCTTACAAAGGCGTTGGTTCTTGCGCGTGATCGCGATTGGGCCGTCCGGGGAGGCGTGCACCTCAGAGTCTGCCGCACAGAAGTGGCAGTATGTTCGCTATCAGTACCGGCGTCCGTACGGTTCGCTGGTCACCATTCGAGCAACCGGCTGGGGTGGTGGCGGATCGATATGGGCTGGCAGCTACTCCAACCAAAAGAAGGTTGAGACGTTTTTCGTGGGCTCCGAAGAAAAGCTGAACGCTAGCTGGGCAAGTGAGCCGAAGTTGTGAGCGCGTGTAATCCTCGGCGCTCGATAGCGGGTTTAAAAGCAAACACGCTGCAAAAGCTTTGGATGTGACTTCGTGTCGAGCTTTTCAGTGCTATTAATGGAATTTTATGAGCATTGGTCGGACATGGTATCTACTTCTAAGAGCGACTTGGCCGCGAAAGGTCGCTGGGGTGTTTCTGTCTTTCCTATTTTTCATTTTTTTCCCGGTGCGTGGTCGGATGCGGAACAGGAATCACTCCGGCATTCATACGCAGCAGGCCTGAATGTGCGAGTTAGTGATCCAGTGTTTTGGAAGAAGGTGTTTGTTGCAATGGTCGTTGTTGCGGTATTGCAGGAAGTACTTGTGTTCTTCGGATATTACTTCAGCCTCTGGTCACATTCGATAAATCGTAAGGATTGAGAAGTAAAGCGGCAGCGCCAACATTTCTCCGTCTCCGCTCCGTTTGACTCAGGAACGACGGCGGGATCCCGGAGTTTGGGGGTAACCCTCGGCTATGGTGCTCGTTTGGCTTTTTTGACCTTTTTCTTCGATCGCCGCGCTCCGGGAATTTTTCCAATTCGTGGATCGCCCGCCACGATCAGTTCGCACGCGCGCAGCGCAGACCCCTCAAAATCCGGTGCGTCCACCGGAAGAACCTGCCATCCGGTAACCTCTTTCCCCAGCAGCTCGATCGACCTCATGTTTGGAAAATCGTGGCGCAGGCTCTCGTGATGTTCCTGCGTTGTCGCGAGCCAAACGCCATTGTCGGCCTGGCTGGCTTGCTTATCGCGAAGGACCATCATGATCTTGTCTCCGACATAGATTGCCAGACATCCGAACATGGGACGCGTAAAAGGCGACAGGGAGGCCAGAGCATCGAGCACAAATTCATGTGGAACGGGCTTGCGCCGTTTGATGACTAACTCGTCATCGCTTGGAACAGAACGCGTAGTTCGCCGAATGCGGGACATAGGAATTGCTTAGAGTTTGAAAAATACCGTTCTTACAGAATTCTGGCTCCCCTCAGGGGCTAAAAGAGACTGTGCCGCAATTTCTATGCCGTCCCTTTCGGGACTCCTCTCATCCCAAGTTTGGTACTCGGCACTCACGTGCCGCGCTATTCTCTGCCGGCGCAGTGCGGCTGAAGCCGTGGTTCGTACCACTTTTTTTTCTTAACCGCGAGTTGCGACACAGTCTCTAAAGCCCTGACATTTTCTGAGTCGGGGGTGGCTGAAGCCGCGCCCTTTCAAAACCCATTTTCGAAACACGCTCTATCAGCAAACCACCTGTGTGATTACATGGCACTACGCTCGTTTCAGCCCTCGCGCCAGCGCCACCAGAACAACAGCTCCGAAGATCGCTACCAGCACGCTGGGAATGAATCCGCCCGTGGTGTAGAAACCGAGGGCATGCAGGATCCAAGACCCCACAATCGAGCCCACGATGCCGAGCAGAATGTCGATCAGAGGTCCGTACCCTTTGCCGTGCATGATTTTTCCCGTTGCCCAGCCCGCAACCAGGCCCACAAGAATCACCCACAGTAGCCACATGCAGTCGTTTCTCCCTTCCGAATCGAGTTAGAACAGACGAATGGCTTTCGCCAGCTGAATGGCCGGCACACTGCGCAACTCAGCCAATACTTTGTCAGGGACGCACACGTCAACGTGCACCACGGCGATGGCCTCGCGGGGCCGAGCGCCGCCCGCCTGCTCTCCCGTGCGCCGGCCGAGTGAAAAATCAGCAATGTTGATCTCGTGTTCTCCCAAAATCGTGCCCACCCGGCCAATCACGCCGGGCACGTCACGGTTGCGCAGGTAGAGGAGGTTGCGCTCCAGCGGCGCTTCCACGTCGATGGCATCAATCCCCAGCAAGCGCGGCGCGTATCCATGCAGCACCGCTCCCTTGATTGTGTGTTCGCCACTGCTGCGTTTCAGCTGGATTGTAACCACATTGCCGACGCCGCCCAACGGCGCCTGCGGCTTGCGCATCTCGCTGACGTGCAGCCCGCGCGCCTTCGCAATGGCTGCAGCGTTGACCAGATTAGCCTTTTCTTCCAACGCCTGGTTGAGGATGCCCTTAATGGCCGCATTGCGTACCAACTCCGTCTTCCACTCGGCAATTTGTCCGCTGTAGCGGATCGAAATCTCCTCCACTGCTCCATCGGAGGCCTGTGCGAGAAACGATCCCAGCTTTTCCGCCAGGGCAATGTAGGGCTGCATCTGCAGATATTCGTCATGCGAAACCGAAGGAACGTTTACCGCGTTCTGGAAGACGCCGTGTTTGAGATACTCTTTGATCTGCATAGCGATCTGCACGCCGACCGCCTCCTGCGCCTCGTGCGTTGATCCGCCGATATGTGGCGTTAGCAGCACATTGTTCAGCTGCAGCAGCGGCGATTGCTTCGGTGGTTCTTCGGCAAAAACGTCCAGCGCCGCGGCCGCGATGTGGCCCTGTTTGAGCGCCTCGGCGAGGTCAGCTTCATTGACCAGTTCGCCGCGCGCGCAGTTTACCAGCCGAGCGCCTTTCTTCATTTTCTGGATGGTTTGGGCATTAATCATGCCTGTGGTCTGGGGCGTCAGCCCGACGTGCAAGGTCAGGTAATCGGCCGCAGCGAATACCTGGTCAAGCTCCGCCATGCGAATTCCTTCCTGCTTGACTACGGTTGCGGAGACGAACGGATCGTGGGCCACAATGTCCATGGCGAAGGCGCGCGCCCGCCGCGCCACTTCCAGTCCGATCCGTCCCAAACCGACGATGCCCAGCGTCTTGCCGCGCAACTCCGTTCCCTGCAGCGACTTCTTTTCCCATTTGCCAGCGTGGGTCAGTTCATTGGCCCGGCAAAGATGACGCGCCATGGCCAACATCACGCCAAGCGTCTGCTCGGCGACGGCCACAGCATTGGCGCCGGGCGTGTTCATGACCGCGATGCCTTTGCGCGTGGCCGCGTCGACATCAATGTTGTCAACGCCCACCCCTGCCCGTCCGACCACGCGCAGTTTGTGCGCATGCTGCAGCAGCGTGCTGTCCACCTGCACTGCCGACCGCACGATCAGAGCGTCGGCGGCCTCAACCTGGGAGGCGAGTTTGCCGTCGAATTGGTCGGGCGTGATGACAGTCCAGTCGGGCTCTCGCAACAACTCCAGCGCCGAGGCGGAGATTTTTTCCGCTACCACGATTTTCATAATGGCTGCCTCGCTGTGAGTGTCGATTGTAAATGCCGGGGGCAGCCCAGGGATGTGATGTGATCATCCGGCAAGATCATCACGCACCAAATTCTTTACATCGCGATGACAATCCTTTGACACACGGCACCCTTCATTTCCTTTAGCTTTGGCTTAATTGTTCGGAGGCAGTTGATGCGGTCCGCGGCGGTTTTGCTCATGGCCCTGGTTTTGTTGGGATGTGGTTATGGCCCGGGATACCGCATGGGCATGGCCAGCACGGCAGCGCCAGCGATCTCCATGGTCTCGCCAAACACCTGGGCAGCCGGTGGCTCGGCCTTCGCTCTAACGGTTAATGGCACCAATTTCAGTCCGGGCGCCAGCATCTACTGGAATGGCATCGCGCACGGGACCATGTTTGTAACCGGCAATCAGCTGGTGACCACGATCACTGCGTCCGATGTGATGACCGCGGGTACCTTCCCGGTATACGTCCGCAGCCAAGGACTCAGTTCCAATACCGTAACTTTCAAAGTGCAGTAACCCGCGCCGCGCGGTTTCCGAAAGTTTTGCACATTCAGGACGTGATTGCCTGCCTATACAGGCCCGTTTTCTTAATGTAATCAGCGACCCCAGCGTCAAGATAACGTCCCAAGGGGCGTCCCGCCGAAGCGGCGGCGCGAATCTTGGTCGCTGAAAGGTCGTAGTGCACATTCTCCAGCAGGTAAACTCGCACACCCGGAAGAATCAGATCTCCCTTTGCCGCATAGCGGGCGAACGGCTTCGTAACGCCCGACGGCGGCCTCAGCGTCTTAGGCAAAGAATTGGCCACATCCGCGAGGAAATATCCGGGACGGCTCGCCACCACGAATTCACATTCGCGAAACAAGGATTCGGCTTCGTGCCACGACGCAATCTCGCGGAAAGCGTCAATTCCGATCAGAAAAAATAAGCGATCCTCTTTTCTCAGCTGCTGCTTCAAACGGCGTACGGTATCGAGCGAATAATTGATGGCAGTGGCGTTACCGTGCTCGGGGGGAGCCTCGAGCAAACTTGGTACAAACTTCTTCTCGTCCGCAGTGGCCAACGCAACCATGGCGTAACGCTCGGCAAAGCTGCTGATCTGCTGATTCCGCTTGTGGGGAGGAACACTGGCGGGAACGAAATGGACTCGTCCCAGCTTGAATTGTTGTGCTGCTGCCTTGGCCAGCGCCATGTGTCCGCGGTGGATGGGATCGAATGTGCCGCCTAAGATTCCAACGTTCATAGAGTGTTCTCAAGCATAGCGTTTGTGCTGGCTGCACTTTACTCGCAAGGTTCGTAACGCGCAAAAACTTCGTTTCTAAGGCTTATCTCGATTGTCCCATTGGCGGGAGGGTGATAGAACCAGTGGCAGCAATGATGTCGGCCAGGCCAGAGCGCGATGATGTACTAAAGTAACTCGCAGGCCTGGCGTCAGTGCCAATAGCATTTGTCCGAGGTTTGCGAGTGAAACTCCCCCTTCACGTTCGCCCCCGGCTTGGCCGTGGTGTTGTTCCTCCCCGCAGCGCTCCCATTCTGCGCTACGGCGTGGCTATCCTGAGCACGATTCTTGCGCTTATTCCCGCGCTGCTGCTCTCCAATGTGCTCGAAAGCCGGCTGGTGGTGTTTGCCGTTGCTGTCATGGTCAGTGCCTGGTATGGGGGCTGGAAACCGGGCCTGGTCGCGACCGCGTTCGCGGTTACTGCCAATGTCTACTTTTCGCTGCACGGGGCCAGCAACAACGGCGACCCCCGGGCGGCGTTCCATCTTGGGCTTTTTATCTTCGTCGCCATTCTGATCTGCTCCTTCAACGCAGCGCTGCGGTCGGCCCAGGAAGGGCTGCGCCGCTCAGAACTGAACTTCCGCTCGCTAGTGATGAACTCGCCTTACGGCATTTTGCGCTGTGATCCGCAGGGCAGAATCCTGGACGCCAATCCCGCCTTCGTGCGCATGCTGGGCTGCACGAAAGCCAACGAACTCGTGGGAAGCCCTCTGGGGGCGCTTTACCGTAATGCGCAGGACTGGCTGGCCATCAGCGCCCATTTCTCCGCGCTTCAGGATTTCACCGGAATGACGGCGGAATTTTCCCGACGGGACGGCAGCGCTACCGTGGTCCGCCTGTCCGGCCGGGCTATTCCTGGCAATGGAAAAGAGGGCACGACTTTCGAGCTCTTTGCCGAAGACGTGACCGAACGCCGGGCCCTGGAACAGCAATTACGCCAATCGCAGAAGATGGAAGCCGTCGGCCGGCTGGCGGGTGGCATCGCTCACGATTTCAACAACCTGCTGATGGTTATTTCCGGCTATTCCGAATTCCTGCTGGAGCAGATCGGCGGCAACCCGGCGCTGCAGGCACCGGCGAAGGAAATCGCCAACGCCTCCGAGCGAGCCAGTTCTCTGACCCGCCAGCTTTTGGCTTTCAGCCGCAAGCAGATGCTGGCTCCGAAAGTTGTCGATCTCAATGCCATTGTCACCGAGAACAGCCGGATGCTGACTCGCCTGATCGGCGAAGACATCGATCTGGTAGTCATTCCCGGCGCGGAACTGGGCACGGTCAAGGCCGATCCCGGGCAGATTGAGCAGGTCATCATGAACCTTGCCGTCAACGCCCGCGATGCCATGCCTCATGGCGGCAAGATCACCATCGAGACCACCAATGTCACCTTGGATGACAACTTCGCCCGTTCCCACGCTGGACTGAAACCGGGCGACTACGTCCGCCTTTCCATGACTGATACCGGTCATGGCATGGATCCGGAAATTCAGAGCCAGATCTTCGAGCCGTTTTTCACCACCAAAGGTCCCAAGGGCACGGGCCTAGGCTTGTCGACGGTTTACGGCATCATCAAGCAGAGCGAGGGCTACATTTGGGTGACCAGCGAACCACGCAAGGGCACCTCATTCGACGTCTACTTGCCTCGAATCACCGGGACAGGCGAATTCGCTGCTCCAGCCGCTTCCATCCTGCCCTCGGCGCCCCGGCGGCGCATAGAAACAATCCTCATCGTGGAGGATGAACCCAACCTGCGCCTCCTGGCCAGCCAATATCTGAGAACACAGGGCTACACGATCCTTGAGGCGCCCGATGGCGCCGCCGCGCTGCAGATTAGTGTTGCCCACGACGGTCCGATTGATCTGCTGCTGACGGACGTCATCATGCCGGGCATGAACGGGAACGAACTGGCTCGCCGCGTCGTGGCTCTGCGTCCCACTACAAAAGTTCTTTACATGTCCGGCTATACCGAAAACGTGATCGGACACAACGGGACGCTCGATCCCGGGATCAATCTGCTGCAAAAACCTTTCAGCCTGCAGGCTTTGAAGGAGAGGATCCGCGAAGTACTCGACGCCGAATTTCTTTCCCAGGATGCTGCCATGGGCCTTGCGTCAGGAGAGGGCGCGGCCCGCGGCAAAGTGAGAGTTCCAAGCTTCCGGGCGCAGCGTTACCAGCTGCAACTGCCGCTGCGTTATCGTCCCATGGGCGAGGACGCCTGGCGCAAGGGAACTACGGAAAATATCAGCCGCTCGGGCGTTCTGTTTCGCGCGCAGGAAACGATGCCGGCCAGAGCGCAACTGGAGATCAGCCTGGTGTTGCCGCCCGAGATCGCTGGCTTGTCGACCGCCGAGGTCGTCTGCCGCGGTGAAATCGTTCGCGCAGTCGAGCCCGACTTCAGTGGGAATCCCGCGCTCGCAGCCAAGATTCTGCAATACCACTTCCAGCACGGTTCCCACATCCCGGAAGCGTGACCTAGTCTATTTCAGATTTTGCTCCAGGAAATCCTGCATCATGTGATTGAGGTGAATCCTGGCGTCGCCTGTGACTCCGTGTACCTTCCCGGGATAAAACATCAGCCGGAACTGTTTTCTGGCGTTGATGAGCGCATCGATCATCTGAATGCTGTTTTGCACGTGCACATTGTCATCGCTGGTGCCATGAATAAGCAGTAAAGAATCGTTCAGGTTCGACGCCCCGGAAGGCAAGGAGCTGTCATAAGGCTGAGGGTTCTCTTTCGGCAGGCCCATGTAGCGTTCGGTATAAGTGGAATCGTAAAGGCGCCAGTCGGTAACTGGAGCCCCGGCGACACCACACCGGTAAGCGCGTGAGTGCAAGAGCGAGTACAGTGTCATGGATCCGCCATTGCTCCAACCCCAGATGCAAACCCGGCTCTTATCCAGTTGCGGATATTGCGCGAACACCTGATCGAGCGCCGCCAGTTGGTCTTTCAGTTCGACAGCGCCGAATTGATGCCGAATGGCTGACATGAACTGCTTGCCGCGACGGGGCGTCCCGCGATTGTCGACCGAGAAGATGGCGTAGCCGTTCTCCGCCATGATCTGGTTGAATGGGTCGGTAACGCCGCTTCCCCACTGGTTCAATACCGTCTGCCCCGCTGGTCCGCCGTAAATGAACACGATCAAAGGCACCTTGGCCGATGAGGATTGCTGAGGCAGCACCAGATGCGCGTAAAGCGTGGTGCTGCCGTCCGCAGCTTTCAGCTCGAGGTCTTTGGGAGCAAGCCAGTCGTACTGCGCCACATCGCGCGATTGCCAGATTGGATAGCACGGGCTTCCACTCGAAGCGCACACCTGCCTCTTTGGGGCCACGAGAGTTGCGGAATAACTTTCCGCGAAGTGTTTGCCATCATTGGAAAATAAGCCGCTGTCGCTGGCATGCGTGCCCGGCCCTTTGGAAATCTGCTCAAGGCCAGAGCCATCCAGCTTTACCGAAAAAATCTGAGTCTGACGCGGGTCGTCTTTGTTCGCCGAAAAGAACACCCTCCCGGAATCTTCATCCACAGCGTCCACTTCCGTGACTTCATAGTCGCCCTGCTCCAGTTGACGCTCCTGCTTGGCGTCCGCGCCCACTGGATTCTGCTTATCAAAACTGTAGAGATAAATGTGAGTATGCCCATCGCGCCAACTCGACCACAAGAAGCGATCTCCGGATTTGAGCACGTAGAAATCGTTGTTGACGTCTACCCAAGCATCTTTGCTGCTGTCCGTGAGAACCTTGCGTGAGTGGCCTGATTTCGCGTCAATGAAATAAAGGTCAATCGTGTCCTGCGCGCGGTTCAGCAGCTCGGCCCAAAGGATGCCGTCCCGCACCCAGCCGAACCGCGGAATGTAGGTGTCGTCATTGTCGGTGAGCTTGATCCACTTGACATTGCCGCCCTTTGAGTTGATCACGCCCAGGCGCACCACGGGATTGGGGTCGCCAGGCTTGGGATACTTCTGTTGCTGTACGGTCGCAGTCACTGGCGAGTAATCGGTAATCGGATAAGTTGGGACCCTGGTCTCGTTCATCTGCAGAAACACGATCTGGCTGCTGTCGGGCGACCAGAAATAGTTGCTGCGGACATCGAGTTCCTCCTCATAGACCCAGTCCACTTCCCCGTTGAGAATATTTTCATCTTTATCTTTTGTAAGCTGCCTCTCGTCGCTGCTGTCGGTGGCATGGACATAAAGATTGTGGCTGCGGAGGTAAGCCAGCATCTTTCCATTGGGAGAAAACTTCGGGTCTTCGCCCGACGAAGCAAACTGCACCGCGGTTCCGCTGTCGAGACTGAAGAGCCAGAGCTGCCCAAGAGAGTCGAACAGCAGATGCTTGGAATCAGGAGCCCAGTGATATGCGGCCACGCCGTAACGCGTGATCTTTTCTTTTTGAATTTCATTCTTGATTTTGGTCACGTCGGGCGCGAGGGTCGCCAGCTTCGCCTCGCTGACTAGGACTTTTTTCTCTCCTGTAGCGGGATCGATATACCAGAGCTCGCCATGCTCCCCGCTGTCATCGCGCTGCACCCAGGAAAGCTTGGTGCCGTCGGGGCTCCACTTCAGGCTTTCGGGGCCTCGCCCAGTCAAACCGCCGGGAGCAACAATAGCTTCGATCGTAAGAGGCTTCTTAGTTTCTTGTGCAGACTGCGCCAGCACGCATGAACTCAGAGCCAGGAATAATGCGATGCCCACAGCAAACGGTCGTTTCACGAGCTTCTCCGGTAGAAAATTTCCCATAAGACCAGGGCTGAAAAGTGTACACCGGCAGTGCCCCGGAATGCAGGCATAGTCAGAATCTGCTCAGAATCTGTTAATCTGACCCGCACTCGTGAGCACTACTCCAAAGCAGTCTGTGGCACTGGTCACGGGCGCCGGCAGCCCCGAGGGGATCGGTTTTGCTACCGCGTTACTGTTGGGCCAGCGAGGCAGTAAGCTCGCTATAACTTCCACCACCTCCCGAATTGAAGAGCGCGCCGCTGAGTTGCGGGAGTCTGGCCTGGAGGTTATTACCCACACAGGCGATCTGACTGCCCCCGCTACTGCACAAGAAGTGGCAGACAAGGTCATCCGCCACTACGGCCGAATCGACATCCTCGTGAATAACGCCGGAATGGTTCAGGTGGGCAGCAGCGAAATCGTAGCTCGCTTTGCCGACCTCACCGAAGAGCAGTGGGATCATGATATCGCCATAAACCTCAAAACGGCTTTCAACGTAACCAAGGCGGTTCTGCCGCACATGCTGGATGCCGGTTACGGACGCATTGTGAATGTTTCGTCAGTTACCGGGCCAATTGCCAGCAACCCCGGAATGTCCGCTTACAGCGCAGCGAAGGCGGGCATGGTGGGTTGGACACGCACACTGGCGCTGGAAGTCGCCCCGCACGGTGTCACAGTAAATGCCGTTGGTCCAGGCTGGATCCAGACGGCGTCTTCCAGCGAGAAGGAAATTGCGGCCGGAAAGAATACGCCGGCGCGACGTCCCGGCACGCCACGGGAAGTGGCAGCGGCGATCGCTTTCCTCGCCTCCGAAGAGGCTTCGTATGTCACCGGA
>DASSIO010000246.1:0-17682 GCA_035691825.1 Terriglobales bacterium | reverse complement strand
ATATTCGTTAGAAGTGGTGGAGGCGCGGTCTTACCTTCAGGTAAAGGCACGACTGCAACATCGAGCTCACCCGCGACCAGCCGGTTAAATAATTCGGGCGTGCGCTCGCTCAACAACAGCAGTCTGACCTTGGGGTATGTTCCAGTCAGTGCCCGAATAGGTTCGACCAGCGTCCCCTCGGCGAGGGGATGTGCGAGCCCGATGCGCAAGAGGCCGTGAGGTTCGGCGTCGCGCGACGCAAGAGATTTCAGCGCCTCCGTCCGCTGCAACAGGTCTCGCGCTTGTTCAAGCACCTTGGAGCCCAGCGAGTTCAGGCGCGGCGGCTTTACTGAGCGGTCGAGCAACTCAGCACCCAATGCAGCCTCCAGCCTTTGCAGTTGCCGGGTTATAGCGGATGGTGTCCGGTATAGACGATCGGCTGCACCGGCAATGGACCCGGCCTGGGCAAACTCTACGAGCGCGTGTAAATCGTCGAGCACGGGAACCTCCAAGTACTCCTAAAACATCCTTTCAACGAATACCAGAATCGTGCGTACACAGCAACATCATTGTGAGAATAATGAACTTGTGGAATTGTCGGTTGTCCGTTACAACCGGTGAGTAGGGCAGTGGAGGTGGCATGAACAGACGAGTGTGTGAGTGATGGCGGCCGTCGCCGGCATGACGGCGTCAACGGCACGAGTCATTTTGTGACATAGAGGAGTTCTATATGAAGAAGATTCTGATTCAGTACGCGGTGTGCGCGCTTGCGGTCGCTCTGATGGTGGCGGGGGCGCAGTCGCAGCCGGCAGGATTGCAGGCCGCCTTCGCAAAAGATGCCGGAACGCTTTCCGAAAAATTCACTGGACTCGCGCGCGCTATGTCGGGCAAGTACGACTGGAAGCCCGCCCAGGGCGTTCGCTCCGTCGCCGACGTCTTCAACCTGATCGTTAAAGAGAACGGCCTGCTCGCCGGCGTGCTTTCGGGCACACCGAATACTGGGGCATCGCCCGCGCCCATCACCGATCCGGAGAAAATGCAGGAAGCTCTGAAGGCTTCTTACCTCAATCTGCAAAAAGCGATTGCGACACTTTCCGACAACGACCTGCAGGCGCCGGTGAAACTGTTCGGAAGAGACATGACGAAGCAGAGCGCGCTGATGCTGATTCTCGAAGATCAACACGAGCATCTGGGGCAGTCGATCGCGTACGCGCGCAGCAACGGCGTGGCCCCGCCCTGGTCTAAGTAAGGACACCAATGGCAAGTTGGGATGACGCTGTGATCGACAGAGACTACAAGGGGAGAAGATGCGAATGAAATCGAGATTGGCGACTTACAGGAATCTGGGGAGGCGCATTCTGGTCTCTACGTTACTGGCGGTAATCGTAACGGCTTCAGCCGGGGCGCAAAGTGCTCCTGCCGCCAAGGATGAGCGCGGGTATACCTATGGCCCGGTCACTGAGGTGGACTACATACACGTTGAGTACGGGCACTTTGATGAGTACATGGCATGGGTGACTTCGACATGGGTGCCGACCATGGAAGCCGCGAAGAAAGCCGGGCTGATCATCGGTTACAAGGTCTTCCAGGCCTCTCCAAAATCACCGGATCAGCCCAATGTGTATCTCGAGATTACTTATAAAAACATGGCGGCTTATGCCGGGGACATCGGCGATCAAGCCGACGCGTTTGAAGCAGTGACCGAAAAAGTAATCTGTAACAGCGCGTGTCAGAACCAGGCCAGAGTGCACCGGAATGAGTTCAGAAAAGTTCTTGGCACTGAAGTGACTCGTGAACTTATTTTTAAGTGAAATTGTCATACGTGCCCAAAGAGCGCGCGGGGGTGATGGCGGGTGTCGCCGGCCTGGCGGTACTCGGGATGACCGCAACGCCGGCGGGGACGATCGCCGAAAGTGTGCTAGCGCCGGATGCCGGCTGTGCGTTGCCGTCGGAACCCCAGGGCATTCTCGCCGCGCTCGATGCGGCAATCACCGGGCGCGCGGACAAGGATCGAGCCTGCATGAGGGCCCTGTTAATACCCGAAGCGCGCATGATCTTCAATTCACTCGGGACGGGCGGAGCGCCAACCTATAGGATCGAGACCTTGGACGCGGGCCCGGCGATGTCAGGAGAATTTCTATGACGCCGGAAATCATGCGCCAGTATCTGGCCGCGCACGCGCCGGAGCTCGAGGTCGTCGAGCTGCCTGAGGCGCATACGACCGAATACATTTCGCGCGGGTGGAAAGTCCTACCCGCTCAGGTGGCCAAGACGCTGACATTGCGCGTCGGTGAGGACGCGATCATCGTGGTGACCTGCGGTGACTCGAGGCTCGACAGCCGCAAAGTCAAGGAGGAACTGGGCGGCAAAGGCCATATGATGCCGGGATCCGAGGCCTCTGAGATCACAGGTCATTCTGTGGGCGCAATCACGCCGCTCTGCCTCGGTTCCTTACTGCCCGTATTCTTCGACATTGGGCTAAAGCGGTTCGAGGAGGTCGTGACCGCTGGGGGCTCGACCCACGCAGCTATCCGAATCCCGCTCACTCGATTTGCCCAGCTCACCGGGGCCACGTGGGTCGATGTCTCCAAAGAGATGTGAGCCAATGGAGAACGCGGGCTCCAACGACCGTTCAATGCACATGTAACTTGCCAACGATGGAAATTCCACCTTTATCAGTTCCACTCAGGAAAGGACGATGTTCAATGTCAACGTTTTCTTTACAAATGCTGCGGGCACTATTTTTAGCGACGATTCTGGCCGGCTCGTAAAGCTGATACCGAGAAGGAGACCTCGTGGCCACAATTCAAACTGCAGCCGACTGGCAGAAGGAGTGGTTCGAGATTGCAGATGCAACGTACTTGAACACCGCAGCCCATGCGGCGATGCCCCGCGTGACCCTGCGCGCGGTGCAAGCGTCGATTGAAGCCAACAAGTTTCCGCATCACCTGGACGACGCCGTTTTCTTCGAAGCGCCAATTCGGCTTCGGGCGTCCCTCTCGAAAATGATTGGGGCGAAACCGGAAGAAATCGCGCTCACGACCGGGGCAAGCACCGGCCTTGCGACCGTGGCCCATTTCCTGAGGTGGAAGCCGGGTGATGAGGTTATTACGGCCAAGGGAGAATTTCCACTGCAATATGCCACCTGGAAACCCATGGAAGAACGCCAGGGCGTGAAATTCAAAATCGTAGCGCCGCGAGACCGCTTCATCACGGCAGATGATCTAATCCACGCGCTGACGCCTAGAACGCGCGTCGTTTCCGTCAGTCATGTGCGCTTTGACGACGGGTCGCTGTTGAATGCGGCCCGCGTGGCTGCGGCATGCCACGCTCAGGGCTCGCTATTTGTGCTCGATGTAAGCCAGTCTTGTGGGGCGGTACCGATGGATGTCAACGAGCTTGGCGCCGATTTTTTAGTCTGTGCTGGATACAAATGGCTCCTTAGTCCCTATGGCACGGGATTCTTTTGGGCGAAAAGCGAACACCTGGACAGTGTGCGTCCAGGTCCATTTTATTGGACGGCCCAAGGCGCTGAAGATGATTTTTTTAAGTTGAATTTTGTCGATCCCGCACCATCCCGCAGCGCCAAGCGCTGGGATGCGGCGGAAGCGGCCACTTATTTCAATTTCAACCTGGCGGCCATGGATGCCTCGTTAAATTTTGTCTTGCGCGTCGGGCCTGAGCTGGTGCGCGAACATAACCGGAAATTGATGGAGTTCTTATTCGAACACCTCCCTAAACACTGCGTTCGGGCCAGTCCGCTAGAATCCACCCAGCGCGGGCCATACGGTTGCTTCACCGCGCGGACTCCGGAGACAACCGCTGAGCTGTATCAGAAGTTGCAGAAGGAAAGCATTATCGTGAGCCTGCGCGAAGGCAGAATTCGTGTTTCGCCTCATTTGTTCAACTCCGAACGGGACATGAACCGCCTCATTGGCGTGGTAAGCGCATGATTCGGGATCTTATAGCCGCGAATCCTAATTCTCCGGAGAATGTAAGGAATGACTATGTCAACAGTTTATGAACGCCTGAAAGCCTTGCAGATCAAGTTGCCTGATATCCAACCACCCATCGTGGACGGTTATGTCTCCGCTTTCGTTCCGTTCGTACGCACCGGCAACGTCATTTATGTATCTGGGCGGGTCGCGAAAAAGGAAGGCAAGCCATGGACCGGCAAGCTGGGGGCGAACATTACCATAGAGGAGGGCAAACAAGCCGCACGCGGCGTCGCCGTAGAGATGCTTGCCACATTGCAAGCCGCCGTCGGAGATCTGAACAAAATTACACGCATTGCGAAGCTCGTGGTGCTGGTGAACAGTACACCGCATTTTACGGAGCCACACGTCGTCGCCAACGGCGCCTCCGAATTGTTGCGCGAAGTCTTTGGCGAGCGCGGAGCGCATGCGCGGAGCTCGTTTGGCGTGTCGCAGATTCCGTTTGGTTGCTGCGTTGAGATCGAGATGGTTGTGGAGACATTTGTATCGGAAAGTGAATGCGAACTGTGAAATGCACACGAAGAAGAACAGAATGGTTATGAGTCTAAGAGCTTCGCTATTCCAGGTGGGACCATGATGGGAGCATAATTTGCCACGCCCGCTATCCGGCAAAGTCCCGGCGCGGTTCCGCCCTGGTCTAAGTAGAGCGCCGCTCGCCTCCGTAAACTGTTGCGTGCATGGAACATGACTGACTTCGCCGCGATGAATGGCATCTACGCAAAATATTTCAGTCAGCCCTTTTCCCGCCCGCACGACGATCGCGGCTGCCGCGCTACCACTTGGGGCCTGCGTCGAGATCGATCTCGTTGTCAAGGCCTGAGGCGGCGCATGGAGGCCTCATCGCGGGGATATTGGAGGCTCCAAAATGCAAATACTGATAGTGGGCATCGGCGCGTTGGGCGGAACAATTGCGGCGCGTGCCATCCGCGCGGAACTGCCCGTCAGGCTTGCGGCTCGCAATACAGATTCCGCGAAGGCATTGCGCATTTCGGGCCTGCGAGTGTCCGGTATCGGAGGAGAGGTGAGGGCAGACTCTATCGACGTTGCCGCAGTTGACGAGTACGGAAAGGGAGACCAGTTTGACCTGATCCTGCTGGCCACCAAAGCGCAGGACGCGCTGGAAGTCGCGCCCCATGTGGTGGGCCTGCTTGCACCCGAAGGGGTTATGTTGCCTATACAGAATGGCGGCGTTGCACGGGCGCTTGCGGATCGTCTGGGCGAAGATAAGATCCTTGGTGGAGTCTCAAATCTTGGTGCCACGATGGTAGAACCCGGCGTCTACGAGCAGAAGAATGCAGGGCATCTACTGATAGGCGAACTTGCTGGTGGCGTCAGTGAGCGCGTCGAGCGGGTTGCGCGCGCCTTAGGTCGAGCGATTGAGGTTAAGGTATCTTCAAACCTGACTGGTGCCATCTGGTCGAAACTCCTGATCAATTGCTCGGTTACAACCCTCGGTGCGCTCTGTTCGCAAACCATGCGTCAGTACATGGAAACGGAGGCAGGCAAGAAGGTCTTCCGACGGACGTACGAGGAAGCGTTATCCGTGGCACTTGCGATTGGCACGCGACTGGAGCGTCTGGCCGTGGACCCGATTCCGCCCGGATGGCCGAGCCATTTTGCCGCTGAGGAACACTATCAGTCGTGGGTCGAGGCTGTGATTGCTTTCTATGGAGACGTCAAACCCTCGATGCTCCAGGACTTCGAGCGTGGCCGGAAAACCGAGATCGACTTCATCAACGGCTATGTCGTGACGTTAGGCCACGCGTCCGGAGTGCCGGTACATATGAACGCCGCAATTACTGGCCTTGTACACCAGATCGAACGTGGAGTTCTCCAGCCGACACGAGACCGGATGAACGACCTAGCTGCTCAAACTGCGGATTAGGACCGGCACAACAATACCGACGCGAAAGCATCTATAAAGGCCGTGTCGAAATTGCCCGAAGTGATCGCATGCTACATCACCTCCGGCGACTCCGATTTTTTGCTGAATGTTGTGGTGAAGGACCTCGCCGCTTATCGCTCCTTCGCGGTGCAGAAACTCACTGCGATACCGGATACTGAAGAACCCGTTTTACATGGGTCTCTACCAATGGGGCGAAACGACCTACAAGGGAACGCATCATCATCGATCCGGCCATATTCCAACGCGTGCAGGACGTCTTCCGGCTCGTACACACGTTTTGTAGTAACCTTCGTTCTTGACAGCCTACGCCATAGGACGCCTAAGACGCGGAGCACGCTCCTGGTCTTACCGAACTACACCGGAAGATTGTGCGGACTCCAGCCTCGAGAAAGTGGGGGATGTAATGAAGAAGTTAGCAGCGATTTTTATCGTGCTGTTCGCGTCCGCTGCTGTGGCGCAGCGGCCACCTGTTAATTCTCCTTTGCTCGATCACCTTGTGGGCAAGTGGATCCTGCAGGGAACGATTGCTGGGCGCCAGACGACGCACGACGTTACTGGCGAATGGGTAGCCAATCATCAATATCTACGCTTACACGAGGTTTCACGTGAAAAGACAGCCGATGGCAAGCCTCAGTACGATGCATTCATCCATATCGGATGGAACGAGGCCAAGAAGCTCTATCCGATACTCTTCTTGGACAATTTCTGGGGAATCGGCCCTGAAGCAATCGGCGCGGCTGCGCCGAAAGACAACGAGTTGCTGTTCCTGTGGAAGGACGAGAAAGGAGCAGTCGGTTTCACGAATGATTTCCTTTATGATCCAAAAACAGACTCCTGGCAGTGGATCATGGACAACGTCGTGAATGGGACGCATAAGCCGTTCGGTAGAGTGAAACTCACCCGCATAGTGGCGCGATAAGCTGCGTCGTTTGCTGAAAAGATGGGAGGCGTCGATGTCGCCTACCACTTCGAAAGCCTTGATTTTCTTGCGAACCAACGGAAATTCAACGCGTTTCTGGCTGATTTTGAAGCAGGACGTTCGGACAAAGTCAAATTTCACCAACACACCGGCGTCGAATTTCTCCACCTCCTCCGCGGCAAAATGGAACTGACGATTGGTTCCGACATCTACAGCTTGGCGGCGGGAGACTCGATCTATTTCGACTCCACCGTAAAGCACGGGTATCGACGGGCTTCGTCGCAGTTGACAACCGCTGTAGTCGTCACCGCGGCGTAGCGGGTCGCGGGCTGCTGCCGGTCCGTCTGCACCAAGACCTGAGAACATCATGCGCCAATATGCGTCATCGTCCGAAGAAATTGCGGCCCTCGTGGAGTTCCGGAATCAATTCGCGATGTTAGAATAGGCGCCGATCCAGGTGATTTGTGGGGTGGATGTAGCTTGCTCTTTCTGTGCGTCGGCGTATAAGAGCGACCCTTAAACTGCTGGCCATCAGCAGGATACAGTCGCGTGCAGCAAAGCTGCTGGACAGCGCATCTCACCAAAATTGCATCGGGCTGGGAGTTACGGCGTCCCAGAGAACTCGGTTCGAATCGCTAAGCAAGAAAGGGCCCGCCGTGGGTTCTTCGAGCAAAGCCAAGCAAGGAAAGAGAACGTCGAAGGCAACGCTCGCCACTGGTTCCGGCGAGCTTTCCGTTCTGTCCGGCGGCGGCGAAATGGGCGCTCGGACGCGCGCTTTTGATTGGTCACAAACTCCGCTCGGTCCTGTAGAAAAGTGGCCGCAAAGTCTGAAAACATCCGTGAGCATCTGTCTGGCGTCGCAGTTCCCAATTGTCCTGTATTGGGGACCGGAATACGTCGTCCTATATAACGACGCGTACAGCCAGATTCTCGGCACTAAGCATCCTTGGGCCCTCGGGCAAACGTGTCGCACTTGTTGGGCCGAAATCTGGGACACCATCGGCCCGATGCTCGACGGCGTTGTCAGAACCGGCAAAGCGACGTGGTCGAATGATTTGCTGCTGATGTTGCAGCGGTTTGGGTATCCCGAAGAGTGTTATTTTTCATTCTCCTTCAGTCCTGTCCAAGTCGAGCTCGGCCGCGTCGGCGGAATCTTCACCGCCGTCATTGAAACCACTGAAAAAGTCATCGGTGAACGGAGGCTTAAAACACTCCGTGATCTTGCAGCGGGTGCCGTGGCTGCCAAGAGCGAACAGGACGCGTGGCAAATCGCCGCGAACACGCTTTCTGAGAATCGCAAGGATGTGCCTTTCGCGATACTCTGCCGAGCGGCTGAGGACACACTCCAATTGGCCGGCGCAGCTGGAATCAGCCTGACGCATCCTTTATGTAGGGAGCTTTGCGACGCGGAATCGACTCTATTTCAGAAAGCGATCCAAGTCTCGAGATCCGGTACGTACATTGAATTGAAGGACTTCGCTGCGGACGGAGAAGACCTACCCAAGGGACTATGGGAAGTCGCTCCGCGAACAGCCCTGTTGTTGCCGTTGGCTGCTTTGGGGCAGGGACCTTCCGGCGTCCTGCTTGCGGCGACCAGTCCAGCAAAGGCATCGGACGACAGCTACAGCACTTTTTTTGAGCTGGTGGCGCGGCAAATCGCGACGAGCATCGCCGACACCCGTGCATACGAGGAACAGCGCAAACGTGCGGAGGCTCTCGCCGAGCTGGATCGAGCGAAAACCGCCTTCTTCAGCAACGTCAGTCACGAGTTCCGCACGCCCCTGACACTGATTCTGGGGCCGCTTGAAGATGTGTTGCCGGAAGCGCGTGATCGCCTCAGCCCGGAACATCAACAACATCTCTTAGCCGTCCGGCGAAACGCGGTGCGCCTGCTGAAACTCGTCAACACACTCCTAGACTTCTCATCCATTGAGGCTGGGCGTGTGCAGGCGGTATACGAACCGACAGACGTTTGCAGGCTCACGGAGGACATCAGCAGCGCGTTTCGCAGCGCGATCGAAAGGGCAGGACTAGGGTTTACGATCGCGTGCGAAACGATTGACGAACCTGTATACGTCGATCGCGCGATGTGGGAGAAGATTGTGCTCAATCTTCTCTCCAACGCCTTCAAGTTTACGTTCCAAGGCGAAATCGCTGTAATCCTGAAGCTCGCGGACAAGGCCGTCGAACTGGCAGTACGGGACACAGGCGTCGGCATATCTGCGGCCGAACAGAGCCGCGTGTTCGAGCGCTTCCATCGGATCGAAAACACGCGCGCCCGAACCTACGAAGGAAGCGGCATAGGCCTGGCGCTGGTAGAAGAGCTCGTGCGACTGCACGGCGGGGCCGTCCGCCTGGAAAGTTCGCCCGGGCGAGGCAGCACGTTCACGGTGAGCATCCCGCTCGGTAAAGCGCATTTGCCTGCCGACCGGATTGGAGCGAAGAGAACGTCGGTTTCGACCGCGGTTGGTACCGATGCGTATGTGGATGAGGCGGAACGTTGGCTGCCTGAAGATGGGCAAGCAGCGACCGGGCAGCCCAACGCCTCCAAGCCGCTCACCACCGCATCACCGGTTTTGTCGACGCAGCAGAGCGAGCTCATCGTCGTCGCTGACGACAACGCAGACATGCGTGACTACCTAGCGCACCTGCTTGGCGGCGAATATCGCGTCCACGCCGTTACAGACGGACTGCAGGCGGTGCAAGCTACTCGCGAACTGCACCCGAGCCTGGTGCTCGCCGACGTGATGATGCCGGGACTTGACGGTTTCGGCGTGCTAAACGCTATCCGCAGCGATGCTTCGATAAACAGCACCCCGGTCATCCTGCTCTCAGCGCGTGCAGGGGAAGAATCGCGCGTCGAAGGTCTTCATGGTGGCGCGGATGACTACTTGGTAAAGCCCTTCACGGCTCGCGAACTCATTGCGCGCGTGTCCACTCACATCAAGATGGCGAAGTTGCGCAGTGAAGCCGCGGAACGCGAGGCTCGCCTGCGAGCCGAAGCGGAACGGGAGCGCCATCGACTCCAAGAATTGCTGGCTCAGGCGCCTGCCGCCATTGGTCTCTTGGCCGGTCCAGAACACCGCTGGACCTACGTCAACGAACAGTACGTTCGCGTTACCGGCCGTAGTAGTGCGTCGGATTTTGTAGGCAAGACAATCAGGGAGAGCTTGCCGGAGATTGAAACGCAGCCGTTTATCGATCTGTTGGATGAGGTGTATCGCACGGGCAAGCCGTACGTCGGACGCGAAGTTGCGGCAAGACTGAATCGCTCCCATACCGGCCAGTCGCCAGAAGCTTACTTCGACTTCGTTTACCAGCCAGAGACGAACGCGGATGGATCGGTCGAAGGCATTCTGATTCATGCTGTCGAAGTGACAGACAAGGTCATGGCCAGGAAGGTGGCAGAACAGAGAGAGCGGGCGCTGCGGGAGAGCGAACAGCGGTTCAGGGTGATCACCGATGCTACGCCCGTCCTCGTCTGGATGTCGGGAACCGACAAGCTTTGTACTTACTTCAATAGGAGCTGGCTTGATTTCGTGGGCCGGACATTGGAACAAGAACTCGGGAATGGCTGGGCGGAAAACGTGCACCCCGATGATGTTGAGCGATGCTTGCAGATCTATGTCAGCTCGTTCGATAACCGCCAGCCTTTTGAAATGGAGTACCGGCTGCGGCATCGCAGCGGTCAATATCGATGGATTCTCGATCGCGGTGTGCCGCGGTATGCACCCGATGGGACGTTTGAAGGCTATGTCGGTGGTTGTCTTGACATTCACGAACAGAAGGACGCAACGCAAAAGCTCCAGATCGCTTTGGTCGGTTCGCAGCGTTTGGCCGCTATTGTCGAATCATCGAACGACGCGATCATGAGCAAAGACCTGAACGGCATCGTGACCAGTTGGAATCCGGCCGCAGAGAGGATGTTCGGCTACACGGCGGAAGAGATGATCGGGCATTCCATTCGCACACTCATTCCTCTGGAATTGCAGGACGAAGAGGATCGAATTCTCGCCACGGTTGGGAGTGGCGAAACGATTGAGCACTTCGAAACGGTTCGCATCACCAAGAGCGGGGAATGTATCGATGTTTCGTTGACCATCTCGCCGGTCAGGGACGAGACAGGAAGTATCGTCGGGGTTGCCAAGATCGCGCGTGACGTCACCGAACAGAAGAGAACGGAGCGTGCCTTACGCATGTCCGAAAGAATTGCCTCGGTTGGGCGTTTGGCGGCCACGGTGGCGCATGAGATCAATAACCCGCTCGAAGCCATAACCAATCTTCTTTATCTGGCAAAAGAGAGAACGCTCCGCGACGACGTACGCGAGTTTCTTGCGCAAGCGGAAGAAGAGCTGAACCGCGTTTCTCATCTTACGAAGCAGACTCTCGGCTTCTATCGGGAGACCAAAGCCCCGAACGTCGTGAAGGTCGGAGGGTTAGTCACTTCACTTATCTCGATCTTTGCTCCTCGTTGCCGAAACAAGGGAGTCGATATTTTTCCAGAAGTTGAGGACGATGCACGTCTTTTCGCCGTTCCAGGCGAAATCAGGCAAATCATTGCAAATCTGCTGAGTAACAGCATTGACGCTGTTCAGCCTGGCGGAAGCATTCGCATTCGAGTTTCGAGCGCCCGCACTGCCAGGGGCCGGGACGGAGTACGGGTTACAGTAGCCGATTCTGGTCACGGCATTCCTCCTAAAGTTCGCAGTCGGATTTTTGAACCGTTCTTCACAACGAAGAAGGACGTGGGCACGGGCCTGGGTCTGTGGGTGTGCAAGAGCATTGTCGACAAGCACCGAGGGACCATTCGCGTGAAGAGCTGTGCGAAACCCGGCAGATGTTGGACGGCGTTTTCTGTGTTTCTGCCGTCCCTTCAAGCGGAATCGGTAGAGGGCGCTCTCAAGCAGGTAGTATGAAGAATGAGGATTTTGTTCAGGAAAGTCGCGCTGCTGACAAAGGCCGGCAATCGATATTGGTGGTCGATGACGAGAAGCGCATAGCGGACACGCTCGCCATGATCCTCGCCTCGAAGGGATATGTGTCGAGCGCAGCATACGATGGGGCGACAGCATTGCGGCTGTGTCGGGAGAGCATTCCAGACCTCGTGATCAGCGATGTGGTCATGCCAGGAATGAGCGGGATTGAACTTGGCATAGCCGTCCGACGCGACTTCCCCGGTTGCCAAGTGCTGCTCTTTTCCGGTCAGGCCGCCACCGCCGACATGATGGAGGATGCCAGCACAAACGGGCATCGCTTCGACCTCCTTGCTAAGCCCGTTCACCCGGTTGAGCTTCTGCAGAAGGTTGCACAACTGCTTGGCAAGGCCACAGGTAGTTCCAATCAGGCCTCGAATGTCAGCGCGTACTGATCGGTTCTTTTGGCGATGTTCACGCGCCTGAGCAAGAGTCGCAATAAGGGAGTGCCCAACGCCCTCGTGAAGAATATTCGTCAACAGCCACACCGTATAATTCCCCGGTCGGACGGTGCGGAAGGAACAAACAGAGCGACAGATGACTCCGGCGCTGAGATGCTGATTACATCCAGACGCAAGGAAGACAAGCGCACTATGAATACGACACAGGGCGCACGTGTCGGCTCAGCAAATTCACAAGAAACCGTTCAGACGCTGCTTCTGATTCTCTTCTCGGCCGTCGGAACGTGGATTGCTCTCTTCCGAGTTCCATGGCAGTTGTCTGGAGATCCATGCCTCCTCGCCGCAGCTGCCACGGGTGTGATTGCCGCTTGCCTCTGGCTGTCGCGTTGGCAAGGATCGCGTGGAGCGAGCTTTGAGCGGTATTTGCTTGCCGGTTTCCTCGTATTCATGGCGCTGGTCTACGTGATGCGCTACGTGTTTGCCTCCACAGGACGCGCGGCGAGTTCCTGGCTCTGGGTAGAAATTCTTAGCGTGCCGGTTTTCGCCGCCCTTGCCGTTCTCGGTGTGAAGCGCTCGCCCTGGTTCCTCGCCATAGGAATTACACTGCACGGATTAGCGTGGGATTCCTGGCACTACCGGAACTCGACCTACATGCCAGACTGGTACGTCATAGCCTGCCTGGCCGTGGACATTACCCTCGGGGCGTATGTGGCTGCTCGTATTCCTACCTATCAGCGGGCGTCACATGAGACCAATTAGCACACGAGGTGCTGGGTCGGATGCTCCTGGGGTACGTTTGATCGTCGCCAGCCAAGTTGGTATGCCGTTTGGCCGACGAAACAGAGGGGCTGGCCCAAATTGCCGCGAACCGGGCAAGATTCTGCGACGCATCGGAAAACCTGCAACGCTTAGTCACAACACGAAATCAGTGAAGCCATGCATACGCACGTTGAGCGACGAACCGTAGATCTCTCTCAATACCCAGATTTAGTAGTGATTTATCTCGGAATGCGTGTCAATCGCATAACGGGGATGAAAACACTCATGGGATTCGGGCCCCGGATTTCCGCATCCGCCGCGGCACAACCGGATGGCCTTTTGCGGCACGAAAACATCATCTACTCGCTTTTTCCAATGCATGTCGGGATGCGGCAATACTGGCGCGACGCCGACTCGCTCCTTAAGTGGACACGGTCGGATCCCCACCGGCAGTGGTGGCAGAGCTTCCTGAAGGATTCGGGCGGAACCGGTTTCTGGCATGAAACCTATTTCCGGCGTGGAGGCATGGAAGCAATCTACGACGATGTGCCGCAGCCGATCGGGCTGATGGCATTCGCCCCTGTCGTTGCCGCTCGCGGACCAATGTTCAGTGCTTCAGCCAGGAGCGGAAACGATGCTGCAATCCAACCTGTGCTATCGGAAGAAGAGCTGTACGGCAAGGAACCGGCGTCATGAACTCCTTTTCATCGGTGCGTAGCAGCAACCTTTTGCCAACGCCTTCAATGTGACTCTGGAGGATGTCTTTCCAGTGGAGGCCGACTCCTTGAATAGCCTTACCTGGCGCGAGTAGGCCGCGGACCGAGCAATTAGCGATGCAGTGTCACGCCCCGTCCAAGGATTGCGACAAAGAAGATTGCTGCAGCGGACGCAAATCCGATCCAGATGTTGTTCCGCCGAATTTCATCCTCGGTTCTTTCCGGCTTCGTCCAACTGGGGACGCAGTACCGCAACCAGAGCAGGCCGCTGTACGCTCCAGCAGTGGCAGGCAATGCCGACTGCAAAACGAGCAGCGGACTGATCGGATTCAGCAGACCGGCAACACCCACGAGCAGGACGGCGGCGACGTATGGAATCAGCATCAGCCTGAACAACCTCCGCCGGTCTGCAAGAGGAACCGCCACGTAGCGCACGAGTCCGACTCCGATTACCCGAACGGCTAGGAAGTATGAAACGACTCCGACGCACACCAGCAGCACTCGCCACATCCAATGTGGGCGCATGTCGGAGATCACTGCCGCCCAATCCCCGAAGTTCGAAGCGCCGGAAAAGAAGAAGTATCCGGTTCCGGAGAACAGGTTGTAGGCACAACAAATAAGCAGGAAGTACCGCAGGGAGACACTTGCGTTTTTCAAGCCACGCAAAGCGATCCAGAGCATCACACCGGCGGCCAGATTCACCAGCGTTCCACCTGCCTGGACCAGCCCGGTTTCGAAATCGCTCGACCACGCCACGGTGGTAAGGAGCCCGGATTGCGCTCCGGTCGCCAACGCAATGAGCCCGTGGCCAACGCCCTCGTGAAGAATATTCGTCAACATCGCGGCGATAAGGCAGATCCCAATAACCGTAAGCGAGTCGTCGGTACTCGGCTTCGGCGACTGTTGCTCAGGCGCGTTGGCGATGTTTGCTGACATGGGGTGCATTCATGCCGCAGCCTTTCGTTAGCGCGGGAAAACCTCCGCCGCCGGTGTGTTGGATTTTAACCGGTTTGCGAAGATTGGCTATGATTGAGCGACGGAGGGCTTGCGAGCTGCTGCTCGAATGACAAGTCTGGCGAAGTGGATACAATACGTCCTCGTCCGAGAAGAACCCCGCAAAGGAGATATCTGATGGCGCCGAAACTCAGCCACATCATTGAATTTGTTGCCGACATGAATCGGGCGGTCGCGTTTTACCGGGATGTCATCGGCCTCCCACTCAAGTTCCAGTCTCCCGAATGGAGCGAATTTGCTACCGGAGAGGTGACGTTCGCACTGCATCCCGCTTCGGAGAAGAATGCTGGCGGCAAGATCGAGTTGGGGTTCAGCGTACCTGACCTAGGCGCTTTCCATACCGAGATGCAGGGCAAAGGCGTCCGATTTCCAATGGAGCCGTCGAAACAGGATTTCGGGGGAATGCTCGCGCAATTCGTGGATACCGAAGGCGCACATGTCAGCGTTAGCGGCAAGTAAAGAGGACCGCACACTCGTTCGGTAGAGGGAGGACGTATGCCATTCGTAAATGTGCGCGATCTCCGCGTATTTGAGCGACTGCCTGGGTGGCATGGCCGTTATTTCCACTCGCAGAACATGACATTCGCTCATTACGACTTCGTCGCGGGTTCATCCATCCACGAGCACTTTCATCCGGAAGAAGAAGTGTATGAGGTAATCGAAGGCGAGTTGGAGCTCGCGATTGATGGGGACGCTCACAAGGTTACCGCAGGAGCTGCGGCCATCGTTCCGCCCAACGCGCGGCATTCTGTTAAGGCTCTTACGGATGGCCGAGTGATCATCGTCGATTACCCGATTAGGCCGGAATTTGGCGTAGAGCCGTTGCAGGATTCAGTCAACGCGTAGGTAATAGTCGGTGTCCAATCGGGGCTTCGCGGCTCTCTGAGGTGGAACCGGAGTAATCTGATGGAGTACCCGGAGAATCTGATATGACGAAGGCGCCGCTGATCTTTACGTATTACATTGCGGCCCCCGTGGAGAAGGTCTGGGAGGGTTTCGTCTCGAAGGAGACGAATCGACAAATCTTTATGGGCGCGGATTTTGAGGTGGACCTGAAACCTGGCGGGGCGATGACATGGTCGGGGCCTGGTAAGGACGGAAAGCCTGTGCGGTATGTGACGGGTGAGGTGCTGCGGGTCGAACGACCGAAAGTGTTCGAGTACAAGTTTGGTATGGGCGATGGGGCGGTGATGTCGAGAGTGAAGGTAGAACTGACTCCGGAAACGGAGGCTGTGAAGGTAGTGGTGACGAACGATGAATGGCGGGATGACGATCCGGCTTATGCTCAGAATGCGGATGGTTGGCCGCGGATTCTTTCCCGGTTGAAGACTCTGTTGGAGACGGGGAAGACGTTCCGGCCGCATTAGTCAAAATCAAGTTGATCCCTAATTCGCAGTTTCGCGGGACCCCAACCGAATCAATGAAGCCCAATTGTGCTGCCCTCAGGCCCAGCGCCAGACAACCAGGAAGGTAAGGCCATCTTCCACATTCGCCCGGCAAAATCATTGTAACTCCGCAACGAGCTGCCGTTTCTCAACATCCGGTTTGCCCGTGACTCCGCCGGAACCCAGACCGGCCAGACCAGAATCGTGAGTTGTGATCGCCTGTTTCGACAACTATCTATGCTATTTGGGGTCTGCCAATAAACGAGTTGTACACGCCCGGCCCTTGCCGCCCATTGATCCGATATCCGTCCGAGGCAAATCTTAGCGTGATTTTTCGGTCAAAAGTTGAGTAATCCGCCGGGGTTTGATCGTATACAGGATATATGTCGGCTCTTCCCATGACATTGAATACGACAGCCGAAACCGAAACGGCAAAGATTGCGCGAGGCTTACGTGAGAGGGATATGGAGCTTCTTGCAGACCTGGTGGAGCGCTGTCAGCATCGACTGGTGCGCTACCTGCTATACCTCACCGGGAGGCGAGAGTATGCGGAGGACCTTGCGCAGGAGACCTGGATTCGCGTGCTGCAACGGGGCAGCCAGTACAACGGGCGGCAGCGGTTTGATCCATGGCTATTCGCGATCGCCCGCAATTTGGCAATAGATTACCTCCGGAAAAAACAAAAAGCGGTGGCAACAGTATCCTTGCCAAACGATCGCGATGCAATGCTGCTGTTGCCCACCTCCGGGCCTTCCCCATTCGAAGCCGCGGCCCGAAGCGAAGACGCAATGCGTCTGGCCGGCCGGCTGCAGATTCTGCCACCGCTGTATCGCGAGGCTTTGCTGCTGAGGTTTCAAGAAGACCTGTCTCTTGCGGAGATGGCTCAGGTCTTGGGCGCCCCTACTACAACGGTGACGTCCAGAATCTATCGCGGTCTTGCAGCACTGAGATCCGCATTTGAGGAGGGTGATTCGCATGGAGGGTGACAAGAGATTTCGCGAGCTCATCGACAGGTCTTTCGTAGAAGGGGTTTCAGAGGGCGAAAGACAGCTCATCCATGACCACATCCGCGACTGTGATGGTTGCAAGCGCTACCTCGAGCTAACTGCGCGAACGATTCGGGGGTTGCGGGAAATCACCTTTACGAGTGAACCAGATTCGAATGCCCAGGTCCGTGAGATTCTTGCGCATCATACCGAGACAATGCGGCAGCACAACGTTCAATTCAAGGTCTGGGCTGCATTTGCTGTAGCGCTCTCGATGTCAATTGTGGGATCGGCACTTGTCTACCAGGTGGCCAAGCTCTTGGCGGTCCCAATGCATTTCGACACTGCTCAAGTCCAGGCAGGCGTGCTCGTCTTTTGGCTGCTGCCATCTTTTTGCTCGGCCTTACGTCTGCTCGCGGCGCCTGGTGAGAAATAGAGGTATTGCATGACACAGCAATCGGCGGTGCTTTTGATAGCGTTCTTGGCCGGGCTTGTAGTTGCGGCTGTCTTGTTGGGAACCGCAAGACGGAATGTTCTACCCGGGTCTGCAATGGTCATCGCAGCACTGGCGATCCCGATTTGGGTAGTCTATTTTGCTTCCAGCCAGGGCCGTTCCTTACTTGCTTCCAAAGGATTTCTCAGTACCATG
>DASSIO010000245.1:0-28021 GCA_035691825.1 Terriglobales bacterium | reverse complement strand
GGAGTACGAGGAGAAGCAAGGGGGCACGAAGGAACTCGGGGGAGCCGGCTCGGCTTGGCACCGTTGGGAAACGCGTGCGTTTCGCGTGCAGCCGGCTGGCAAGGTAGTTGGTCTCCGAGCCATCGAGGCTGAGGCTCTTATACCAAACGCACGCGTCTTCGTCTTGCGATTGCGTCGCAATGGCGTCATTGAGGAAGCCAGCGCAGACACAGTGCTGCGCGAGGGAGACGTGGTGGCGGTCGCAGGCGCTCGCGAAGCGCTGGTGAACGTCATCGGCGAACGCGTAAAACTGGCCGCGGTCGCAAGCACTCGCGAATCGGTCGTGAACATCGGTAATATTCCCGCAGAAGTCGACGATCCGGAGCTATTAAGCGTCCCGATCGAAGGCGTCGATGCGTACGTAACAAACAAAGAGGTGGACGGTAAGACTCTTTCCGAACTCGCCTCGCTCCCGGGCGCTCGAGGCGTCTTCCTGCGGAAGATCACCCGAGGCGCAACCGCAACATCAATTCCCATCCTGCCGAATACAAAAATTTACCGTGGCGACATCCTTACTCTGGTGGGCCGCACTCAAGACACCGCTGCGACCGCTAAAATGGTCGGCGTGGCAGATCGCCCGACGGATGTAGCCGACGTTGCATTCATCGGAGCGGGGATAACGATAGGCGCATTGATTGGTGCTCTGGTCTGGAAGCTTGGAGGGGTCCCGTTGACCCTGTCAACCGCAGGCGGTGCGCTCATCGCGGGAATCGTGCTTGGTTGGCTGCGTTCGACGCGCCCATTTTTTGGACGTATACCTTCACCGACCGTGTGGTTCATGAATTCCGTTGGCCTTAACATTTTTATCGCCATAGTCGGTATTTCGGCTGGGCCGGGTTTCGTGAACGGCTTGCGGACACAAGGGATCAGCCTTTTCTTATGGGGAGCGGTAGCGACCACAGTGCCCCTCATCCTGGGCTTGTATGTTGGCAAGTACATTTTCCGTTTCCATGACGCGATCCTGCTCGGAATCCTCTCCGGGGCGCGCACTACGACCGCTTCTTTGGGTCTGGTTTGTGATCGAGCCCAGAGCCAGATTCCTGCGCTGGGTTACACGGTTACGTACGCTGTCGGAAACACTTTACTGACGATCTGGGGCATGATCGTCATTGTTTTGCTTAGCAGAGGCCAGTAGGAGGAGATGAAAATGGACGTATTGCAGCTTCGTAACTTCGAAACCCTCAGCCCGTTCGAGATCAAGGACGAGCTGATCAAACTCGCCAAGAAAACCTCGCGTACCGCGCAGTCGGCATTCCTCAACGCCGGTCGCGGTAATCCAAACTGGATAGCCACGACCCCTCGTGAGGGTTACTTCCTCCTTGGCCAGTTCGCCATTACCGAGAGCAAGCGCGTCATGGATGAACCTGCCGGCATTGGCGGAATGCCGCAGGCCCAAGGCATCGCTGCGCGTCTCGGGTCTTGGCTCGCCAAGCATGCCGATATGCCCGGCGCCTCCTTCCTCAAGGAAATGGTGGCATTCACCGTGAAGAAATTCGGGTTCGAACCAGACGCGTTCGTTCACGAGCTTGTAGACTCCATCATCGGGGACAACTACCCGGTCCCGGACCGGATGCTTGTCCACAACGAACGCATCTCGCATGAGTACCTGATGTGGGCTATGTGCGGGGATCCACGACCACCAGGTAAATTCGATCTCTACGCAGTCGAGGGCGGGACAGCGGCAATGTGTTACATCTTCAAATCGTTGAAAGCCAATCGCCTGCTCCATCCCGGCGATACGATTGCGCTAGGCACGCCGATTTTCACGCCCTATATCGAAATGACGCATCTCGAAGATTATGACCTCAAAGTCGTAAACATCCATGCCCCGCAGGAGAATCGTTTTCAGTTCACTGACGCGGAGATCAAGAAGCTTGAGGATCCAAAGATCAAAGCGTTCTTCGTGGTGAATCCAGGCAACCCAACCGGCGTCGCCATGAGCAAGGAGACGATCGCCAAGCTCGCGAATTTGGTGAAGTCGAAGCGGCCTGATCTCATGCTTTTGACCGACGACGTTTATGGAACGTTCGTCCCCGAGTTTCGGTCGCTACTTGGCGAGCTTCCCTACAACACAATAGGAGTCTATTCCTATTCCAAGTATTTCGGCGCCACCGGATGGCGTCTAGGCATCATCGCCATTCATGAAGAGAACATCTTCGACCGGAAGATCGCGACACTCCCAGACGCTGAACTTAAAATGCTCGATAAGCGCTACGGGCCGTTGACCCTTCAGCCGCGAAAGATCAAGTTCATCGACCGCATCGTGGCTGATAGCCGAGATGTTGCCCTCAACCACACTTCAGGGTTATCGCTGCCCCAACAGGTCATGATGAGCCTGTTTTCGCTCGCTGAGATGATGGATGGAGCTAAGCTGTACCAGAAGGCGTGCATGGAGATCGTCCACCGCCGTGCCAAAGCGACAGTCGAAGGCCTGGGCATCGAAGTTTCGGCCAACCCGCATTACGACGCCTACTACGGTTTAATAGACTTCGAATTCTTTGCACGCAAGAACATCGGCGAAGACGCTGTCGAATACCTCAAGAAAAACGTGCATCCGCTCGACCTCGCGTTTCGTCTGGCTGAGGACCACGGAATCGTGCTGCTCAACGGGGGCGGTTTCGAAGCTCCTGAATGGTCGCTTCGAGTCTCCCTGGCAAATCTGGATGATGAGGCCTACGAGGAAATTGGCCGCGGAGTTCGCTCAATCGCGCGAGGCTACCGACTTGCATTCGAAGCTTCGAAAGGCGCCGCGAAATCTCAAAAGGCGGCCGCGCGATAACTCGCCCTCATTCTGCCGCACGCTTCTCAGTTAACCGGGAGCTAAGGCGAAACAGTTCTTGATAACTTCCCTGGAGGTGTCTGCGGAATGAGCGATCAGGACGACATATGGGGTGGCTAGCCAATGTATTTACAAAATATCCTGAGATGGCCGTTTACTTGGCCATCGGTATCGGATATCTGATCGGCCGAGTGAAGTTTCGCGGCGTCGGATTAGGGGTTGTGACGGGTTCTTTGCTTGGAGGAATTCTCATTGGGAACTTCTTTCATGTGCCCGTCTCTGACCAAGCGAAGGCGATGCTCTTCCTGTTGTTCCTTTTCGGAATCGGCTACTCGGTAGGGCCAAGCTTCTTTAGTAACCTCAAGGGAGAAGGTTGGCGTTGGGCTGTGCTCGGTGTGTTTGTTCCAGTCATTGGTCTTATCACGGCTTATGGGGTAGCACACTCCTTGAAGCTCGATCCTGGCTACTCAGCCGGAATGCTTTCCGGGTCTCTGACGGAATCGCCTGCGATCGGTACTGCAAGCGAGGCTATTCGAGCCTTGTCGATTCCCGACGATCAGAAACAGCAATGGATTGGACATGTTGCTGTTGCGGACGCTATCTGTTACATCTTCGGCACTTTGGGCGTGATCCTTGTTTGCGCCAGCTTTGGGCCGAAATTATTGCGCATCGACTTGCGCGCAGAATCGAAAAAGGTCGAAGAGAAACTAGGCATAAGACACGCCAAGCTGGGCGTGTCCTCAGCGTGGCAATCTATCAGCTATCGCGCATATACCATCCGTCAAAACGCTCAAGTTGTTGGGAAGACCATCGCGGAGGCGGAAAGGTCTGTGCCCAGCGCCCGCCTTTTCGTGGAGCGAATTCGGCGCAGTGGTCAGATCTTCTCGCCCCTTCCGACTACGGTTCTCGAGGCAGGAGACACAGTTGCCGTGCTTGGACGGACCGAGGCCTTGGTCAATCTACTATCTTCTTCATCTATCGAGGCAAGCGATCCGGAGCTACTTGAGATTCCAGTGGCCTCTTATGGGCTATATGTCAGCAGTAAGACAATCGCCGGGAAAACGCTGAGCGAACTTTCGAACGGCATAGATGAAACTCGCGGTGTCTTGTTGCGAGGCATCACGCGGGGCGGCCAATCAATCCCAATCGGGGAAAGCACAATCGTCGAGCGAGGGGATACCCTGCAGGTGACCGGTTCAGAAGCCGCAGTCGAACGATTAGCCCCCTTAGTGGGCAAAGTGATTAACCCGACAGAAGACAGCGATTTTGTTGTGCTGGGCTTGGCTGTATTTCTAGGTGTCCTGACCGGCGCCATCCTCACCATACCTGTGGGCAGCCTGAGAATCGCCCTAGGCACGAGTGTAGGGACGCTCCTCGCCGGTGTTCTCGTCGGATGGATTCGATCGGTGAAACCGTGGTTTGGAAGGATGCCGGACGCTGCCATTAGTTTCATGAAAGCCATAGGCCTGGCGGCATTTGTGGCCATGGTCGGGCTTAAGGCAGGCCCCATTTTTGTTCAGGCGGTCAAGGAATACGGCTACATCCTCTTCCTAGGCGGCATTGTGGTGACTCTCACGCCCCTGGTTGCGGGCCTCTTCTTCGGCCGCTATATCCTGAAATTAAATCCAGTGCTATTGCTCGGCGGACTCGCGGGCGCGCAAACAATGATCGCGGGTGTTGCGGCTGTCCAAGAGAAATCCGACAGCCCAGTCGCTACGCTTGGGTATTCCTATACCGTAGCGTTTGGACACATCTTGCTCACGACTTGGGGCACCATAATTGTTGCACTGATGTCGTAGAGGGACTCTGCAGGATTTGCGTGTGGCTTTCAGACAACTTCGTTCGTAGCAACTGGTCTCAGGGAATCCGTGCGTTGGGAAGAAGACTGCTCATCTGGCTGACGCCGGTGCTTTTCTGCAGCCTGGCGATATTGCATATGGTTCATGCCGGTCCGCAGAATCGGACTCTCGTTCTAACAGGACATCCAGGAGAACTCCCTGTCGTAGAAATCGGAGGACGCTCCTACGTGGAAATAGAAGCGTTGGCACGGCTCGCGAATGGTTCCCTCAGCTTTCGAGGCAGGCAGATTGTGGTGACGTTGCCTTCGCCAGGAGCAAACACTGCGTCAAACCATCTTGAGACGGGCCAATCCGCCTCGCCCGGATTCTCGCGAGATTTCCTCAAGGCCGCAATCGAGGAAATGGCAGTCATTAGGGAATGGAGGAGCACGTTAACGAATGCCGTGCGGCAAGGATTTCCGGTGACGGAAGATTGGGTGGCGAGCTTTCACGCACAAGCCCAGAAGAATCTCCGGCTGGTCTCCCTTGCGGCAGCGACCGAATCGGACAGGAATGCGCTGAATCTTGTGACAAACGAGTTGAACAACATGAAGAAGCTGAGCGATCGATTCGTGGAAGCAAACAAATCTCGGACGTACATCGCAACGGACGCACTCGCAAATGACCCATTGGACAAGAGGATTCTCAACTGTGCACACTCTTTGGCAACAATGGCCGCAAACGACGAGTTTGTGGACGACGGTTCTTGCCACTGAGCGCCCGAGCGCTAAGCTGAGCGCGGCCAGGAACGGCGCCCCAAGGCGCCTCGATTAGGATTTTCGTTAGTCTTACTAGGGCCGTAGAGACTGCGAAAGGCTAATCAAGTTCTGAGGTTCTACCAGAATCGCCCCGCCTCGTGGACTATCAATGTCAGCAATCAGAAAAAACGCTATGGACACTACAACGGGTACGATCAGCAGTGTTCGCCAATCGCGTCCGTGAGCGCTGTAGCCGATCAGCAGGTTACAGCTAATGGCGATCGCCGTCATCATTCCCCAAGCTGGAACCGGGATGCGATTCCACCAAGCCGCTTGCGTGTATCCTTGTGAATTCAAGACATCATTCATGCCGGAAACAACAAGGGCAACCACCTGTGTAGGCTGCGCCTCTGCTGATGGCCGGATCGCAGCCCACATTTTGGTCTGGAGTTCGGCTGTTTGAACATCGATCTTCGCGAGCCGGTGGCGGTCACGAGTCGTGTAAAACAATATTCGCTCTTCGAGATACATCCTCAGTAGTTGACGGACTCTGGCTGCGTCTCCGGCTGGGAGCAGGTCTGCTCGCGTGTATTCTGTCCCGATCGCGTTGGCTTCAGCTTCCTCGTAATTCTTGCGCTGGTCATACCGACTAATTGCCATGGAAAAGCTGAACCCAATAAGGAGGCCCAGAAGAGTCAGAGTTGCATTCAACACAACGCCGAAGTCGTCTCGCTGATCTTCGTTCAGGGCGTGTAGCTTGCTGCGAAGTGCGTCACCAATCACGGCCGCCAGCAGCAGAACGCCGAACGACAGCCCAAGCACAACTAGAGGAAAGTTCATGAGATTTATCTGCTCTGGGCCATCAAGGCCTGCCCAACCAAGAGTATTGCCATGCCAGGGAGACATTTTGAAAGCTTCCTCCGTACCGGATGTAAGCCCCGTTGCTATAACTGAATTTGATGGACTGATGTCTGCTGATGGGGATAGAGGCAGTTCCGCCAACCCGGGAGTTTCTCTGAAGCGTGGCAGCATTTAGAACGCCATTTATGCTCGTGGCGCCCCCAAACCAATAGTTGCCATCGAGGGACATCCAGAGCCGAGGTTTGAAGTCGTAGCTTAGATGCCCTTCAAAGGAGCCAATGGGACGCTGCGCTTGAGTGTTGATGCCGGGCGAGAACTGATTCTGTGAGAAGAATTCGGGGTTAGTGGTGTAGAACCAAGCACCGGCGTAGGCATCCAGAGTCCAATGCCCCCAGCGCTGAGAATATCCCAGCTCCGGCTTGAATGCCCAGCGGCTGGAACCGAGATTTATGAGTTTTGTCGGGTCGTATTGACCAGCTTGGGGCACCAACCTGATGCTGATGCCTAGGATACTCCTCTGTCGCCATTTCATGAATTCGGGGACGTTCATTGCGGGGCCTCCAATGAGGTTCACCGAGAATCGGAATGTGGCCGGCAATAGTCCAGAGCGATACGCAAGCGTTTCCGCGCCAACGACAGTACCTCGGAAATTCCCTACACCATAGGGCAGCGATGCCGTGAAACTTGCTGTACGGCCAAAAAAGTTCAGTGAATGAGAATAGTTCAAAATGGCAACGTGAACCCTTGCTGTCGCGCCAGTGATGGGGACCGTCCCTTCAAAGAAAAGGCTCCCGTCAAAAAGTGAATAGGTCAATGTGACCGCATTCGAATGAATGGGAGTGATGAGATATGCCCGGGGAGCGAGGTCCTGTGCCTGGCAAGCATGGGCGGCGAAATAAAAGCTAACAAGAACTACGATGCGGAACGATCTTATACATACGACTCGCACCATGGAAAAGCTTAAGAGGTCGGACTAAAACAAACATCTGTAATTATTGACAGTTCATTCTGTAGTCAGCGACTAAGAAAGTGCTATACGTCCTGGGATTAAGAAGGCTTGGCACAGTGAGTAGTGGTTCCGCAAGCCTTTGGCAATATCGGTCCTGCAACGGCTGGGTTCGTGGAATCGCTTGGAAAGACGGACATCATGGATAAGAGTGCAGAAGCAATGCGTCTTGAAGAAGCCCGTGCTCAGAGTATGCCATGGAGAAAGTGGGGACCGTACCTGAGCGAACGCCAGTGGGGCACGGTCCGCGAAGACTACAGCCCAGGCGGCGATGCCTGGGACTATTTCACCCACGATCAGGCGCGGTCGCGGGCATATCGCTGGGGAGAAGACGGGCTCGCGGGCATTTCGGACGATAAGCAGATTCTCTGTTTCGCACTGAGCCTGTGGAACGGCAAAGATCCGATATTGAAGGAGCGCCTTTTTGGGCTCACCAACAGTGAAGGAAATCATGGCGAGGATGTGAAGGAGTACTACTTCTACCTGGATAGCACGCCGACCCACTCCTACATGAAATATCTCTACAAGTATCCACAGTTGGAGTTCCCGTATCGCGACTTGGTGGAGACAAATCGGCGCCGCTCGCGTCAGGAACTGGAGTACGAACTGCTTGATACCGGTGTATTCAATGATGACCGGTACTTCGATGTATTCGTTGAATACGCAAAGGAAGGGCCAGAAAACATCGCCATCAGAATCACGGTATTCAACCGGGGCCCAGAACCGGCGACGTTGGACGTGGTACCGACGCTCTGGTTCCGCAATACTTGGTCGTCGAGAACTGGCGCTTCCCGGCCTCTGCTTCAGAAGACGCCCCCCGGAGCAAGCAACAATATCATTTTCGCTTCACATCCAGAATTGGGAGATCGGTTCCTATACTGTGAAGGCGCGAACGAGCTGCTCTTCACCGAAAATGAGACTAACAACGAGCGCCTCTTTCATAGCCCAAATGTAACGCCCTATGTGAAGGACGGCATCAACGACTACATCGTGCATCACCTCCAAAGCGCCGTAAATCCGCAAGGTCTCGGCACCAAGGCCGCCGCCCTGTACCACCTAACCTTGATGCCGGGAACGTTTCAGACGCTCCGCCTGCGACTGAGCAACGTTGGACCCGCGAGAAATGTTGCCGGCCAAAAGGAGCAACGTATCCCTTTCCAAAATAACTTGGACGCCGTAATGCAGATGCGGGAATGGGAAGCCGACGAGTTTTATGCCACTGTGATCCCAGCCGCTATGAATGACGACGAGACTAGTGTTATGCGCCAGGCGCTTGCAGGAATGCTGTGGTCAAAGCAATTCTACTATTACGACGTCGACAAATGGCTCGAGGAGCATCATGTCGATCCATTCAAGGACGACCACACAGCCCCGCGCAACAACCATTGGCATCACATGTACAACGCGGACATCATCTCGATGCCCGATAAGTGGGAATATCCCTGGTATGCAGCCTGGGACCTGGCATTTCACGTTATGGCGCTGACGCTGGTCGACGAAGATTTTGGCAAGCAGCAACTGGACCTAATGCTCCGGGGCAATTATTTGCACCCCAACGGGCAACTACCCGCCTACGAGTGGAACTTCGGCGATGTCAATCCGCCGGTTCACGCTTGGTCAACCATTTACTCATACCGCCTTGAAATGGCTCGTCACGGCAAGGGCAGCATAGAGTGGCTGGAACGCAGCTTCCAGAAGCTATTGCTCAATTTCACCTGGTGGGTCAACCGCAAGGACCGCTCAGGCAGAAACGCGTTTGAAGGCGGTTTCCTGGGGCTGGACAACATCGGCGTTTTTGACCGGAGCGCGCCGCTTCCGACCGGCGGGTACCTGGAGCAGGCGGATGGTACTGCCTGGATGGCGTTATATTGCCAGAACATGTTGGAGATCGCTGTGCAGCTGGCGTTAGAGAGACCTGCATATGTGGAAATGTGCAGCAAGTTCGTCGAGCACTTCCTTTGGATTGCGGCGGCCCTAGCACACGAAGGCGGGGATGTGGGCATGTGGGATCCAGAGGATGGTTTTTTCTACGATGTCCTGCGTCTACCCGATGGCACGGCGCAGCGCCTGAAGGTACGTTCCATGGTTGGACTCCTTCCGTTATGCGCGGTGACGGTTTTTGAGGGAGAACTCACCCGAAAGCACCCGGAGTTGGAAAATGAGATGAGAAGGTTCCTTGCCGCGCGACCTGAACTATCCGCATTCATTCACGATCCATCCCAAACCGGATGCGTTGGCCGCCGTCTTGCCTCGATCTTGAACGAAAGCAAGCTTCGTCGGGTTCTTTCAAAAATGTTGGACGAAAATGAGTTTCTGAGTCCCTATGGAATTCGTGCGCTGTCTCGTTACCACGCCGATCACCCATACTCGTTCCGCTTGGGTAACCAAGAGTATCGGGTTTCGTACCTGCCAGCAGAATCCGATACTGGGATGTTTGGAGGCAATTCTAATTGGCGAGGGCCGATCTGGATGCCCGTCAACGGCTTGATCATTCGAGCCTTGCTTCAGTATTACACCTATTACGGTAATGGCTTCATTGTGGAGTGTCCCACGGGCTCGGGGCGGCAGATGACCTTATACCAGATCGCCGAAGAACTAACTCGCCGGCTCTCGAGGATTTTCTTGCGAGATAAAAAAGGCCATAGGCCGGTGTATGGAGAAACCAAGAAGTTTCAAGAAGATCCCCACTGGCGTGATTACATTTCGTTTTATGAATACTTCCACGGCGACAATGGCGCCGGACTGGGAGCAAGTCATCAAACGGGCTGGACTGGCCTAATCGCCGCCGCGATGCACCTATTTGCAACCACAACGGCCGAGCAAGCTCTTGAACTGGGCAAAATAGCCGCGTTCACGGAAATTCCCACGAAGGCACGAGCAGCAAGAGCTGGCGCGGCGACCACCGGTAGCAGCGGGTAGCCTTCTAATATGCGGGTCAACCACCAGTAGGAATGCACGATCAAAAGTCCTCACACGCGAGTTCTTGCTCCTCACCTGCACCGCTTCAGGAGAACTTATTACGTTGCACAACTCGCAAAATCTCGATTCCTAGCCTGCAGCGCTAGAACTTTTCGGCGACAAAATGCCTGCCTCTAAGCGGAGCCTGATCGTCATAACTTCCTTTGGTCTTCCGCTTAGGCAATCTGACCTTTTCGCGCTGAACCTTACCGTAAGGGATCATGCTTAGCAGATGGGAGATGCAGTTAAGCCTGGCTCTTTTCTTATCGTCTGAACGAACGATATACCACGGCGCATGCTCAGTGTCGGTAGCTTTCAGCATCTGGTCGCGCGCACGGGAAAACTCGTACCATCGGCGGAAAGACTCCAAATCCATCGGGCTGAGCTTCCATTGGCGGAGTGGATCTCTTATGCGTGCTTCAAATCGGCGTAGTTGTTCGTTCTTGCCAACCTCCATCCAGTACTTAATCAGGATGATTCCAGCGTCGATGACGTACTTTTCGGCGATGGGACAGAGTTCCAAAAATCGGCGGTGCTCCTCTTCGGTGCAAAAACCCATCACGTATTCCACACCGGCACGGTTGTACCAGCTTCTGTCGAAGATGACGATCTCCCCTGCGGCAGGAAAGTGTTGGATGTAACGCTGCAAATACATCTGGCTCTTTTCCCGATCGGAAGGAACCGGTAAGGCCACGAGACGAAACACGCGGGGACTCACGCGTTCCGTAATCGCGCGAATCGTGCCTCCTTTGCCAGCGGCGTCCCGCCCTTCGAAAAGAACAATTACACGCAGGGCTTTGTACTTGACCCAATCCTGCAGCTTGCAGAGCTCGGCCTGTAGTCGACGGAGTTCCTTTTCGTACCGCTTCCGCTTTAAACGCTTGTTCTTGTGTCCTGCTTCCCTGTTTCCCATGGGAAATCACTCCTTCGACGATGCAGAATCTCAAGTCTGATGTAGAGGACGGCGCTCAGACTTGTGACGGGTTTTTTCTAGTGCAGGCCGTTACGCCCTGAAAGACCCTGACCACTTCACTCAAACTCGGGTAGATCTGAATCTTGCGGTCTTGAGGCCCGCGCTGTCGGGATTCGGCCCAAAGGCGCCACTCCGTTTGACGGCCTGCAGCCGCAAGAATCACGCCGCGCTCCCGTAGCGTATCCGCAATTTCCTGGACGGTATAAAGCCCAGTGGCATCGACGAGAGTAATCGGGAGCATGTCAAGGGCAATCCACTTCAGCGATGGGCCAGCAGTGTCCGCTGCGGCAATGACTGCCCGTCTAAACAAAGTTGCGTTGAAAAATACGATGGGGGCATTGAATCGAAACAGCATGAGACCAGGTACAGTTACTGCCTCGGGATGACGTTCGAGGGCGTGAAACCCTGGAAAACCCTCGATTTTTCCTAGAATCTCAATCCTTGGACGTGACACGAGTCTTATGAATCGCAAAAGCGACAAGGCGACGGCAACCAGAATTGCCTGAATGGAGCCAACGGCTACGACGCCTAAAGAGGCAAGTATTGATAAAGCGAATTCTCGGCGATCAATTCTGTAAATTGTGCGCAGGGCTGAAATATCCACTAGAGAGAAAGCAGCTTTCACCAACACGGCGCCTAGAGCGGCAACTGGGACATACCTGAGAGGGCCCGTAAAGAACAGCAGTACAATGGCGATTGTGACGGCTGCGAAAAGTCCAGTCACCTGCGTACGACCGCCGGCCGCGTCACTCATGGCTGTTCGAGAATCGGCGCCGCTAACAGCAAAACCTTGAGAAAGCGCTGAGGCAATATTGGCCGTGCCAAGCGCCGCGAATTCTTGATCTGCGTCTATGTCGTACCTGTTCTTCGAGGCGAAGCTCTGAGCAGTTAACATCATGCTCGAGAAGGTCACCACCGCCAGTCCGGCAGCGTCGGCCAGAATGCTTGGAACCACCGAGAGGGGAAAGCGGGGCACCTTCAGCGCCGGGAGCCCAGCGGGAACCTCACCCACGACTTGGACTCCTTGTTCTTCAAGATGCAGCATACGCACCCCGACCCCTGCCAGGAGCAACGCTAGGAGTGCTGCGGGGATTCCGCGAGAGAGACGGGGCGTGATCACCAAGACAAGCAGGGTGCCAGTTCCCACAACGAGTGTGAGCCAGTGGGTAGCACCGATTTTCCTGATGAACTCGATGAGCCGCGGGACAATGCCACCGGCCGTTATCGAGTAACCAAATATTTTGCCAATCTGCCCAAGGAGAATGCTTAACGCAATTCCATTGAGAAATCCCACAAGGATCGGTTTCGACAAGAAATCTGCCAACGCACCGAGTCTCAAAAAGCTGGCGCCGATGCACATTACGCCGGCAAGGAGGGCTAGGGTTACGGACAACGATTGGTAAAGGCTTGCATCACCAGACGCCAGAGGCGTCACCGCTGCAGTCACCAAAGCGCATGTGGCAGCGTCCGGACCGATAATCAGCTGTCTCGAGGTTCCAAAGACTGCATATGCGAGCAACGGGAGGATGCTTGAATAGAGACCCACTGCGGGATTGAATCCCGCGAGCTGCGCGTAGGCGACGCCTACCGGCAATGCGATTGCGCCGACAGATAATCCAGCCAGAATGTCATGCGGCAGGTCGCTTCGCTGATAGTTCAAAAGTTTCGCGAGTCCTGGCGCAATTTTCCCGAGGTACGGCGCCCAAGCAAATTGAGTAACCGCGTGTCTTTTGCCTTCTATGCTCATTATCGATGAGGACTCTTGGCTCGCAGGCGCTGCAGAACAGCGCTGCCGGTATAGGGCAGAGCTTGCTATCGGTCGGGATCTACCTTAACGAAACTGTACTTCGCACTGAACTGGATGCGTGGCGCGCTGGCCTTCTGCCCGTTCTGCTCCGTGGCCCAACCGTAGAGAAACTCGGCGCCAACATTGAGAGAGCCAAAGGGATTCCAGATCAGATTGGAGCCAGTATAGGTGGCGTGGTTGTATGTTCCCGGTGCCGCCGATACGAAGAAGGCAGTATTGTTTACCGCAGCATACGAGTAAATCGCACTGGAGCGCAGCGTCTTCAGCCAATAGTGCTGATAGGCCGCCTCAACTCCAACGGCGGGAGTAGCCTGCAAGCCCGTGGACGAGTTTGGTTCAGCATCAATCCCCAATCCAGAGGTGTCCTGGAGATACCTGGAGATCCCATGTCCGGCCGCAACCGCAAAGATCGCATTGTCCTTGTTGAATGTCTTCAAGCCGGTGGAAAGATTCACGCCCCAGCCGAAAACAGAATCCGTTTTGGGGGTCGGAGTTGTTGGAACAAAAGCCGCGATCGAGCGAAATAGTGCCGAGACCTGGAAATGCCCTCGTTCGAATTCCTGCCGCAGACGGATCACCCCATCGGGGCTTGGAGCATTGGGCTGGGAGGAAAATTGTGGAGTCTTGAAGGTTATGTCAGAGCTAGGCTTCTCGACGGAAACATAGAGCGTCGTGCTGGGACTCAATGCAAACCCATAACGCAACTGAGGGTTGCGGATACTAACCATTCCATTGGGTCCCTGGAAGTCTAGGGTATCTGGAAATCCGTCCGGGTCCATGAAGTTTGAAAAGGTCTGGCCAATCAACACGTTCCGTACCTGCGCGTAGGCGTGGCGTAGGCGTGGAGTCGTCGCGTTAGTTCCAAACAGATCACCCTCGAGGAAGAACCGCACGTCGCCGAGTTGGGTAGTCGGAATTCTGAAGTCGAGATTCAGGCGAGTGGGGCGGATGGACACTGTTGCGTTGTTCACGCCAACCACCGAGGGGATGGGAATCGAAGATGGAATGAACGAATCGGTGTTTCCCGCAGGCTTGAGATCGTAGATGAAATCGGTCTTGAAATATCCACCAATCTTGAGAATCGTTTGAGTTCCTGGCAGGTGGAAAAACCCTTTGTACTTGGGATCGAGGGGAATGTTATCGAAGCGGGCGGCGGCAACGTTGTCCTCTGAAAATGTCGTGTATGTTGCTGTTGCCTGCCCAATTTGCTTAGAAGGAGAGGCTTGAGCCGGAGGTTGAGTGCTTTGAATGGTTCCCTCTTGCTTGGCGGACGGGGCTGCTGGGGCATTAGCAGCCTCCGTCCCCTTGGTTCCTTCCAGTTCGCCAAGCCGCGCCTGTAACTGGTTCAGCTGCTGACGCAGTTCATCCAGCTGCCTGCGCAATTCCTGAACGTTTTGATTGGAAGAATCTGACTGAGCAAAGGAGCTTGCCGGGCTCAAAACTCCGGCAAGCAACGCTATCGCCGCATACATCAATCTTAGATTCGTCAAACGGCGTTTGCTGCGAACTCTCGTTGTCATGTGCACCTCGCGCTAGACGAGTTCTGGGCTGCGTACGAGCTTGCGTGGCCTCGCATACAACCCAACCGCGGCGCGCAGATTCACGGTGCACGCCAGAGCAATTTTCAATTACCAACGTTGAGATAAGTCGCCCCAGCGCTCAACTGTCACTTCTTACAGCGAAATCGAAACGCCGTAGGCCAGCATTTTTCGACAATTCATCTACAGGACGGTAGAACTCAAGTGGGTTCAAGCGGCGACAGGGCTACTCGATGAATCGAGTGGGTCTATGAATGCTAGAACCAAATGGTGCTTCGCGGTGGTGAAATCCTAGGAGCGGGAGTGCTGCGGAATGACTGTTCCTTTTAGAATGCTGACTACAACTAACCGCCTACCCCAGCGGCCTTGCTCGCACGACAGAGGGGCACTGTCGCACGGATTACCGTTCCTTCCGCGCGGTGGGACTCAACCGACAGCTTGCCGTGCACCAGTTTTAGCCTTTCCTTCATGCTAGTGAGGCCCAAGCCGCGCCCCCGGGTTGCTTCCTCGGGATCGAACCCGACTCCGGAATCACGCACAGTCAGCTCGAGCTCGCTCGGTGTACCCCTGAGCCGCGCTTCAAAATGTTTTGATCCGCTATGCTTGACGGCGTTCTGGAGGCTTTCTTGCAAAACACGGAAAAGGCAAAGGGCCACCTCCCGAGGCAGCTGCTTTGGAACGCCCTCTGAGTTAAAGTCAATCTCCACGAGCCGCTCTTCGGATAGCTCTCTGCAGAAACTCGCGGCCGCAGTCGCGAGGCCCAGATACTCCAGCTTCGATGAGTGCAAGTGATGCGATAGAGATTGCACGTCGCTCGCCAGACTCGAAAGCTGTTCTCGGATTTCCGTCATGCGTTGCGCAGTGACCGGAGCCACCGGAGAAGATTCTCTTTGCAAGCGCTCCAGATTGACCAGCACCAAGGTAATTCGCTGATTGATATCGTCATGAAGCTCTCGAGCAATCCAGGTGCGTTCCTGTTCTTGAGCTTCGATTAATTTGCGGCTCATGTCGCCCAGCGACTCCTCAGCTAGTTTGCGGTCAGTGATGTCAAGACATGAGCCAATGTAGCCTGCAAAAGAACCATCCTGCTGAAATCTTGGAACCCCCAAATCAAGAATCCAACGATACTCTCCGTCAAAACGCCGGAGCCGATACTGCATCTCGAACGACTCGCGCCGGTCAAAGGCGTTCGTATAAGTTTCCAAGCAGTTGCTCAAATCTTCTCGGTGAACATTCTCCGCCCAGCCGTTTCCCCGCTCCGCCTCAAGGGTGCGACCCGTGAACTTCAGCCAGGGCTGATTGAAATAGGTACAGAGTTTGTCGGGACCTGACATCCAGATCATCACGGGAGCCGAGTTTGCCACCAACCGGAAACGCTCTTCGCTCTCCTCTAGTTTCTGCAGGATCTCTTTTCGTTCGGTGATATCCACCTGGACAGAGGCTATGTAAATTACATTGCCTGTGGTGTCTTTTAAGGCTCCCGCGTTGAGAAGGACTGTTCTCCGCTTCCCTTCTTTCGTGATCACGAGCATTTCCTCGTTGCACAACTTGTAGGTCTTTCTCCATTTCTCTAGAAGACTGACGAGCTTTAAGGCTGATTCGGGGGCATAGACATCAGACAATGGTTTGCCCAACAGTTCTTCTTTTTCGTAACCGAGGGCCTCGCACGCTGCCGGATTCACATCGAGGATTTCTCCCGTTCCTGACGTCATGTAACAGTATTCGGGCAAAGTCGAAAAAAACTGCCGGAAGCGACCCTCGGACGACTGCCTTGCTTCTTCAGATTTCTTAGCCTCTGTGATGTCGGCGACCGCCGAAAGAGCACAGGGCTCGCCATTAATTTCAATCAATTCAGCTGAAGTTAAGCCCGTACGAGTCTGGCCGTTTCTTGCCCGAAAGGAGACCTCTATGTCGCGCACCGAGCCTTCCGCCAGGAGGCGTTTGATAAATTCATTTCTCTTGTTGCGATCCAACCAGATCCCGACATCCAACGCACTCCGGCCGATGATCTCAGCCCTGCTCCAACCGGTAATGCGTTCAAAAGTTTCGTTGATTTCGATATAGCGATGATCATTCGTACTGGTGATAGTGAAACCAAGAGGGCTTTGGCGAAAAGCCTTCGAAAATTTTTCCTCCGACTTTTTAAGAGCTTCCTCCACCTGCTTGCGTTCAGTGATGTCGACGGCCATACCGCGCATCTTCGGAGCTTCCCCGTGCGGGCCGTATTCGAATTCACCCCTTGAGACGACCCATCGGATGGCTCCATCCGTCCGAACAACGCGGAATTCCTCGTTGTATGGCTCACGGCATTGTCTGGCCCTGTCTATCGCTTTCGAGATCCGTACGCGATCTTCTGGGTGAACGAAATGGGAAAAATCGCCTACCTGAGCTAGAAATGTATTCGAGGGAAGGCCGAACATGGTCCGCAGATCTCCGAACCAGCGGTTTTGTTTGCTTGCAAGCTCAAATTCCCAACCCACCGACTTGCCTGACTCCATCGCCAAGCGAAGCCGATCATTAGTGCGAACCAGATCCAGCTCGGCCCTTTTTCGCATCGACCGTTGCCAGAGGAGCGCAAAGATGGCTAGCATCTGGGCGAAGATTACGAGAATGCCCGCCAAGACATACCGTTTGTAATGCTGCCAGAAGCTGGCAGGCCGGTTGACTACAATGCTACCAGGGGGCAACGCATTCTCGCTTAGCCGCCACCGTCGCATGGCATTCCAATCGAACATGTAGACATCTTTGCTTCTTACGATGGGGATATCCTGCGGCCTCTCTCCATTGAGAACCCTCACAACCATGTCCGCTGCGACACGAGCATCGTCGGTCCAATTCACCAGGTCACCACCCACCGCTCCTGCCCTGAAATCCACATCGTCCATGACAAAAACTGGCGCATTCGCGGCACCCAGCACCAACGGTACGGACTGTGCTGAATCCACGAAGCGCTCCCCCGCGGCATCTTGGGTAATTGAGGTGTGAAAGACGATCGTATCGCTCGGCAGGCGTTTCAGCTGTTCCAGTAGGGTTGGCATTGCTAGGTCGGTAAGATACGTAAAATTTAATTTTGATTCGTAGTCTCGGAAGCCCTCCTTGGCGATGGCTTCCCATTCGTGATCAAACTCGGCCGTACCACCGACAACCACTACGTTCTTAGTGCCGGGCAGCAAATTCAGCGCTACTCTCAGGGTGTATGCCGGCTCTGGCTTGCCTCTTACACCCGTGAAGTGCGGGTCGGACTTTAACAGGTTGCCGATGTCCTCTACGATCGCGCAGAAGATCACCGGCGTATCCGGGAAGAACCTTTCGTGCAAATCGGCAATAAACTTGAGGGATGCCACCCCGCTGGCAATGATCACATCGGGCTTGCGGCTTGAATACTTGCGAATAAATTCTTCCCGGAAGCGGCGTTGGGAGGACTCATCGGGAAACAAGGTCATTTCCAGGCTTTCCTCATAGAATTCAATCTTGTATGGCGACTTCTTTAGACCATCGAAGATTGCCATTTCTATTTCTGTGAAACCGGGAGACGCGGGAATACCTAGGTCACTGACAAAAAGGACTCGCCTGGTATCTTGGACCTCCGCGTTGACCCCAACCTGGAGCAGAATGCAAGCTGAAAGTAGAATGACTGCGGCGATTGACGGAGTCCGCCAAGCTCCAGACCACCAGCGGCGCCTTTGTCCTATCCCTTTTCGGTAGGCATAGGAAGTGTTGGGGACTTGCGAACTTATCGGCAACCGAGCACACCGCATAAGCACTTTCCGAATTCCCGTCAAATTCTGCGGGTTCGAAATCGGGAGTTGGCAATGCCAAGCCAGTGGAGAAATGTTGCACCGGCAGTCTACTTGATATACTGGCAACCCCACCCTGTCAAAATTGACAGGGGTAATAAAACGACTGCAGAGTTCTCATCTGACCCATAGATTCTAGTTACGAATCGAGAGTTTACTCCACGCGATTAACCCGGCGCCAGTGCATTTACTGTGGAGCCTAGAGAGGTGCTACTTGAATGTATCCGGCCACTGGAGACTTTGCTCTCTTTGTGCTCGGATCGGAACGCTTGCAATTATTTTTGGCTTCGGAAACCAGCTGCACGCCCAGACGGGATCAACCGGCGCTGTTACAGGTATTACGCTCGACGCTTCAGGCGCAGTTCTCCCCCAAGTGATCGTCCGACTCTCTAGGGAAGGTGGCGGTGAGGCCTGGACGGCTAGCTCCGACGAAGGGGGAAGGTTTAGTTTCCTTTTGTTGCCTCCTGGCGCATACGAAATCCATGCGGAAAGAAAGGATTTCGAGCCACTCGCACTTCTTGCCGTACACGTGACGGTAACTGAAACCCTTCGGGTCGAGCTTCGCCTCCAACTCGCGACGCGTATCGAGCGCGATGAAGTTTTTTCGCGTCCCCCGATAGTCGAGAACGACAGCTCAGCCTTGGGCCGGGTCGTCAGCAAAGACGCGGTGACTGGCCTCCCGTTGGTCACAAGGAACTTTTCGCAAATCACGGGGCTTTCCCCCGGGGTTGTCGTCGGCGTCTTCAATGCGGGAGAGTTGGGACTCGGGGAAACAGCTCTGCCACAGATCGCCAAATCAAATGACGGGATCTATGTTCACGGAGCGCGATCCTATGACAACAATTTCGAACTGGATGGAATCAGCGTAAGTGATGTCCAAGGCAGTTCAGCCGGAAGTGGTGGAATTCCGATTCCCAACCCGGACACGATCGAAGAATTCAAAGTGCAAACTGGCCTTTATGATGCAGCGTTCGGACGCTATGCCGGCGCCAACATCAGCGTAATCACCAAGGCGGGCAGCAACGAGTATCACGGTACGATTTTCGAATTCCTGCGTAACGACGTCTTGAACGCAAACGATTTCTTTCTGAACGAAGCGCGCCAGCCTCGGCCGGACCTCAAGCAGAATCAATTTGGATTCGTCTTGGGTGGGCCCATCAGAAAGGAAAAACTAATTTTCTTTGGTTCGTATCAGGGGACGCGCCAAATCAATGGACTGGCCGCAGGCCAAGCGAGGGTCGCTTGCACAGCCACATTAAGGACCCCGCCTTTAACGGATGACAGATCCGAAGGGGCTGTCGGGAAGCTGTTTGGCGGTATGCAGGGTGAGTTGGGTGGAATAGCGGTCAAGCCGGACGGTTCGAACATCAATCCGGCTGCCTTGGCCCTTTTGAACTTCAGGCTCCCCGATGGGCGCTTTTTGATTCCAACACCTCAAATCATCGACAGTTCGAAGCCCCTCGCCTCGCAGGGCCTTTCGGTCTTTACCGAACCTTGCCAATTCGCAGAAAACCAAGTCTTAGGCAACCTCGATTACGCTTTTTCGGCGAAGAGCAGGTTCGCTGGACGATTTTTCTTTTCAGATGACAACGAAACCGTCACTTTCCCTGGCAACGGTCTAAACGCGTCAGGTAACATCCCCGGTTTCCCAAGCCCGAGCGACTCCGGTTTCCGAGTATTTTCTTTGGAGAATACTTACGCACGAACAAGTAGTTGGCTGAACCAGGCCCGCGTAGGGTATGTCCGCATCAGGACTCATACTGAAGCCAAAACCCCGTTCAAGTGGTCTGACATCGGTGTGGCGGAAGGAGAGATGAACCGGAACAATGAATTGCCTAGCTTGAACATTCTTGGTTCCATTAGCGTTGCGTCGGGGTTTCCACGAACGATCACGCAAAACAGCTTTGTGCTAAGTGATGTCCTTAGCTTCGTTCGTGGAATCCAAACGATGCGACTCGGAGGGTCGATCACCAGGTATCAAAACAATGTTAATCTAGCGGGCCTCGGATCATTCCTACAGTTTCTCAGTTGGCCAGATTTTTTGATCGGCCTCAATGCATCTGACAACGGCACAGCATCCAGCAACGTTTTTGCCTCGTTCGATGCCTTTGGACTGACCGATCGTGAATACCGAGCGTGGGAGGGGTCGGGCTTTGTGCAAGACGATTTTAGGATCAGTAAGTCATTAACCCTAAATACTGGCGTGCGTTACGAACGTTTCGGCCAGTTTGGCGATCGGCTCGGCCGGAACTCCAGCTTCGATATCAGCAAAGCTGACCCGAATCCACCACCGGGTGGCAGTCTCGACGGTTACATCGTCGCCACGAATTATCCGGGTACTCCTCCGGAGGAGGTCATCCGGGTGAATAACACATTTGGAAATTATGGCAGGGGGCAAAACTCGATTGCCCCGCGAATCGGTTTTGCCTGGCAAACTCTGCAGAAGAAGATACCTCTCGTGTTCAGAACGGGATACGGCATCTATTATTCCCGTACGACTGGACAGGCTTTCTATCAGAGTGCTTTCGGCGCTCCTTTCTCACAGCTTCGATTGAATGCAGGCACAGCAAATGCGAACGCGACATTTCAGAACCCCTTTCCCCAGCCATTTCCTACGCCGGACACTTTCCCCTTGTTCCCCGCTTACTCCCCCACTACTACAACAACCATTTATACAGTCGCGCCCGGCTTTCGGCCTGCGATGATTCAACAGTTTTCATTAAATCTTCAGGCAAAAATCCATGCGAATTGGCTGTTCGAAGCAGGATATGTGGGCACTCGGGGTACCAACCTGGTGCGTCAACGCTCTTTGAACCAGGCCCTGAGCGCCTCACCAGGCAATCCAATCCGCGGGGCGACATCTAATACGATTGCGAATCTGGGCGAACGAGTTCCTATTCCCGGTGTGCCCCCGGACGCGCTCCAAGAAATGGAGACTGAGGGAAGTTCCTGGTACAACGCACTTGAAGTGAGCGCTACTAAACGCATGAGCCATGGATTTGAGATGCTTCTCTCTTACACCTTCTCCAAAACATTAGACACAGATGGCTCCGACATCAACTCGACCTCGACTGGAAATGGGCTGACACGCGGAGACCAAAATGCCCCTAGCCGGCGATGGGGCAGAGCTAGTTTCGATCGCTCGCACCGCTTTGTGCTCAGCGCGACTTGGTCGTTGCCGAGTCCTTCCGTCGGCCTCCAACGGGCGGTTTTCGGAGGTTGGGACATGGCTGCGGTTGCGACTATCCAGTCGGGGACAGCGCTTACGATCGCGTCCACCAACGCAAACAATGTCTTTGGGATCAGCGAGGATCGGGCCGAGTTGAGTGGAAGGTGCACCAAAAACCAACTGGTGACAAGCGGACCAATCGGGGCAAAGCTCAACAACTATCTCAATAATCTCTGTTTTTCGACTCCGCCTGTAATCGGCGCCGATCAGATTGGAACGGCTTTCGGGAACAGTGGAACTGGAATTGTGGACGGCCCCGGCCAAGCGAATTTTGATCTAGCCGTTTCGAAAGCAATCGTTCTCGCGTGGCCGCATGAAAAAAGTAGCCTTCAACTTCGCGCCGAGTTCTTCAATGCGCTTAACCATCCGCAGTTTGCGAATCCAGACACCAACTTCTCTTCTCCGACTTTTGGGGTGATCAACAGCACCTCTGTCAACGCACGGGTCGGACAAGTCGCCATACGGTTCGGCTTCTAGTCTTCGAAATTCTACAAGCGGTTTGACATGGGCGCAGCCTTACTACTTTTTCGCTTGCGGTGGGTACTTTTTCAGAAGTTTCTCTACGGCTTTGTTGATGTTTTTCTGTTTCTTCTCCGGCTTTGCTTTTGGGTCCAACGTTTTCGAAGCGGTGCCTCTCCAAACCAGCTGTTTTGCTACAGGGTCGTACATGCTCAAATCCAGTTGACCGACGTACACCGTAGAGGTTGAGCCATACGTCGTCGTTGACGCCATGCCTCCATAGCCGTACCAACCCGCTCCCCAGCCCGGACCGTAGCCCCAACCGGTGTTGTACGAAGTGAACTCCTTCTCTTGCCCGAGAGCAGTCTGGTAACCGATATAAAGGTCTGCATTGTCCGAGTCTGTTTTCGTAAGGCCCTTAGTGGCGAGTTGAGATTCAATGGCGCTTGTTAGCGCTTTTTGAGTCAGTTCATCCGGTAAATCTGCGCCCTTTATCGGCACCCACTTGTATGTCTTGTATTTGGAAAAGTCCTTGTCCTTATCGAAGTCATAGCGAACGTCCTGAGCTGCTGCCGATCTCAGTCCCACTGACAGAAGCGCAATAAGCAAAAAAGCTAACTTTTTCATTTCTTGAGTTCTCCTTTGCACAATTTCGGACTCGGAGCGGTGACCGGACCTCACCAGTTGTCGTCTGTCCGAGTCCACGTCTTGTCTGGGTTGTAAAGCTGCATGTCTTTAAAGATGCGCAGCGTATCGGGGCCCAAATCCTTTTGATAAACAATCGCTTCGTAACTCACGATGAAGGTTTTAACCCCTGTGACGCGGTATTCAGCTGGCGCGGCTGCGAGAGCGAACCCGCCAATCATCGCGCCTTCCACAACAAAGTCCATCCGCCCAACCGGCGCCCCCGGACCTTGACCTTTCAGGATTTTGAAAAAATATCCGTGATAGGGTTGACTTCGATTCGTGTAGCCCTGCTCTAAAGCCTTAGCGACTCCTTCAGCAACAGGACCTCCCCAACTTCCGTCGGCATTCTGCCAGGCAAGTCCATCCTGTTTTCCCGGAGTACTGATGATCCGCTGCGCATACTGGTTCACCTCTGCTCCGTCATGCTTTTCCAGTGCATATTCTTTCTGCGCCTCGACGTAGCCACGACAGATTTGAATTGCGTCCAGTTCGTTTGCGCCGATGCGCCGAAGTAGAATCTCTTCCCGTCCAGCTTTCGTGTCAAAAAGCCATTTCCCGCTTCTCCTTACAATGGGAATCGGCAACGGCCAATTGTCGTTTCCGGCCAAGAAGACCGCCCGGTCAGGGTTTTTGGCGTCGATCGTTACCGAACTCTTCTCACGAGCCTTCGCAACGAATTCTGCGGCACGGTTCTTGTCCTGCACTGCGTCTTCCGAGGCGACCAGGGCTTCGCCATCCGGCCCGAGAATCTCTTTCAAAGCGGGCACATCAAAATTTGACGCCGCCTGGACCAGCGCGTCGGCTGCGGCTTTGGGCGTAGCAAAAGTCTTCTGAGAGGATGGCTGAGTTCCCTGGGTCCCCTGGTTCGCTTGCGAACTCGAGTGGCCGGGCTTGGGCATCGAAGCGGCATGCGCGAACACAATGCAAGCCGCGCAGCCGCCGTAAACAATCAGGATTATTCTCTTTGACATATGCTCTCCCCTGCGCGCAGTTTGACTATCTCCGCCGACCGCCGCCTCCGCTCCGTCCACCGCGGGATCCCATGCTTGATGCGCCGCGCGAACTGCTTGCCCGGGCACTGGATCCGCTCATTCCTCCGGAGCCTCCCCCAAAAGCCCCACCGCCCTTGGACCCACCTCCGGAGGAGACGCTACGGTTGCCTACGCGATCCCCACCGCCCCCACCTCGATTTGCCCCCACACTGTTCGCCCCGCCAGCTCCTCGATTGCCTGCGCCGGATTGCTGGCGGCCACCGCGATCCATAGTACCTGCCTGTGCGCCCTGCCCTCTGCCTCCCAATTGCCCCTGGTTCTGCCGCGCATTGGCTTGTCGGCTTCCCATGGAGTCTCCGCGGGCCGTGCCACCATATTTGTTCGCCGTGGCTCTGTTCGAGTACGGAGCGCCCCCGCGATGCTGGGAATTGTGCTGCCAGGAGTTGTTGCCGGTTCGGTTGCCACTTCTATTGGATACGTTGTTCTGTCTATTGGAGTTATTCACAAACGTATTGTTATTATTTATGTTTATATTGTTATTTCCGCCCCAGCCGCTGTTGCAACACCACCCGCCGCCCCACGCGGCACCTACCATCATCCCAACACCGAAGGAAAGGGCCATGCCAGCTGCGTAGTAACCGGGCGGTGGATAAGCAATAGGCGGGTAGGGATAGGCGGGAGCACCGTAAACAACAGTAGGATTATAACTGGGTACATAGACGACATCGGGCTTGGACTGCTCGACTACAATTACCTGCTTGTTTTCGACTACCTTGGTTTCCACAGTCATCTGCTCGGTGGATTTCAGATTTCCTGTGCCCTGGGCCTTGGCGCGCATCCTCTGTACAGCGTCCATCACGTCGGATTGCTGCGCTAACACGGCATTCCCGAGGTCTGTCGTCCACTGGATGTCGTCAGAAAGTCGTTTGACGACATCCGGAAGCGCAGCAAGTGCTTGAACAGTGGCGTCCCAGGGCTGCTTCATTACGGCCTCTTGCAGGGCCTTGTCTTTGAGATCCTTATTCTTGCCCAGCCATTGTTGCAACTGCATGATTTCCAGTGGATACGTCGAGGCGGCAAGGACCTGCGCCAAGAGAGGGTCCGGGTATAGAGCGATGGGAGCAACTAACGAATCCAATTGGTCGTTCGGAATCTTGGCAGCCTGCTCGCTGGGGGCAGCATCTTGCTGTCCGACCAAGTCTGTCGCCGCCGCTGAAAGTTCTCCAGGGATCAGCAGCATGGAGCACATCACCGCGGTCAGCTGACATTGCAAACCTCGGATGAACTTGGCCATTGCGTCACCTTTAACTCCCTTTTTGTCTCCCCTTTTAGCTACTTCTTGAAGTTCGGCGTACTGGCAAAACTACCAGTGAGCCGCTGCCACCACCGCGAATGCGACTCTGTAACTTTTGACAGTGCCCGGAAATCGAGCCAGGTTTTAGGGTGAATCTCGCAAACGGAGTCAGGTGCAGTGGACTTTTGCGCGCGGGCTGAGTAACGGCAGCACGCTTGACGAATACGCGAGTGAATGGCAGTGCGAAAGCTTGCAGAAAACTTTCAACCGTGCGTTGAAACCGATCGCAATAACGAAAATGTCTGCGGAAATGCCGATGACGCCGTTGCGGTGTCAGCTAGAGTCAGAGATTTCCTGATCACTGCAAGGCATTGCGCACGCTGCGCTTGAAATTGTTTTTGTCAGAGGTCGGAAAAAGATTTGAATTGCACTGGATGAGCCCAATGTTTGACAGGGGATCTCGATACGGCATGGTGACAATTACAAGGGTCGAACAGACGTTCCTTGTTCTTGGCCTCACATTGATCGCTGTGTGGGCGAGCGCCCGTTTTCACAGTGCTATCAGCTCGAAGGCAGCAATCGCCCAGTTCGAGGCGCGGGGCGACGCAAGCTATAGCGAGAACAAAGTCACGCCGCAAGATCCCTTCCTGAGTTCATCCTCCGATTTTCGCTTATGGTCGCCAAAGCGGATCGCTGCGTACGAGGACAGCCTAGCCAAGAAGACTGATCTCCCCCTGGCTATTCTCCGGATTCGTAAGATCAATCTGGAAGTGCCGGTTTTCAACGATACGGATGATCTCACGCTGAATCGCGGAGTGGGCAGGATTTTAGGCACGGCCAGTATCGGCGAGTCAGGCAACTTAGGGATCGCAGGACACCGAGATGGATTTTTTCGAGGCCTGGAAAGTATATCTCCGGGTGACGTCATTGAACTTAGCTGGCCGGGACATACGGATGAATACGCCGTGAATGAGATTCGCATAGTCACGCCCGATGACGTTTCCGTTTTGGACCCCACTCCGGTGCCGACACTGACGCTGGTGACATGCTTTCCTTTTTATTTCGTTGGTCATGCACCAAAGCGATACATCGTAACGGCGCCACTCAAAAGGACTGGCGATTCTGCCTTTGGTGCCGAAAAGGACGCCAATTTTCACGAGCAGCAACCTCATAAACAAGGAGAGAAGAAATGATTCGAACAAATTTTTCAAGAACGGTCCTGCTTGGCCTGCTAAGCGGATGCGGGCTTTGCACTGCTTTCGTCGTGCCATCGACGGGGCAAGTGCAAACCTCGAAAACGGAGGCCGCGGGTGAAACGGTCAAGGAAGTTAAGGTCGAGCGCGGAGAAATCATCTATGTGAATGGCAACAGTGTAGTTATCAAAATGGAAGACGGTACGCTCAGACATTTTGATAACGTTCCGGACAGCGTGACCTTCATGGTTGACGGTAAACCGGTCAATATCCATAGCGCAAAAGTAGGAATGAAGGTGGAGAAACAAACTATTACTTCAACCACCCCTAGAGTTGTGACAACCGTGGAGACTGTAACCGGCAAAGTGTGGCAGGTTACCCCACCCAGTCGGGTGATCTTGACGCTCGATAACGGAGAAAACCAGGAATTCAAAATTCCCAAAGGTCAAAAATTCGTAATTGACGGGCGGGAAACCGACGCTTGGGGCCTCAAGAAGGGCATGAGGGTTTCAGCTCAACGAGTGACTGAGGTGCCAGAAACTGTTGTGGCACAGGAAGTCAAGAGAACGGGGATCGCGCCACCACCACCTCCAGCGCCGAAGGAGGATGTGCCCCTTTTAGTGGTTGTTGCCCGTCCGATGCCTGCTCAGCCTGTCCAGACTGCTTCTGCCGAGCCGGCGAAGCCTGCTGAACCAGCGCCGAAAAAGCTCCCGAGGACCGCTAGCGATTTGCCGCTTGTCGGACTAATTGGCGCATGTTTCTGTTTTCTGTACCTGATGTCGAGAGGAATCCGCTTGATCGGCTCACGACTCTTACCATAGCCAGGGCTATCGTTAAGCGGAATTCGCCTGGCGAGCAATGAGATTAGAGGTGTGCGCAGTTTTATTCTCACGCGAAACGATTGCGTCCTAAAATCTCGCTCGAAGTCAGTACGTCGCACGGGGGTAGCAAATTGAGGCACTATCAATTATGCGACTCTGAGGCGTCAGCCAACGGCCAAATGCCTCACTTTCGCGGACGACGCGGCAAGCTGGGTGACGAACATGAGACGAGATGGCAGATCTGTGAAATTGGGCGGAGTATGTATAGAAGTGGGCTTGTGGTCGCGCGCGAAGGCAATTTGTCCGCACGCCTAGACCAGGACCGAATCCTTGTGACTCCTGCAGGAGTGTGCAAGGGGGAGCTTACTCCTCAGACTCTTCTAGTAACCGACTTGAATGGCACTGTTAGGTGCGGGGCTGGCCGACCCTCGTCGGAAATCCTCATGCACCTACTCTTCTACCGTTTGCGGCCTGATGTAAAGGCTGTATGCCACGCTCATCCCCCAACAGCCACGGGATTTGCGGCCGCGGGACGTGGATTCGACGAGCCCGTTTTTCCAGAAGTGATCATGGATTTGGGCTCAATTCCATTGGCGCCCTATGGAACACCCGGTACTCAGGAGCTTTGCGATAGTCTAGAGCCTTTCGTAGCAAAGCATGACGCAGTTCTGCTCGAGAATCATGGCGTCGTGACTTGCGGCAAAGACTTAACTACGGCGTTTCAACGGCTGGAGACCGTAGAACAATTTGCGCGAATCCTGCTTACGGCTCATTTTCTAGGCGGACCGCGCATGCTCAGCCGCGCAAACGTAGAGAAGTTGCTCGCCGCCAAGTCATTCTACCGAACGCCGAGTCCAGAAGAAGTGATGGCAGTGCCCATCACGACAGACTCCTCGGCAGACAAAAACATTGTGACATGAGACGAGGCACACTCAGAGATAAACCTGCGGAAAACCGTTTTCATGGAAGCCGTCAGCTTCCCTGGCTCTCTAACAGATGACAACCTCGCGGAGCGCCGGCTACCCTACGACAATCCGGCTCTTCACAGCAAA
>DASSIO010000244.1:0-7109 GCA_035691825.1 Terriglobales bacterium | reverse complement strand
AGCTGTCCCTGGTCTATAGCAACAGCCGTTGATCGAGCGAGGTGCGATTAAAGGGAGGCAGTTGGGTGAGGAGCGTTGGCACTTATCCTACGCTCCTCATCCTGGATTAATGTGCCAGGTGTAAGGACAGGGACAATAACGAAGTTGCCCTCGCCAGAATGATTTCTGATTTAGAAAAATATCCCGAGAGTTGTCTTTCGCACTTTCGATAAATTCGGCTCATTCAGTCTTAGGGGCTGCGGTGGCGGAGGTAGCCTGAGAGGATGAGACCCTCTGGTAAACGCGCTTCAACGTTGCTCCAGTCTGGCTGATTAGTGCGATTCCCAGCATCAGGATCACGCTGAGTATCAGCGCATATTCGCTGATTTCACCGCTATCGTCGTCCCACAGCATGCGAGCCATGAAATGTAAAGAGTACCTTCTACATGCGATGCGTGCGAATAGGGTTAACACCCGAGAGATAGCCTAGACATGTGGACAACCGGGAAGGAACCTTAAGCCTCGCTGGGACTGTCAATTAGGGGCAGGCCCGAGCCGGATTTCGACATGAAAAGCCAGCTCGGTGTGGTCTCTTCTCTCTTGCGAAGCCGCCTCTCAGAAAGAGAGCGGGATGCGGTTTTTTCCATTCCTGCCAGTTCAATTCATGCCAGCTCTCCCCGTAAGTCCGGTCGCCGTGTAACCGCCTGATTACAGCGCCGGTGCTATCGTACGAGCGTCAGAACCGGAGACGCGGAGACTTGGCCAAGGCCGAATTAATCAAAGCTGGATATTTCGGCCACCGTCTTAGAATCGAGACGAGAGAGGATTTTCACCAGCAAATCTATGCTCTCATTCAGGTCAGCACCATCGATGACACTATTATGGGTGTGCAGGTAACGAGTTGCGATAGCAAGATTCACGCTGGGCCTGCCGGTACCAAATCTTTGTAGCTCGGCTGAATCCTCGGCTCCGCCGGACAGCACCTCAGTTTGCAGCGGAATATTGTTTTCCTGAGCCACACGTTGAATGAAATCCTTCAGCTTGAGATTGGCCAGCATCGCAGCGTCGGCGAGATAGAGTACCGGTCCACCACCGACACGCTCTTGAGCACCGTCAGGTTTACCGCCAGGGTGGTCTGCCGCAATCCCAGCTTCCAGTGAGATTCCAACATCCGGCTTGACCACCTGTACCGCCGTGTGTGCCCCTAGTAACCCTATCTCCTCCTGTACGGTGCCCACAAAATATATCGTGTTCGGAGTCCTGATCCTTCCCTCCTTCAATCTTCGAGCAGCCTCTATTAACATCACGCACCCTACCCGGTCATCCATTGCTTTTCCGGTGTAGCGCCCGTTTGCAAGCGCGGCGAACGACGTCCACGGGACGATGGCATCTCCCGGCCGAATGCCCAACCGTTCCGCTTCCTCTTTGGTTCGCGCACCCACATCCAAGAAGAGCTCGTCGTGAGGGAAAACACGCGTCATATCAGGGGGCGTCGCAACTTGGACGCTTATCAGCCCGGTTACGGCGCTGACGGGTCCTTTAGCCGTGAATATTTTCCAACGTTGGTTGACAAGGGCCTGGTCGAACCACCCTCCCAAAATCTGAAACTTCACAAATCCTTCCGGCGTTATGTACCGAACTATTGCACCAACTTCATCCATGTGTGCAGCCAACATAATGCGAGGGCCACCGGCGGGTCCAGGCATGACGCCTATGACGGAGCCCAATCAGAGGATGTACGTGAATGGAATAGCCGCCGGCAAGACCAAAAAGCAAGCGGCTATCGCGGCTGGGTATTCGGCAGCTACGGCGAAAAACGCGGCGGCAATCATTGAACGAGCAGGCGTTAAGAAGGCTTTTGAAGAACTGATCCAGCAGGCCATCCCCCTCGAGAAGATCATCGAGCTGCTGGCAGAGGGGCTGAACGCCAGGGAGACCAAGGTATTCATGCACGAGGGTGGAGTGATTTACAGTCGCCCCATGGTCAACTTCAGCGAGCGCAGGCACTACCTCGAGCTGATCGCCAAATACGGCGGCTACTACGTTGACCGGCAGGAAATCGAGTTGGCCGACCAGCAGGACGACCTGCCCCTGGATCAGCTGATTACGAAGACTGAGGCGCTGCTTGCGACGCTGACAACTCGCCCGGAACCGTGAGAATGCTTTTTCCCGGCCGAGAGCTAACCGTAGGTGAGGGTAGTGCTCTGTCCGACCTCGATAATGTAACCGTCAGGATCGCGGATGTAGCAGCGAATTTCGCCGTACTTGGGGATCGGTTCAGTGATGAACTCGGCGCCCCGACTCTTCCATAACGTGTAGCACGCTTGAATATCCGCAACGCGGAAATTCATGAAGCTGTTGATGTGTTTCGGGTCGGGGACACTGAGCGTTACCGTCGGCTTATCTGGGGTCGGGTCGCCCCCAATGTTCAGAATCATCCAGATATTCGCAAGTTGAAGGTAGGCAGGCGCGTTGCCGTCACCCAGACTCAGAATGCGCGCGCCGAAGACCTTTTCGTAATAGCGAGCCGATCGCTCGATGTCGGTGACGGTGAGAAAATGCGCGATGCTCATCCCCTCTCGCGGGGGCATCTCATAGCTTTTTTGTTCGATTTGCACAGGATTCATTACGGTGTTCATGATGACTCCAGTTTCTATTCAGTGTACGCCGAATTCATTGGACGGCCGGGCTCCATTTGACGATGGTCAACCGGCGCGCCGAGCCTTCAACTCTGAGTGCGAAGACACCATGAAGCCACTCACCAGCGCAGCGATCTCATTGGCAGCCGTGTCCAGGGCGAAATGGCCGCCGTCAACGATGTGGACCTCGGCGTTCGGAACATCCTTGCGGTAGCTTTCCGGCTCGCTCGGGTCAAACGATGTTTCGTATTTACCCCAGATCACGAGCAGCCGCGGTTGCCTTGCGCGCATCCACTCCTGCCATTTCCGATAGGAGTCAACGTTAGTTCGGTAGTCGTAGAAAAGATCGCTTTGTATCTCGGCCTGCCCGGGCTGATTCAGAAAATAAGTTCTTGCGGGAAATCTCTTGTACAAACGTCTTGGGTCTGAGGCGTTATGTGTTTAGGTCTGGATTCCCCCTCACAGAAATATTTCCGCATCCATGTAGATGTATATACATCTAGTGCGCCAGAGGAGGATCCCATGAACTACCTGGTGCAACTGAAACTCGCCAACCGCCCTGCCAACCAACAAGAAGGCGCCGTGTTCATCGAACAGTTCATCCTGCCAACGCTGGAACTCTGCAAAAAGCTCGAGGCTGAGCGGAAGATTGTCGCCGGAGGGCCGCTGAGCGGCGCCATTGCGCTCTCCCTAATCGTGAGCGCGGAATCGGTCCAGGAACTCGATAAGGTCATCACCAGCCTGCCGGTCTGGCCCTTGATGGAAACAACGGTTACTCCGCTCTCCACGTTCGATGTGCGGATGCAGGCGGTTCGCGCCCGACTCCAACAGCTGAAGGCTCAAGGAGGTGCGCGATGAACGCTTCTGCACTATTCGGAATCAGCATTCTGGGCAGCTTCACTAGTTCTGCGGTCGCGGCCCGATTGTTCGTGTGGCCCTGGCTGCGGAGGACCGAGTCGAATCGCGCGCTCACAGCCCTGGTGGCGCCTCACATGTTCCTACGCTTCATCGGGCTGAGTTTTCTGGTGCCGGGGGTGGTTTCTCCTTTGCTGCCGGCGGGATTCGCCGTTCCCGCCGCTTACGGCGACTTCGTCGCCGGAGTATTGGCGATTGTGGCCACAGCCGCGCTGGCGAACCGCGCACGATGGGCCGGCGCAAGTGTATGGCTGTTCAACATCTGGGGCGCTGCTGACCTGCTATTCGCCTTCTACCAGGGCAATCGGGTGGGACTACAACCTGGAATGTTGGGGCCGGCGTTCTACCTTGTGACTGCGCTGGTGCCGGCGCTGTTGGTCACGCACCTTCTGCTCTTCGGCTTGCTGGTTCGGCGGCAAGCCGCAACGGAACCCAATCACAGCCAACGACTGGAACACGTTGAGCTGCGGAGCCGAGCGGCGCGCTCCCCGCTCCCGAGTTCAAGGAGACTCGCTATGAAACAGCTAACGATTCAGGTGCCAAGCGCCGCCAACGACGACCTGCCGTCTGCGCGAGGTTGGTTCGCGGGGGGTGAGCGGATCGGCTACGACGCCAATGCGCGCGCCCTCGTTCCAGCCCACGGTGCGCCGCTCAACGTGTTCTTGAGACGGGAGGGAGATTTGGCTAACGCCGTTTCCTTCCTCCCGGGATTTCCGGATGGCTCATTTGGATGGGCCAAGGTTCTGCCCTACTTACCGAATGCGGCGCAAATGTCAAAACTCTTCGTCGAATACGTCGGCATGGGCGACAGCGACAAGCCGAAGGACTACGCGTATTCCACGGCCGAGCGGACTGACCTCGTCGAAGCGATCTGGCGCGATTTGGGTGTTCAGTCAACAGTGCTGGTAGCCTTCGACTTTTCCTCGCTGGTCGTCCTGGAGCACCTGCGCCGACGCCTGGAGCGCTCTAAGCGGGGCGAGCCTGCGGGCGGGCCCGAAATACGCGGGATTATCATCTTCAATGGCGGGCTTTTCCCCGATGGACATTCCCACCCGTGGTACACCACGCCGCTGTTGCGCCGTCTCCCCAAGCGGGCGCGCGCCGGCTTGGCGCGCTCTTTTTCCGTTTTCAAGATGACCGCAGGGGTGATGTGGTCCAAAGGCTACAAGGTCAAGGATGAGGAGGTTCGCGAGGTGTACAACGCTATAAACCGCCGCGACGGCGGGTTCTACCTGGCGGCAGCAGCGGGCTTCGCGGCCGAGCACAAAGCGCAAGGCGACCGGCTTGACTTCGGCCGACTCTTCGAAGCTTATAGCGCTCGTTTCCCATTCCTGGTTGGGGGCAGCGAGGAGGACCCATTCGAGCACCGTCAGGTTGACCTGGCGGAAAATCGGCTAGGCAAGCTCGGCCTCCAGATCAAGCGCTTGCCCGGCGGTCACCTCACCACTCACGAGCAGCCGAAAGCCTTGGCTGCGTTGATCGCAAACTTCGAACGCGGGCTTCTGCAAGAAGAAGCTGACTACTATAGGAGCCACTCTTAAGAACATGACTACGCTCGCGGTTATGTTGTTACTCCTCAGTCAGTTCGCCTACTCGCAGGAAAAAGCGAAAACAACCCAGGCGGCAAGATCTAGTGGAATGAGCGACGTCATTGCAGAGCTTCGCGCCGCCTACGCCGCATTTAATCGTGGAGACTTCGCCGGGGCGGTGGCGGCACTTGATCCTAAGATCGAATGGAGCGAGCCGGCGGAATTTCCTGGCGGCGGCACATACCACGGTCGCGCCGAGGTCAAAAGATACCTTATGCAGTCGCGAGCCGGATGGGCTGAGGGAAGCAGCGAGCCGGAACGATTCATACCTGTGGGTGACCGGATCGTGGTGTTTGTCTATGCTCACTTCCGTCCCCGAAACAGCAACCAGTGGCAGCAAGTGAGGCTGGCAGACGTGTACACGGTACGCAAGGGCCGGATCGTGCAAATGAAGGCCTTTGCTGACCGCGGAGAGGCCTTGTCCTGGGCAGGCGCAAAGAATCCGAGTGTTGAATGATCGGCCTTTCGGGGGCGCTCAGTTTATGGTCAGGTTGAATGTTGTTGTCCGGCTCAGGTTGCCGGATGCGCCGGTGACCGTGATCGCGTAGGTATCACTCCGGGAAAAAACAGGCGAGGTAGTTCGGTTGCCGCCCCCGCAACTTATGAGCAGCCCGAGCGCGGCTATGCCCACCAGACCCATAACTATGGCAGCTGCTTTGCGGCGACGTGGACCCGCCATGATGGTGATGCCAACGAATCCCAGCCCAGTGAAGGGCAGCCATCCGGCGTAGACATTACAGGCGGGAACGGCGCCCACGGCAGGCGCAGCGAGACTGATGGTCAGGTTCACAGTTGTTGCTCCACTGCCGGCCGGCACGGTGGCCGGCGAGAAGGAGCAGGCCGCCTGCTGCGGCAGATTGCGGCACGTCAGGTTCAGGGCGGCAGCAATTCCCGGAGCGGGGGTAAAGATGATGTGCTGCGTGGCCGAGCCGCCGGCTGTGGCGCTTACCGAGGCTTCGGTCGCCACCAGCGTAAATCCGGGATTCAGCACAGTTACCGTAGCGGTGGTCTGGTCCGCGGCACCCTGGGAGTCCGCTACCGTCAGGATCACACTATTAACGCCTACGGGATAAGGTCCGGGCGGCGTTTGGGAGGTAGTGAGCGTGTCACCCTCGGGATCATACGAACCATTTTCAATGCTGGCCTCGACCGTGCCGCCCACGTTGGCCGCGATGACGGTGACGTCGTGGGCTACCGCCTCGGGCAGCTGATTGTTGTGGCAGTTGAGCGCACAGGCTGGAATCGTGAGCGTGTAAGTGTTCGGGGTAGAGTTGCCGGCTACATCACTCACGACAATGGTGTACGGCGTTCCAGCAATCGTATTGATCCCGAAGGACTGCAGGTTAGTGCTCAGGCCGGCGTCGCCGGCGTAATTCGCCCCAATGTCACTCGAACCATAAGTGGGTGTGTACGCGGACTCGAGCAGATTGACCCCGGAAGCGCCGGAATCGAGCCCAGGCTCCAGGCACAGCGATCGGCAGGCGGTAAACGTATACGAATCAAAAGCGTGGCTGCCGCTTATGGCTCCGGGAAAGGACTTAGCCGAATCACTGCAGGAGCTGACCACGCCGTTACGATTGATGCGGCCGCTTTGGATGCCCGTGGCCGCGGCTATTCCGAGCGTCTCGGCTGGCTTGTTTCCCAAGGTGTTGGTGATCGAGAGGAGTCCCGTGGGAACGGTGAAATTCAGCGCTCGGCTGCCTCCCGTGAAGTTCACGGTCAAAGTGAAGTCGGCGGGTTGGCCGCAGGGATAATCGGGGGCGAGGGTGAAGGAAAATGGGCTCAGGTTGTTTCCCCCGGAGGCGCCCACCGCCAGATCGGCATAGGCGCTGGTGCCGGGCCGAGTGACGCTCACGCCGGCAGTGGAAGAAGTGAGCGTGGCAGTCACGTCGGTCGCGGCCTTCACGCCGCCGCTGTTCTTCAATGGAATGGTCAGCCTGGCGCCTTCGCCGGCTTCGATAATGCCATTTCCGTTGCCGGGATTTTC
>DASSIO010000243.1:0-13104 GCA_035691825.1 Terriglobales bacterium | reverse complement strand
GCGCATGCAGCTGCATCCTCATTTTCTGTTCAACACGCTAAACGCCATCTCCACGCTGGTTCATAAAGATCCCGAGACAGCCGACCGGATGATCGCGCGGCTGAGCGACTTGCTCCGGCTGACACTCGTGAATATCGGGGTCCAGGAGGTGCGGCTGGCCAAGGAGCTGGAATTCCTGGAGCGATACCTGGAAATCGAACGAACGCGTTTTGCTGACCGGCTAGAAGTCCGGCTTCAGATCGCGCCGGAGACGCTCGACGCCCGCGTACCGTATCTCATTCTTCAACCGCTCGTCGAAAATGCGATTCGGCACGGGATTGCGTCACGCTCCACGCCTGGACACGTCGAAATTCGCGCGGAACGCCAGGGCGGCATGCTCGCTCTTAGCGTAAGTGATGACGGCCCCGGGATGCCCGCCACGGCAAACTCCAAGAAAGGTGTGGGCATCTCGAGCACGAGAGCGCGCTTGGAACAGCTCTACGGAGCTGCGCATCGTTTCGAAATGCAAAACGGAGCCCGTGGTGGACTCGTCGTGAATCTTGCCCTCCCGTTCCAATTGATGGAGGAGGACGTGGCAGAAGGAAAATAAGGGGACGCTGTTAAGTGAAGATTCGCACAATCATCGTGGATGACGAGCCGCTGGGACGCGAGCGGATCAGATCCCTGCTCGCCCCCGATCCAGAAATCGGAGTGATTGGAGAATTTCCGGACGGACAAAAGGCTATCGACGGCATATTGGAGCATAAGCCAGACTTGGTCTTTCTTGACGTGCAGATGCCGGAAGTGGACGGTTTCGGCGTGCTGGACGCCCTGTGCGGCGGGCACATGCCGGTGATTATTTTCGTGACAGCTTACGACCGCTACGCAGTGCACGCCTTTGAAGTGCATGCGCTCGACTATTTGCTCAAGTCATTCGACCGGGAGCGGTTTCAAGCCGCGGTTCTTAGAGCCAAGGAGGAAATTCGGCGAGCTCGGGAGGGCCTGTTGAACGACCGTCTGGCCGGACTGCTCGAAGATCTGCAGTCGAAAAAAGATAGGCTTACACGACTGGTGATCCGGTCCGCCGGGCGCATTGTTTTTCTTCGCGTGGAAGAAATAGATTGGATCGAAGCCGCCGACAACTATGTGCGGGTGCATGCGGCCCGGGAAACTCATTTGATTCGCGAGACTCTCCAATCTCTGGAGCGACGCCTCGACCAAAGGCAATTCCTCCGGATTCATCGCTCGTCGCTAGTCAATGTCGACCGGATTCGCGAATTGCAGCCGATTTTCCATGGCGACTATATCGTCAAGCTAACGGACGGTACGGAATTGACGCTCAGCCGAAATTATCGCGAAAAACTGCTGGAACCACTGGGACGGTTTCTTTAAGACACTGTCAATTCCTCGGTACCGCCGACTCTTGCCTTGTCCTTCTGGCCCCGCGCAAAGAGCGGTTCGCCCCAAACCTGTTGAGTAATTGCCGCTGGACGGTCAATTGTGAGGGCGCGTAAGGAACGGGCGCGTCACACTGGCGCATCCAGGCGGTGAGAGGAATGAAGGGCTTTCGAATGGGAAATCGGATTGCTCGGCAGAATGCTGATGCGGCACGCGCGATAATCTTCGTATTTTGCATGATCGCATTTTTCCTTTGCCGGGATACCGCAGCGCAAACGATTGCGTCGGAATCGCGCGAGGAACAACCCGCCGAAAAGGTCTTTAAAAACATTCAGGTCCTCAAGGGAATGCGCGCAGGAGATTTACAAGGGGCAATGTCCTTTATTGCCAGTTCGTTGAATGTGGATTGCGACTTTTGCCACAGGCAAGACTTCAGCCAGGACGTGACGAAAGAGAAGCGCCGGGCGAGAGAAATGATTCTCCTGGTACGCCAGATCAACCAGCAGGCGTTCCAGGGGAAAGACACGGTGAATTGCTTCACCTGTCATCAGGGCCATCAAGAGCCTATTTCGCTGGCTCCCATTAGTCCTCCTCCGCCCCGACTGCCAAAGGCGGAAACGGTGGCCACCGGAACGCCCCCCGGAGTCTCGCTTCCGGGTGTAACCGAAGTGCTCGAACACTACACTCAAGCGCTCGGGGGACAAGCCGCCCTTAACGATGTCAAGACTCGGATCATCAGAACTCAGCCATTGAATGGCCAGAATTCGGAATCGAAAACAGTGCTTTATCAAAAGGCGCCTCAGAAGGTGCTGCTTATCTCGGAATCGCCAACGTATAGTCTTTGGGTTGGATTCGACGGAAAACGCGCCTGGGCGCAGGATTCGGAACATTCGTACTGGGGCCTCCTCAACACACCGCAGCGAAATTCCATCATGCGCGACTCAGAGCTCTACCAAGGCAGCCGGATAGGTAGCCAATACTCCAACGTAAAGGTGACAGGCAAAGAGAGAATCGGAGAACGCGAGACCTATATCATTGCCGGGACCTCTCCGGAACAGACGAGCGAAGAGTTTTTCTTTGATGTTCAGTCTGGTCTGCTTCTCCGCCGTCATATCCTGGAACAGACCGTGTTTGGTGGATTTCAGATACAAGCCGATTTCGACGACTATCGCGAAGTTGGCGGGGTAAAAATGCCATTTATTGTGCGGTGGTCAAGTCCGGGCGGCGCATGGGGCACGAAGATTTCCCTAAAAATCCTGGGAGTCAGGCAAAACGAACCGATTGGGGATGACAAATTCGACGGCCCACCGCCCAAGTCGCCTTAAGAGCGGCACTTCATGCAGTCGTAGCCCGCGAACTTGCCCCAGGTTGCGATTTTCCACAACTCCACATCAACCAGCGGTGCTCGCAGCGACTCGCGTCACAGCGGCTTCTTCCTTTTGGCGGAAGTAGTCAGCAACTCGGTCAATGATCTCATTGAGCGAGGTCTGAGGACGAAAGCCGGTCAGGGCGTGGAGTTTATCGAGACACGGGACACGACGCATCATGTCCTCGAATCCCGGCTCGTAGGCTTGATCGTAAGGAACGAATTCAATCGGTGAGGAACTTTGAGTGCGTTCCTTAACCCGCTTCGCGAGTCCTTCAATGGTGATCTCTTCTGTGTTGCCAACATTGACGACCTCACCGATGGAGCGCTCCGTGTCCATCAGGCGAATCAGACCCTCGACGGTGTCGCGGACGTCGCAGAAGCACCGGGACTGCTGGCCGTTGCCGTACACCCGGATGGGTTCGTTCTCTATCGCCTGCTTGACGAAATTCGGCAGGACCATCCCGTAGCGCCCGGTCTGCCGCGGGCCTACGGTGTTAAACAAGCGCACCACAATCACTGGAAGCTTTTTTTCTTTCCAGTAAGAAAGTGCGAGAAATTCATCAAGAGCCTTGGAGGCGGCATAGCTCCAGCGGCCCTTGGTAGTTGGCCCGAGGACAAGGTCGGCATCTTCGTGAAAAGGGATGTTAGTGTTTTTGCCGTAGACTTCGGACGTGGAAGCCGTGAGGACCAGTTTGCGTTTTTTGCAAGCAGCTTCCAGGATCCGTTGGGTGCCGTTGACATTCGTCTCGATGGTTCGAACGGGGCTTTCCACGATCAATTTGACACCGACCGCTGCGGCAAGATGCACGATGACGTCGGCATCGTCGACGAGTTCCGCAAGCAGTTGGAGATTGTCGATCGTGTCCAGGTGATATTCCATCTTGCCGGAAGCCTTCAGATGGCGGATGTTGTCTATGCTTCCAGTGGAGAGATTGTCGAGCAAGACGACACGGTCGCCACGGGCGAGAAGCCGCTCCGTCAGGTGAGAACCGATAAAACCAGCGCCGCCCGTAATCAGATAACGCAATGTACCTCCTTACAAGGCCTGGTCGTCGTCGCGATTGCGAAGTGAACTCTCGGAGACGGCCTCCGCGCTTTGTTCCACGCCATGCGGAAATTCGCCGGCTTCTTGCGGGCCATAGCCGTATGAGTATGGATAATATCTATAAGAATAATAGTAGTCGGGGGCCGTGGAATCCACCGCGTTCAGCACGACGCCGAGTATGTGGCACTTCACGCTATTTAACAGATCGCGCGTGCGTGTAAAAGCTTCTTTGGGAGTCTCGCCACTTCGCACAACCAGCAAGACTCCGTCGGTTTGCACTGAAAGAATGACAGCGTCCGTAGCGGCCATGACGGGCGGAGAGTCAATTACGACGAATTTGTACTTGGAGCGCAATTCAGCGATGGCTTCCGCCAACTTGCTGGAAGATAAAAGGTCCGCCGGATTAGGCGGGAGCGGCCCAGTCGGAATCGCGGCAAGATTGGGGATGGCGGGGTGCGGCACGGTGACGAGATCAAGCGTTGAAACACCCGCCAGATAAGAGCTGAGCCCGGCATATTTCCCGCTTCCCAGGTTAAGCAGGCGGCCAACACCAGGCTTGCGCAAATCCGCGTCAACGAGCACAGTGCGGTCTCCAAGTTGCGCAAGAGTGACGGCCAGGTTTGCCGCAGCGGTGGTCTTGCCCTCGCGGGGGAGTGCGCTGGTTACAAGAATGACCTGGGGCGGGCGTCCGGGCTGGGAGAGCAGGAGAGAAGTGCGAAGCGCGCGAAACGCTTCAGACATTTGCGATTTGGGGAGATGCTGAGCCACCAGCTCAATCCGTTTTTCATGCCCGTTCGCGGATATGCTCGGCAGGAAGCGCTTGCGATTGCCATTCCCATTGGCTGCGAATTGCGGCACCACGGCCAGCGAGGGCAAGCGGGCGAGTGTCTCGATGTCATCAGGAGTCTTGACGGTGTTGTCGAGATACTCGCGCAGAAGGGCGAGTCCTATACCTCCAACCAGTCCGACAAGAAAAGCCAGTGCTATGTTCTTTGTCTTGGCCGGGCGCGAGGGAGTGGTGGGAATCATGGCAGGATCGACAACCCTGATATTGGACGACTGTAGGGCCGCAGAGATACCCACCTCTTTGAGCTTGGTCATCAGGCCGTCATACAGAGCCTTATTGGCTTCCGCTTCGCGCTTCAGGATGTTGTATTCGACGAGGCGCTCGGCCATCGCATTGGCCTGCGCTTTCTGCTCATCGAGCGCCTGGGTGAGCAGTAGTTCCCGCTGTCGGGCTTCCCGGTAATCGGTTTCAATCCTGTCCAGCGTGTTGACATTCTCCTTCTGGATGAGTTGGTCCAGATCCTTCAATTGAGACTGTAGACGCTGCACCTTGGGGAAATTCGGGCCGTATTGACCTAACGCCTCTTTGTACTCTTCTGACGCAGTCTGGCGTTTTTGCGTGAGGGCCTGCAATGTAGGGTTGTCGCGGAGCTGAGGCACGGCCGTAATGTCGCCCGACTTCGCAAATTGGTAGAGCGCTTCCTTCTTCATGCGCTCAGACTGCGCATCGGTTAATTCCTTATTGATATCGGCAAGGCGCTGCGTGGTGATGTTTTGCTTGTCGTCGAGCGTCCATATCTGATTTGCTCGCTCGTATGCGATGCGCTTATCTTCCGACTGCTGGACTTTGATCTTGAGTTCGTCCATCTCATCGCGAAGCCAGGTAGTCGCCCGAGTGGTCTCATCGTAGCGGCTGCGTATGTTCTGCTCCTGGAAATTCTTGATGTGCTCATTAACGATGCGCGCGGCGAACTGCGGGTCCGTCGACTCAAAACTGACATCCAGTAGCTGACTGTTGGGAACGCGCTTCACGCCGAGGCTGCCAAGAAAAGCGCCCAGTTCAGGGGGACGTTTCTGGTTTTCCAGGCTGCCGATGGCAAGTGCCTCGGAAGGTCCGTTGGGAGAGGAGAACTCAGCCCGCGTGCTGAGGCCGCTGCTCCGAATGGTTTGCAGGGCCAGGGTTTCACTCGTCAGAATTTTCGACTGCGTCTCGATGTAGTTCTCGAGATCCGCCATGTACGCGTAAGGATCCATGCCAGGGAAAGGAAGTATGCTGGCATTCTCACGGTCGATTTCAATACGAGCCGTAGCCACATAGACGGACTGCATGCGGAATGTGGCGATGCTGACGATTGTGACGACGGATAACAGAAAAGACAAAATCAGCCACTGGTGCTTGCGCAGGATTAGCAGGTAGTCGTAAAGATGCGGCTCGCGGGGCGAGAGATCCCAAGCCGGAAGGTGCGCGGTGGGAGGGATCAACTCAACTGCACCATCCATCCCGTTTCCCCGCGGAACGAGTTTGTTGTCTTCTGCCATCTTCTAGTGATACGCCAGCCGGTAGAGTGCAACACCCGAGCCAAGGGCGATACCAAACTCGATGGATCTCAAAACGGCTCGTTTGGCTCCGCTCTCAGGAATGTACAGAATGTCACTGGGCTGAAGTTGCAGATCTTCGGCTTGGCGGTTCAGGATTTTCTTCAGATCGAGCTGCACTTCGTGCTGTTGTCCCTGGGCGTCCTTTCGAATGACTACAGCATGGTCCGTCTTCGCGGTTCGCGTAAAACCGCCGGCCAACGCGAGAATCTTCAAGGTATTCAATTGCTCGCGGTCATTGGTGAGAACAAATCCCCCTGGCCGGGAAACAGCTCCCAGAACATACACGATGCCTGCGTGTGGAACCGTCACAACGTCGCCCGCTTGCAGCTCGATATTGTTCTTGACGTTGCCCGCCTCCATCAGCTGATACAAATTAACAGTGATAGTGTTCGTAGCGATGGGCGTCTCAGGAGCGCTCAACTCGTTGATGGAGTTTTCCGATGGACTATTCGGTGGAGGCAACGCAGGAGGCTCCGCGGCCTTTTCCCCAGGGTTCGAAGCATTCGTTGGAGGTGTGGCGACTTTGGCGTCTGGACTGGCAGCTTGAGCCTCGACAGGGCTCGCTTCAGGTGGCCCAGCCGCGGGAGGTTCTGACTCGCTGAAAGCCATCCGCGGCGCGGGCCGAGTGATGATGACCTCATCGCCGGCATCATTAGAGAGCCCGCCGGCCTCGGCCAGAACTTCTAGCAGGGTGACCTGACGGTCGGCTTGGTAAACCAGGGGATGAGCGACAGCCCCAACCACTGTAATGGGTTTGCTTTTTCTTTCCTTTACGGTGACGCTCACCTCGGGGTGCGATACCAGTCCGTTCGCTTCCAGCACTTCGGCAATTTTCTCCTCAGCCTGAATTTCGGTGAGCCCGGCGACGTGTAGTCGCACCGGCACGAGTGGAATGCCTATGCTACCGGTCTGGCTAACACGCACGTCCCGGCTGAGCTCTTTTACGTCGAATACTTCAATGGAAAGCAGATCTCCAGTTCCAATGACGTAATCGTGCGGAGCCGTGCGCGCGAGAGCGGAAAGCTCCCGGATGCGATCGTTAGTTTGCTGCGGCGTCTCGAGAACTGTCTGCGCGCGGCTGGGCGGCGCCAGAAGTACTAACCCGAGCAGAGTCGCGGAGACGAGACACCACGTCGCCGCACCCAGTCTCGCTGGCTGCATACGAATAGATGACCCCCAATCATGATGATACAGGCGGTAGGACAAAGTCCATCACCGATTTCAGGGGGCGGGCCAGTGCCTCGGGAGGGTGCTACGACGCGATAGTTCGGGGTGGCGGTTGGCGTATTTCGCTTGTCGCGAGCGTCGCCATCAGGAAGAACAAAAGAGCGTTCGCCGGTATGTGCAGATTGAAATCAACGAGACTGTGCGTGAGAAATCCAAGACAGGCGATGAATCCCGAGAGCTGGAGTGTTGAAGCAAAAGCGCTAGTCGGCTGGGAGAGACGCCGGAGAGAATGGAAAAGAAGCACTCCAAGGAACCAGACGCAGCACAAGCCTCCGGCAATGCCTGTCTCGGCGAGGCCCTCCAGGTAGTCATTATGGGTGTGATTGACGATCTTTCCGTCGTATAGCGTTTCGTAAGCTGGGAAGACAAGCTGGAGCGTGCCTAGACCAGTGCCTATCCAAGAGTGGTCCTCGAAAATCCTCCAAGTGTCTGATCTCATGGAGGCGCGTTTCCCGGCGGTCACCTCGAGAGATTGCAGACTAGAAAACCGCTCAACGAGCTGCTGTACACCGAGCCAGGACACCATGAGAAATGCCAGTAGAAGGACCGCCCCCCCGGAGAGCAAGTGTTTTTTCGCGGTCCGGCGAAGAATCAACCATAGGACCAAAGCGCCTACTTCCACGCTAAGACTTACGATGCCCCCCCGAGAGGCGGATAGAAATAGAGCGCCGATAGGCACAACTGCGAACAGACTGACGAGAAACCACCTTTCCCGGCGGACGCGGCCAAGAACCAGGGGGATCAGGGAGAGCGGAATCACCAGTTCTGCAAATCCCGCGAAATGATTGCGATTTACGTACGGCCCAAACGGGATTCCGCCAAACCGCATTTCGCGGAACCAATAGAGTTTCCCGTTGAAGGTGAGGTGCTGCAAGATCCCAAACAACGACACGAGAAATCCGAAGCTCATTCCAAACCACACGAAACTGCGCCAGTCTTCGAGCGTCCGGTAAGCCTGTCCAGTCAAGAAAACAATAATAATATCAGCGAGAAGCAGCTGGAGTTCTGTGCGGGTGCTGAACGAGGAGGCAGTCGTGTGAAAAACCAATTGGCCGGTGACGATGAGTAAGAGAACGACAAGAGGCAATTCCAAGGGCAAGACAACAAGCTGCTGCTCCTGCTTGAAATACACCCGCACGGCCCAGGCAAGGAACAGCAATCCCGCTCCTGTTTCCAGGACGGCGCGCGCCCAATCTTCAACGGCCCCGTGCGAGGCCACGCCGAATACGATAAGCGCACAAATGCCGATGCGCAGGAACTTCATTGCTTCGCGGGCTCCGCGGATTCCGGAGTCAGGAGAACGTCGTCGATCCAAGCTGAACCGTGAATTTTGTTGTCGAATTGCCCGCTTGGTAATCGCGCGGCGCAAAGCTGGAGTTGGTGAACGTCCTTTCCGGAAGTCCATGGGAGAACGATCGGCGTCCATGGCTGGGTGTCACGAAGGTCATTGGTCCAGACGAGGGAATTGTCCGTGGCGCTGATCGAATGCAGAGCAAATCGAATTCCTTGATCCGTAGAGAGACCACGCGTTTTCACCCACGCTGAAAACCTGTAGGAAGTAGAAGGCTGGACAGCAACATACTGGCAGACATCACTGAAATTGACATTTTGCAGGCCATTGAAAATCAGGCGCAGGGAACGGTTTCCAGAATGCCGTTCCTTCGCATCGACACGAATCTGCACCCCCCCGATAACAGCAGGATAGCGCCAGGTGAAGCCGCCGCCGACAGTATTCAATTCGAATCCGCCATCCCAGACTAGAGAATTCGGTGGATCAGAGGGCCGCGAGACGGCCGCGATGTTGAGTGCTTGATCCCAAACGCGCTGGGCTTCCGTCATCTGCCCTTTGTGAAGGAGTGCTTCGAGAAGGGGATAGGCTTCCCGAAGAGGAAACCGCGGTTGTAGCGTCGTAAGCCGGGACCAGACAAAGAGGGCTTGATCCGTCTGCTGCTGTTCCGTCAGCGACGAAATCACGCTCAAGTAGGCTTCCTGAGAATGCGGCAGGATCCGGTCAATGACTTTATTGATGTCCGGATCGACTCGCATGCCGAGTGCAAAGGCGCCCGCTCCGCGCTTCGGTTCGACCTCGACAGCGCGCTTAATTTCCGTTAGCGCAGCATCTATCTCGCCTTGCCGGAGGAGGAAATTTCCGTAGCGCCAGGCAACGTCCGGCGAAAGCGGGTAAGCTCGCTTGGCTTGAAGAAATGCGCTGCGCGCGTGTGTGAAATCGCCTTCGGACTCGTACGCCGAACCCAGATCCATGGATGTGTTCGCCGAATGCGGATCCAGGGACAATGCCGTTTGATAGGCCTGGATAGCCCGCTGAGCTTCGGGATCTTCCAGGTTGTATTGCCAATAGCGCCCCAGGAGATACCAGTTGCGGGCCTCATCCGGTTCGAGGTTCGTGGCACGTTCGTATCCCTCACGCGAATTTAGTCCGACGTCGTGCTCCGCAATGGCGTTCCGGATTGCCGAGTAGGAAAGCCCCGCGGCCAGCGCCAGGGCAAGAAGCACAAGCAGCCCGCGGGCAGTTGCGGTGGAAAGGCGAAGTATCATCCCGCGATACTGTGCATAGACCCGCGCCTAGATGCAAGATGAAAGTCTGGAACATTAGGGCCAGAACTCTGCCAAAGAAGAAGAAAAGAGTGTTTACTTGCCGCTGGATGCGGAGAAAGTATCATCGCCGCGGCCGCGTCGGCGGGCATCAATTCCCAGTCGTTTGATCTTTTGATTGAGGGTTGACAATGGAATCATAAATCGTTCGGCGGCTTCGGTCTGGTTCCAACCGGTTCGTTCCAACATGTCCGTGATTATCCGCCGCTCGATCTCGTCCATGATCTGGAATAGCGAAGGTTGTGGATGATCCGCAGCGGAACGCGAACCTGGCTCGCCTGGCAGGGGCGGAAGAAATTCCGACAACTGCAGCCGGACGCCGCGGACAATCTCCTTGCTGCGGATGCTTTCCGGCAGCAGTTCGACATCGACCCGTTCTTGCGTGGAAAGTACGACGGCGCGCTCGACGACATTTTCCAGCTCGCGGACGTTCCCCGGCCAATCGTAATCCATAAGGAGCTTCATGGCTCCCGCGGTGAACGAACGCATCGGTTTCCCGTTTTCGAGGCAATAACGCTCCAGGAAATACGCAAGCAAAGCGGGAACGTCCTCGCGGCGCTCGCGAAGCGGAGGGAGCAGAAGGTGAATCACGTTTAGGCGGTGATAAAGATCCTCGCGAAATCGTCCTTCACGTACCAACGTGAGCAGGTCCACGTTTGACGCGGCGACAATCCGCACATCCACCTTGATCTGTTCTGTGCCGCCAAGACGCATAAACTCGCGTTCTTGAATCACACGAAGCAGCTTCGCCTGCGTCTCCGGGCTGATGGTGGCAATTTCATCAAAAAATATAGTGCCCTGATCGGCGACTTCGAAGAGGCCCTTCTTGGAGGCAACCGCGCTGGTGAAGGCCCCCTTTACATGGCCAAAAAGTTGCGATTCGAGCAGGTCCACTGGTATGGACCCGGTGTTGACGGGCACAAATGCCTTGTCCGCGCGCGTGGAAGCGGAATGGATGGCCTTGGCGATCAGCTCTTTTCCGGTGCCGCTCTCTCCGCTGATCAGCACGGTCGAACGCGAAGGCGCGACCTGAGTGACAAGATCCAGGAGCGTGAGCATTTTTTCGCTCTTGCCGATGATGTTGGGGAAATTGAAGCGCTGTTTTAGAGCTCGTTTGAGATGAACGTTTTCTTCGCGAAGACGGCGCGATTCCACTGCCTGGGCCACTTGCGCCAGCAATTCATCATTGGACCAGGGCTTCGTAATGTAATCGAGCGCGCCACCCTTGAATGCGGCGCGCGCCATATCAATCGAGCCGTAGGCGGTGATTAGTACGACGGAAAGATGCGGATCACGCCGGCGAATTTCTCGAAGCAGTTCGATGCCATTGCGGTCCGGCAGGCTGACGTCCAGCAGCAGCAAATCGAAAGGATGCTCTTCCAGTTTCGCGAGGCCGGATTCGCCCGTTTCCGCGCTGGAGACTCCATAGCCCTCACTCGTGAGCAGAAGCTCAAGGCCCTCTCGGATTTCTGATTCGTCATCGACAACCAGGATAGAGCCCTTAGACATGAACGGACTTTCTGACCGCGGGGAACTCCACATGAAAAGAGGTACCCTTGCCGGGAGTTGACCGGACATCTATTTTGCCCGAGTGCTCCTTGATGATGCCGTAGCTCACGGAAAGGCCCAATCCGGTGCCGCGGCCGTTGGGTTTTGTTGTGAAGAAAGGATCGAAGATGCGGTGAATATGTTCGCGGGCGATACCCGCGCCGGTATCAACAACCTCAACCTCAACACTTCCGTTATGCGAGCCTGTCCGCACTTCCAACAAACCGCCGCCGGGCATGGCGTCGCGCGCGTTCAGGAAAAGATTCAGAAAGACCTGCTGCAATTTGTTCGCGGAACCCCGGACCGCGGGAAGCGTTTCGCCAAGATGCTTGACCACTTGAATCTGAGAAGTTTTCAGGGGATGGGATACCAGCGACAGAGTCTCTTCCACTACGCGGTTCACATCGATGTCCGCAGCTTCGCCTGCTCCGGTCCGGGAGAAGTTCAGCAAGTTGTTGACGATTTCGCTCGCGCGGAAAGTCTGCTTGACGATCTTCTCGATAATCGATTGGCGTGGATCCCCGTCGGGCATCTGTTTTGCCAGCATCTGGATGTAGTTGGAAATGACCGCCAGAGGCGTATTGACTTCGTGCGCGACGCCGGCCGCGAGAAGGCCGAGCGAGGTCAGCTTCTCCGTCTGCGTCATCTGTTCTTCCATCCGCTCTCGCTGCGTGACGTCATCGAACAGCAACAATCGTCCGATGCGTTCAGCGGACTTGCTCACCAACGGCGTGATGGAAACGTTCAAAGTGAGCGCTTTGCCCTGGTGGTGAAGGCGCTGCTTGTAAATCCCCGTGATCTGCTCCTCGTCGCCCCGTGCCGCGATTTCCGTAGCAAGTTCTTCGGGAAGAAGGGAACGAAGCTGCCGGCCGACGGCTTCCTGGCGGGCGACTCCGAAAAGCTGCTCCATGCGCGTGTTCCAGGATTCGACGATGCCTTCCAGGTCGACCGCCAGAACGCCCACGTTTAAGGATTCCACGATGTTCTCGCTGAAGTCCTTCAGGCGAGCGATCTCCAGGGCCTTTTGCTCGAGCGACGTATAGAGCTGAGCATTATCAAGAGCTACCGCGACGTAACCCGCAATCGTTTCGACTAGCTCGACGTCATCGCTGGAGAGATAGTCGCCGTCAACAGTCTTGCCGAGGCCCAATACGGCCACGGTATGCTCGCGAATCCGGCAGGGAACGAAGTAGTTCAGGTCTAACTGCTCCAGCGTGCGGCGCACAGACTCGCTCACATTTCGGGCAGCGCGGGGCGACTCAAAGAAAAGCGCCCCACGCGCGAACTCGGGCCGGGCCGGACCGAGAAAACTGAGATCGAGAGGCTCCGCGAGACGTACGCCCATGGAGCGAGCAAGCCGGAGATGGCCGGGGTTCGATACGTCTTCGACAAAGATGGCCAGACGGTCGACGAGCAGTGTCTGGGATACCCGGTCCATCACCGAACCTAGCATGGGCTCAAGCCGCACTTCATTCGTAAGCGTGCGTCCGAATTCGATTAGGGTGCGGCGGTAATCCAGGCGATCGCGGTAGAAGAAGCG